>NZ_JADEXD010000007.1 GCF_015207285.1 Tychonema sp. LEGE 07203 | reverse complement strand
GGTTTGGGTCGGGGGGCTGTTGTTTGGAGGAGATTATAGCCATATTTATTTATTTGCGATCGCGCAGCGGGAATTGTTTACAATTAATAGCAGAATATTTAGAGTTTTTGAGTGGTTATGAGTATTCCATCTTCTTTATTAGCCTCGGAAAGTATAACTTTTGAGGAGGCGATCGAGCTGACTCAATCTTTACTGTCTTTGATTGAGAGCGATCGGCTTTTAGAGGCCGAGATCGAGCAAGCTGTTAAATCTCTGGTGAAAAGTCAGAACGGTGCTCGGGGGTTTTTTGTCACCTATCTGACGGAGGAGGGACAGGTGGCAGACCGGCCGTCACCCGGAGTCATCGAGGCGCTGCGATCGGCTCCTGAGATCGTAGCAGAACTGCTGGTGAAAAATTTGGCGATGTCGGCGGCAATGGTCGTGCATCATTCCCGCCAGCAAAAAAAGGAAATGGCGGACAATTCTGCTAAAGTGCAGGAGCGATCGCACAATTTAATTCAAATCCTGCAACTGCCCGCCTGTAAAACTGTAGCGTCGCAAATGCTGGCAAGTTTGCAGAGTGGCAGCGGCGAGTATGAGGACTTTTTTGTGCGGTGGGGCTACGACGGCGAGCAAAAACGGGCGATCGGTTCGGCAGTGCGGGGTGCGATCGGCTAAAATAACATCCTTCGCTCTTGTGGCAGATGCTTGATCAAAACGGCGGGGCTGTGGAATAATTGCGGTTTAGCAAAAGCTGCACCATCGCAGCTCGAGTTGATTTAGGTGTGAAGGTAGTGAACGAGGGCGAAAAAATTGCACAGATCGGTGAAGGGAGTTGCCCGAAAAGCCCGAACGGCCTGTCGCCGGCAGGAGGCAAACAGCCAGCGCTGGGCGAAGGTGAATCTGCTGGCAACATTGGTACGCCGGGACTTGGAAGCTCAATACAAAGGCTCGATTCTGGGCAATTTGTGGCCGCTGCTCAACCAGCTATCGCAATTGGTGATTTACACCTACGTATTCTCGATCGTCCTCAAGGTAAAACTCAAACTTGCAGGCTTCCCGGAAAACAGCGACATTACATTTGGAGTCTGGCTGTTTGCAGGTTTGCTGCCTTGGAGTGCCTTCACCAGCGGTTTGATTAAATCGGGAGTATCCGTAGTAGGGCAGCCAAATTTAGTCAAAAAAGTAGTATTTCCCCTCGGTTTGCTGCCCCTCGTGCCGATTTTTACAGCTTTTATTGAAAGTTCTCTCGGTTTAGCAGCCTTGATTCTGATCGTAGCAGTATCCTCGCAAAAGCTCAACGCTACTTTATGCTTGCTGCCGCTGGTTTGGGTTCCTCAATTGTTGCTCACAGCCGGCTTGGGATATTTGACAGCCGGCTTAACCGTGTTTTTGCGAGACATTCCTCAGACATTAGGTGTTATTCTAAATTTTTGGTTTTATTTGACGCCGATCGTCTATCCAGCATCAATCATCCCCCAACAGTGGCGAGCCTGGATATTTTGGTTGAATCCAATGGCCGCCATCTCCGAGGTTTATCGAGACCTCATCCTGCTGGGAGAAGTCAAACACTGGGGCGAATGGGGTGTCGCCACGCTAATTTCTGCTGCTATATTTTGGGTCGGTTTTGCAGTTTACCGGCGTTTGCGTCCCGCTTTTGCTGACGTGCTGTAATATGTTTGATACCTAAAGTCAATCTCTAACATCAAAAATCCCCGTCAAGGTTTGTAGTGAAGCCTAAAATCCTCATAAAAAATCTCAGGATTTACATTCCTCTCCACCGCACCTATTTTTTGTGCTAGCGGACATAATATCAATCTAAAATCTCAAATCTCAAATCTCAAATCTAAAATCGGATGACAGAAAATGTAATTTCACTAAAAAATGTTTCCAAATGCTTTAAGCGGTACGATCGTCCAGGAGACCGCTTAAAGGAAATTATTTATCCAACCAAAAAACTTGCCGATGAATTTTGGGCTCTCCACGACATCAATCTGGAAATTGCTCGCGGACAAACCCTAGGAGTCGTCGGTCGCAACGGTTCGGGGAAAAGCACTCTCTTGCAAATAATTGTGGGAACGCTGACACCAACCGCAGGAAGCGTCCAGGTAAAAGGGCGAGTCTCCGCTTTGTTGGAACTCGGAAGCGGGTTTAACCCGGAATTTACCGGACGGCAAAATGTATTTTTCAACGCTCAAATACTCGGATTCAATCACAAAGAAACCGCAGAAAAATTTGACGAAATAGCTGCTTTTGCCGACATAGGAGATTTCATCGACCAGCCGGTCAAAACTTATTCTAGCGGTATGTTTGTCCGGCTGGCTTTTGCCGTTGCGACTAGCGTCGAGCCAGATATTTTAGTGGTAGACGAGGCGCTTTCGGTGGGCGACGAAGCTTTTCAGCGCAAGTGTTTTGCCCGATTGCAAAGCATTCAAGAAAGTGGCGGAACGATTTTATTTGTTTCTCACGCTGCTACATCTGTGGTGCAGCTTTGTACGTCGGCGATTTTAATGGATAGCGGGGAATTGTTGCTCGCTCACACGCCGAAGGTGGTAATTTCTAAGTATCAAAAGCTGATTTATGCCGATCCGGATCGGGTTCTGGAGTTGAAGTCAGATATTCGAGTTCTCAACCAACTGACAAAACAGGAAAGTGAAAAAACTCTTCAGGATGTTAATTTAGAAAGCACAAAAACAGAGGTGGAACCGGAGCAATATCTTTCCCAACCCAAGGAACATTATGATGAATTTTTCGATCCGGGGATGATACCGTCGAATACGGTGCGGTATCCGTCTCGCGGAGCGGAAATTATCAGCCCCCGCATCGAAACGCTGCAGGGAAATGTGGTAAATCACTTGATCGGCCGTCAAGATTATATTTACACTTACTCTGTTACTTTCTCGCGGTCAACTTCCAAAGTAAGGTTTGGAATGTTGATTAAAACGATTAGCGGTTTTGAGTTGGCGGGTGCTTCTTTGAAGGCTTCTACTCAGTCAGTTAGGTATGTGGAAGCGGGAACTACAATTGCAGTCAAGTTTCAGTTTAAATGTTTGCTGAATCCGGGGGTTTATTTTTTGAATGCGGGGGTTGTGGGAACTGTAGATGGGGATTTGAGTTATCTGGACCGCTGCGTTGATGTGGCGATGTTTAGAGTTCAGTCTTGTACAGAATCCTGCGGTAACGGCATCGTTGACTTGCTGATAGAACCGTGTTTAACTGTGATTGATTCTGATTTTCTGGTAAAAGAACAGTCAACCGAAGCGCTCTAATAATTCTGTAAAAAAATTGTAAAAAGAATGAGAAACCTCAATTTAGATTTAGTCAAAAATCCGGTAATTAAAGCATTGATTCGAGAGCAAGCTAAGCTTCCCGAAGATTTTAAACTGAATATCTGCGAAGATGATGAAATGTATTTGTTTAGTTTGAGCAATGCTAAGGAAGATGGAGGGGATGAAGACGATCGCGATCGAGCTTTGGTGCGCTATTATGCGATCGGGCGACGCATCCGGGATGCGGTTCAACAAGTTGTAGATTGGCATTTTGGCGGCTTTGAAAATGTACCGTCTTTTCTGGATTTTGCCTGCGGTTACGGTAGATTTACCCGGTTTTTGATTCAAGAAATGCCGCCGGAGCAAATTTGGGTTTCTGATATTTATGCTAACGCTGTCAAGTTTCAAACTGAATACTTGGGGGTTAACGGTATTGTCTCGACGGGAAAACCGGAAGAATATTTAATTGACCGAAAATTTGACTGCATTCTGGCTAATTCTTTTTTCAGCCATATCCCGGAAAGAACTTTTACGAGTTGGCTCCATAATTTGTATAATTTGTTGACAGAAAACGGGATTTTGATGTTTAGCGTTCACGGCGACTGTTTGCTGCCGGCTCACATTGAAATGCCTGCTAACGGTATTTTGTTTAGTGCCGAAAGCGAAAGTCAGTCTTTGGATAAGGAGGAATACGGCACAACTTATGTAACTGAAAAGTTTGTGAGAGAAATTGTCGGTAAAGTTAGCGGCGGGAAAGCTTTTGTTCACCGGATCAAAAAAGGCATATGCAGGTTTCAGGATTTGTATGTTGTTACAAATAAGCTGGCTAGAGATTTTTCGGAATTAAATTTTTCTCACCACCCTGGAGGATATGTTGATGTTGCTGCTTTTACTAACAAGCAGAATTTGTATTTGGAAGGTTGGGCGGCTGATGTGAATCCGGACGGCCGAATTGAGGAGGTGCAGGTGCTGGTAAACGGTGAGTTGGTGCAGAGGTGCGAGCCTTTTTACGATCGCCGGGATGTGGCTGACTATTTTAA
Organism: Tychonema sp. LEGE 07203; assembly: GCF_015207285.1. Lineage (GTDB taxonomy): Bacteria > Cyanobacteriota > Cyanobacteriia > Cyanobacteriales > Microcoleaceae > Microcoleus. Next base: position 63,882 of record NZ_JADEXD010000007.1, on the reverse strand, counting down.
AAAAGATGCAATTTTGCAGTCTGGTTGGAACTGTTATTTGCCGAAAAATACTGTGACACCGGAGGATGTGTTGACAGTTAAAGCAATCAATAACTGCGGTTGGGAATGGATTCTGGAAATTTGCAGCGTGAAATCGCTGGTGGGCCAACGGCAATCGCAGTCTTTGTTGGGCTCTACTCATGAAAAACTCAAGTTGGTTGAAACTCAGTTAGAGGCGGCTAAAATAGCATGGGAGATAAGTCAAAGTAAGTTAATGATTACGGAACCAAAGTTAGAAGAAACTCAAACGAAGTTGGAAGAAACTCAAACTCAGTTAGTCTCAGCTCACACGCAATTGGAACAAACTCAAACTCAGTTAGTATCTGTGCAAATGCAGTTGGAGCAAACTGAAAATCAGCTAATTCATCTCAAGCAAGAATTAGAGCGATCGCAGAATCGAGTTTTGGCAATGGAAAGCAGCAAGTTCTGGAAGCTGAGAAGCGGCTGGTTTCAAGTCAAGCGGTTGCTGGGGGTAGCGGGAGAATAAGACGGGAAAATTTGAAATTTCCGATTGGGAATACCGTGATGGAACAAGGTTGAAATTTTGCCTAAAGTTGCATTTTTTGGCAACAAGAGTGTAACGAGTAAAGTTGGTGTGGGAATTAGGGCGAGGGAGAGAAATTGTGAGTACAAATGACAGCAAACCGTCGGTTTTTATTGTTACTGGAATGCACCGTTCCGGTACTTCTTTAACGGCTTCTTTGTTTCAGAAAGTCGGTGTTGATATTGGTAAAAAGTTAGTGGGCCCGGCGGTGGGAAATGTCAAAGGTCATTTCGAGAATGTTGATTTTGTTGAGTTTCACAAGAGTGTTTTGCGATCGCACGGCATAGATGAACTCGGCTGCACGCTAGAAAAAACAATTCCGGTAGCAGCGGAATATGTGGAAATTGCTAAACGGGCGATCGACCAAAATCAACTTCCTGACAAGCATTGGGGCTGGAAAGACCCGCGAACCGCCCTATTTTGGGATTTTTGGCTAAAATTGCTCCCCGAAGCTAATTTTATCTGCGTTTATCGATCGCCCTGGGAAGTAGTCGATTCGCTGTACCGCCGGGGAACCGATATCAGCTTGCTGCAGCATCCCGAAATGGCAGTAAAAATGTGGCTGCACTACAACCAACAAATCTTAGAATTGTCTGAAAGTTTTCCCGATCGCTGTCTGCTGGCCAACGTTTACCCGATCGGCAACACTCCCGAATTTTTTATCGATCGAGTCAACGAAAAATTTAACGTTAACTTAGGTGCAATACCAGCCTACAACTTTGAAGCATCTTTATTAGTCAACGATATTGTCAAAAGTCACAAACCGAGCTTAATAGAACAATATTTCCCCGAAGCGTTAGAACTATATCAACTTTTAGAAACCAAAGCCGGCAATCTCAGCAGCAAATCTAAATTGTCGAATGACCAAATTATTCATTTTCCAGTATCTCCTGTCGGGCCTTTTGAAGATTGGCTAAAAATCCGCTTGCTGGAAAAACAGCACAAAACCAGCAATTTAGAAGTCAAACAATGGCAAGAACAATTTCAACAAGCTCAAGCAAAAGTGTTGGAATTGGAAACGAAGTTAGGAGAAACCCAAGTACAGCTTGACGGCAAAGAATCTCAATTTCAAGAAGCCCTAGCAAAACTGCTCGAATTAGAAACAGAATTAGGAGAGACTCAGGTACAGCTTGACGGTCAAGAATCGCAATTTCAAGAAGCCTTAACAAAAGTCTTGAAATTAGAAACAGAATTAGGAAAAACTCAAGTACAGCTTGACGGCAAAGAATCTCAATTTCAAGAAGCCTTAGCAAAACTGCTCGAATTAGAAGCAGAATTAGGGGAGACTCAGGTACAGCTTGCCGGCCAAGAATCGCAATTTAAAATAGCCTTAGCAAAAATCTTAGAATTAGAAGCAGAGTTAGGAAAAACTCAGGTCAAGTTTGAAGAAAAAGAATTTAAATTCGAGCAACAATCAACTGAATTACTGCGTTTAGAAACAGTCCAGAGTCAAACTCGGCAAGATTTGGAACAATCCCGGCAAGAAAATGCTAAAATCCAGGCTGAACTTGCTGCTATCAAGTCTTCTGACTGGTGGAAACTTAGAGAAAAATGGTGGGAATTCAAGCACAAAATCCGCGATCTATTCCCAAAATTTATTTTTTCTTTAGACCAACCAACTACTTGGCAAGTTAACGATTCCCACCTGCTAATTGTGGGTTGGGTTTTTAACACAAAAAAAGATATTAAAGCCGTCCGCGCCAGAATTAAAAATAATAGTTTTGCCGCTGTTTGCGGTTTGGAAAGAAGCGATATAGCTGGCTGGTATTCTAATATTGAGTCTGCAAAAAAATCTGGTTTTACAATTGAATTGCAAGCTCCCGCCGGACGGCACGAGGTGTTGTTGGAAGCGCAAGATGAGGGAGGAAAATGGCATTTTTTGGCAGCTTATCCGCTGTTAGTTTCAACGATTCAAGCGTCGCTAGATGTACCGGTGGTGTGGGAACAGCGTCAGGGTCAAGTTTTGTTTGCTGGTTGGTGTTGTCACCACGATCGCAAAATTGCTAAATTAAGTCTTTTGTGCGGCGATATTTCTGTAGAATGCGCCTACGGTTTGCGCCGAAAAGATGTCGGCCAAGTGTTTCCTGACTGGGTGAACAGTTCGGAAAGCGGCTTTGAGGCGCTTGTCAATTTGCCTCCGGGTGAATGGCACGTTTCTCTGCAAGCCGAGTTAGAAAATGGGGAAATTTTGTATTTTCAAGCGCCGAAAATATTGACGGTGCGGCGCAACCATATTTGGCAGCGAAGTGCTGATAAATTTGAGGAGTTTTCGAGTTTTGTAGAGGCAATCCGGCAGCGGGCGAGGGAGAGAAAACAGCGTCTCGGCAGAATTGTGCCGATGCCTTGGGAAATTGTGAAGGTGATGCGTCAGTTTGGGAAGATTTACAAGCAGCAAAAACAGTTTACTGCGCCGGGAGATTTGCTGCCACCAGCGGGTTTTGTGCTTGCTTCACCGATTGATAGGTATGATGCTTGGCTGCAGGTGAATCAGTGGAACGATCGCGCGCGCGATTACCTGATTTCTCGGTTAAAATCCTGTGGGGAAGCGCTGCCAAAAATCTCGGTGGTAATGCCAGTTTACAATCCGCAGATAGATTTTCTCGAAAGTGCGATCGACAGCGCAATCAATCAAGTTTATCAAAACTGGGAACTCTGCATCGCCGACGATTGCAGCACCGACGCTAGGGTTGCTGAAACTTTGAAAAATTGGGCCGCAAAGGACGATCGTATCCGCATCACATTTCGCACAGAAAACGGCAACATCAGCGCCGCCACCAACAGCGCCGCCGCCCTCGCCACAGGCGACATCATCCTGTTTTTAGATAACGACGACGAACTAACTCCCGACGCATTAGGCGAAGTCGCCTTATATTTTGCCACCCATCCAACCACCGATTTTCTCTACTCAGACGACGACAAAATCGACACCAAAGGTCGCCGATTTTCCCCGCAATTCAAACCCGAATGGTCGCCAGAACTGCTGCTTTCCTATATGTATCTAGGTCATTTGTGCGCCGTCAAAAAAGAAATTTTTGAACAAATAGGCGGATTGCGGCTAGGCTTTGAAGGCTCGCAGGATTACGATTTTGCCCTAAGAGCAACCGAAATTTCTCGCCACGTCGCCCACCTGCCGCTAGTGCTGTATCACTGGCGAACTGCACCCGGCTCTACAGCAGTATCAGGAGCAGCGAAACCATCCAGTTTTTCCGCAGGTCAACAAGCCATTCAAGACGCACTAAACCGCAGAAAAATCAAGGGAACTGTCGCTCAGCACGCCTGGGCGATCGCAGAAAATTTGGGCATATTTGCCCAGGATTTCCCTGATGATGGCCCGTCAGTAACTTTGATTATTCCTACTAAAAATCAAGTTAAACTGCTGAAAGCCTGTATCGATTCTCTCGAAATTACAACCTACAAAAATTATCAGATTGCGGTCATTGACAACGAAAGCGACGACCCCAAAACCCTGGAATATTTAAATCAGTTAAGTTGTCAAGTTTTGCGAATTAAAAATCCTGGAGGCAAGTTTAGTTTTGCGGCAATTAACAACCGCGCTGTCGAACAAGTTGACAGCGAATACCTGTTGTTTTTGAACAACGATACTGAAGTAATTAACCCGCGATGGCTCAGCCAAATGGTGGGATACGCTCAAATTCCTGCTGTGGGTGCAGTCGGCGCGAGGCTGTTATATCCCGACGGCAGAATTCAACACGCCGGCATAATTCACGGGCTGCATCACGGTTTGGCCGGTCACGCTTTTAAGCTGATGGACAAGAATAATCGAGGCTATCTTTCTCAAGCAATGGTGGCGCGAAATTACTCGGCGGTAACAGCCGCTTGCACGATTACTCCGCGTCAATTGTTCTTAGAATTGGGCGGTTTTGATGAGGAGAATTTTGCTGTTGCTTACAACGATGCAGATTACGGATACCGATTGTTAGAACGCGGTTATCGGTGCGTTTACTGTCCCGATGCGGAGTTGTTACACAAGGAGGGAACTTCTAGGGGTTTTACTGACAATCCTCAAGAAGTTGCAGCTTTTAGGCGCAAGTATGCGGGAAAAAATGATGGTTTTTACAGTCCTCATTTGTCTTTGGAAGATGAGTATTTTCATATTCAACCGCGACGGGTTTTTATGAAGGAAGAAGGAAGAAGGAAGAAGGAAGAAGGAAGAGGGAAGAAGGAAGAAGGAAGAGGGAAGAAGGAAGAGGGTTATACACTGGAAGTTTCTGATGCTGGTTTGTTGGTAGGAGAAGCAGAGAATCTGATTCATCCTATCAAAGTTTTGATGTGCAGCAATTCGCTGGATTTTACGGGTGCGCCGCTGCACCAGTACGAAATTGCGGTGAAATTGGCGGCTGAGGGTGCGATTTTGCCGATCGTACTTTGCACCACAGACGGCCCCCTGCGTCAAGCTTACGAACAGCAGGGAATTCAAGTCATTGTGCGCGACAATCCCCTCGAACACATCTATCAACGCGATGCTTACGATGAAGCTATCCGCAGTTTTAGCAATTACATTGAAAGTTTAAAAGTAGATGCAATTTATGCCAATACTTTAGAAAATTTCTTCGTAGTTGATGCGGCGCAGGAAATCGGAATTCCGACGGTGTGGAACGTGCACGAAAGCGAACCTTGGCAAACTTATTTTAATAGGTTTGGTTCGGAGATTGCGGCGAGAGCTTTGGAATGTTTCCGCTTTCCTTACAAGGTGATTTTTGTGGCGGATGCAACGCGGGACAGGTATTTGCCTCTCAACAGCCACCACAATTTTACAGTGATTCACAACGGTTTAGATGTGAGCAAACTGGAAAATTTGGATACTTCAGAAGTTGCCAGAAAAAGTTTAGGTGTTGCAGCCGAAGATGTGGTAATTTTGCTGCTGGGGACAGTGTGCGAACGCAAAGGCCAGCAGGATTTAGTTAAGGCACTTTCACTTTTGCCTGAAAAATGTCACGATAAAATTAGGTGTTTCATTGTGGGCGATCGGCCGAGTATTTACAGCAACAAATTAGCCGATTTGGTAGCCCAATTGCCGGAAGAATTGCGGCAAAGGGTGACAGTAGTTTCTGAAACTTCAGAGACAGTAAAATATTACAAAGCGGCGGATATTTTTGTTTGTACTTCTCGCATCGAAAGTTTTCCGAGAGTGATTTTGGAGGCGATGGCTTGCGATTTACCAATTATTACAACGCCTGTTTTTGGAATCAAAGAACAAGTCAGGCCGGGAATTAACGGTTTGTTTTATACGCCGGATCGCCCGGAAGAGTTAGTTGCAGCTTTGATGAGTTTATTGGAGGATAAAGCATTGCGCCAGCAGTTAGCTGGAAATGCTAAATATGTCTTGGATTCACTGAATACTTTTGAGGAAATGACTCAAGCTTATGCAGAGATTTTTTGCGAAGCATATTTCAGCAGTCATTAATCATTGGGTATCGGGCCAACAGGGCATTGATAATTGGTAAGATCAAATCCGGCTGTACCGGAATTATTAAACCGCAGAGAACACAGAGGACACAGAGGGAGAGAATGGAGAGATGAATTATTCTACTAATGAAGACCGGATTTGATATAATTGGTAGCACAGGGGAATGAGAAATGAAGACTTGCGGAACATATTGAGAATCCAGACATCTATACTATAAAATAATCAAAAATGATTGATGAAAAAATGACCGATCGCCCAAGAGTAGATTATGAAACCGCATGGGACAGTTACGCCCAAGAGTGGCAAAAAACTAATGCCGAACTTGCCCATATTGGCGACGAATGGATAGGTAAAGCTGCTGGTGCCGCCAACTCCTTAGCTGAATACGAAGCGCTGATCGAACAGCAATTTATAGCGCCGTATATCAAAAAAGAACATCGGGTTTTAGAAATTGGTATCGGCGGCGGAAAAACTGGTTCGCTGCTGCTGAAATATTGCGATCGCCTAATTTGTGCCGATATTTCCAGTCAAATGCTGCAAGCCGCCCGATCGCGCTTGGGAGACGATCGCGTTTCCTACGTCAAACTCGACGGTTTAACATTAGACGGCATCACCCCCGGTGCAGCGGATGTCTGCTTTTGCTACGATACAATGGTACACGTAGAGCCGGTAGACATATTCAACTACCTGACTCGCATTCCCAAACTGCTGCGGGGCGATCGAATTTGCGTGTTTCACCACACCAATATTCTCAGCGAATTAGGTTGGGAAAAATTCGCCAGCGAGTGGGATAAAAACTTGCTGGGACGCAGAGATGGCACTGCATTCTCAATTATGACCGATACAATTATGGAAAAATTTCTCAACCATTTAAACTATGAAATCATCCTGAAAAACACCGAATCTGTCCCGCGAGATTGCGTCTGGATCTGCAAAGCACCAGTCAGTAGTCATTAGTCAATAGTCATTAGTCATTAGTCATTAGTTAGGAGTCAGTTGGTAGGGGCGGTTCCCCCGTGCGGGTTCTCTTGGTAATCATCAGTTAGGAGTCATCAGTTAGTTGTTATTGGTAAGAGTTAACAAATCACCAACAGTCAACAGTCAACAGTCAACAGTCAACAGTCAACAGACAACAGTCAACAGTCAACAGACAACAGTCAACAGTCAACAGTCAACATTCAATGAAAGCATTATTTCTTCACCCAAACTTCCCCGCCCAGTACCGCCACATTATCACAGCTTTAGGCGCAGATCCAAAAAATCAGATTGTTTTTGGCACTAAAAACGAGCGTCCCGAATGGAACATTCCCGGCGTTCGCAAAGCAGCATTTACACCAAGCCGCGAACCTAACCCGCAGACTCACCAATACGTCCGCCCTTTAGAAAGTGCCGTCATCTACGGACAAGCCGTATTTAGAATGGCAGAACAACTTAAAGCAGACGGTTTTGTACCCGATATTATTTGCGGACATTCCGGTTGGGGGCCGACACTGTTTGTCAAAGAAGCTTTTCCAAATACGCCGCTTTTGTGTTATTTCGAGTGGTTTTATCACTCGATCGGTTCCGACGCAGATTTCGATCCGGCGGAACCTTTAACAGTTGACGACATGGCGAGAATTAGAATCAAAAATGCGCCGATTTTGATCGATTTATACTCTTGCGATTGGGGTTTGTCGCCTACATACTGGCAGCGATCGCAATTTCCTCCAGAATTGCAGCAAAAATTGTCCGTACTCCACGACGGCGTAGACACCGATTACTTCAAACCAGATCCGGGCGCTAAACTAATTTTGCCCAACTTAGATTTGTCCGGCGTTGATGAAATTGTCACCTATGTATCGCGGGGAATGGAACCTTATCGGGGCTTTCCAGAGTTCATTGAGTCGATCGCCTATTTGCAAGAACGCCGCCCCAACTGTCACGTTGTAATTGTCGGTTCTGAGAGAGTTTGTTACGGCCGTTCGTTACCAAACGGCGAGTCTTACAAAGACTATATGCTCAAAAAAGTGCCGCTAGATTTGTCGCGAGTTCACTTTGTCGGCCCGCTACCCTACGGACTGTATTTAAAAGTAATTCAAGCATCCGACGTACACGTTTATTTAACCAGACCTTTCGTGCTATCTTGGTCGATGATTGAATCTTTATCGGCAGGATGTTTAGTAATCGGTTCCGACACCGGGCCAGTGAGAGAAGTTATCCGCGACGGAGAGAACGGTTTAATCGTCGATTACTTCTCGCCGAAACAAGTAGCCGATCGCATTGACGAAGTTTTAGACCATCCTACCCGCATGGCAGAAATTCGCGTCAGGGCCCGTCAAACTGCCCTAGAACGCTACAGTTTAGCTAAAATGCTGCCGCAGCAATTACAATTAATCGAACAGGTAGCACATCGATCGATGCCGCCAACAGTTGGTATGCAGCCAGAACGGGAATTAGCCGCATCTTTTGGAGTGAGAATTTAGCAAGAAATTGTCAGAGTTCCAGCTCCTCTCACAAGCCCTCCTGTACGGTGCAGCCGCACAGGAGAACCTGCCAACTAAACGATAAACAAACATCGGAAAATTTTAACCTTGGTCGTGCGAAGCCCCGCACTGTAAATGTACCCAGTTGTGACGGGTTGAAAGGTTGAAAGCGACTAACCGAAAATCATATCGTTTCCAATTGCATCGTCAGGTGATTTAACCGGTGCTAGAGCGCAGAGAACACAGAGGAAGACAAGAGAGAGATGAATACAGGATGGTGAAGCGCGGATTCGATCTGACTCGATTTTACAATTGGGATGCTACCGGATTTGATATTACTTCTGAATTTTGTACTGTTTGAGAACTTTCGCGGGACTGATAAAGGAAATGCCCTGCGAAGAAGAGGTACTAATCATGATAGCTTCAATGACAGGCTCATACACTATTTTCTCTGCAACCCACTCCACAATAAAGTTTGCACCCGATCCTCCCCTTGTATCATCTGCTGCAATGAAGAATTCTGTAGAAGCAAGCGGCTTTAGTTCTAGCGGACTCTTAATTTGCTGCCCGATCAATTGCCCGTCGGTATCGTAGTAACGCACGGAAGTTATAATAATCGAATTTGTCAAGTCGGTATTGCGGATACTCAGTGTGGCTGACAAGTTCATCACACGATCCTGGTTGTTGTAGTGATAAATATGTGAGTAAATAGGTACATATAAGGTTTGTCCCATCACAACTTTTGCTCGATCTAACGTGACCGATCTCAGTGAAGTTTCACGTTTTGTATCAGGTTGTTGTCTTTGTGAGGTAGTTTGGTCTGAACAAGAGGTAATGACGATCGCCCCGATCGCCCAACCAACCCAAAAATGCTGTTTCAGCTTCATCGGCATTCATCCAAATAAACCACGTACATTGCAGTTGCGTCTACAGTAGAGTGAACCGTCTCCTGTAGACTAAAACCACAGTTAATCTATCAATTGCTTTGAGGAAAACGAGTTGATGACAGGAGTATCGGCGATCGGCTCGATTGTAGCCCAACAACCTTCCTTGGGCAGCAATCCTGCTACAAATAGTGAAGCCGCAGGAGCCATTCCCGAATTGGTCATCATCTCGATCGTTCTGCTGCTGATAGCAACTGTCGTGGCACTCGCAACCCAACGGTTGCGAATTCCCTATGTCACAGGCTTAGTTTTAGCAGGCTTGCCCATTACCGAGGTACTGTCGCGTCGAATTGGTTTAGATCCATCTTTAGTATTAAATCTTTTCCTACCAATTCTGATTTTTGAAGCAGCGATCAATACAGATATCAGCCGTCTCCGCAGCACCTTTAAGCCGATCGCCCTGCTGGCCGGTCCGGGTTCGATCGTTTCATCAGGCATTATCGCTGTTTTGGTTAAATTTGGGCTAGGGCTAGACTGGATTCCGGCATTGCTGATCGGAGTCATTCTGGCAAATACCGATACAGTCTCAATGATCGCAGTCTTTAAAGAGATCCGCGTGCCTTCCCGGCTGTCCACCATCGTGGAAGGAGAAACCCTCTTCAATGATGCGGCTGCCCTGGTTTCATTCAATTTGATTCTAGTCGTTTATGCTACAGGTTCTCTTACCGTCGTAGGAGGACTTAAGGAACTGCTAGTGGTTACCTTGGGTGGGGGACTCGTGGGTGTCATCTTAGGTTACTTGATTCTGCCGATATTTGTTCGATTAAATGACCCGTTGAGCAGTCTCTTACTGACCGTTGCCCTGGCGTTAGGAACATTCCAAATTGGGCAATTTTTGGGGGTGTCCGGTGCGGTGGCCGTGGTTATCGCCGGACTCATTTTTGGCAATTTAGGGCTTTCTCGCAGTACATCAGCCTCCGATCGAATTACATTACTCAGCTTCTGGGAGTACGCTGGTTTTGGGGTCAATACATTTATTTTTCTGCTGATCGGCATTGAGATTAACCCGCTGACGCTGTGGAGAATTTTGCCATCCATCCTGTTCGTCATTTTCGCCTATCAACTGGCACGGATTCTCTCGGTATATCTGTTGTTAGGGGGGCTGCGATGGTTCGATCGTCCGATTCCCCTGCGCTGGCAACACGTTATGTTTCTGGGAAACATCAAAGGCTCACTCTCAATGGCACTGGCCCTCAGTATTCCTCTGGCACTGACAGGACGGGATAACATCATTGCGCTGGTTTTCGGTGCAGTTTTATTCTCCCTCGTCGGACAGGGATTGAGTTTACCCTGGCTGGTAAAACGGCTAAAAATCAGCCGTGTTTCTGATGTATTGCAGGAAGCTGGGCACCTACAAGTTCAGTTGATTGCCTGCAAAGCGGCTCAAGATGAGCTAGATAGTTTGCTGAAATCAGGCGTATTGCCGAAGTCAGTTTACGAGGAGTTACGGGCATCGTATCAAGCACGAGTAGCACAGTCTGAGCGAATGCTGCGCGATTTTTACAATCAACATCAAGCAGGGCAAGTAGAGGGCGATCGCAGCGGGCTAGACAGGATTCGACGGCGATTGCTTCTAGCAGAAAAAGGAGCCGTTAGCGATGCGCTCCGCAAGCGAATTGTCCCAGAGGATCTGGTTGAGCCTTACATCAAAGATTTGGATGAGAAACTCCTAACGCTGGAAGATGACTAGCGCGAATGCCGAGGTAATCAATCATGGAGTGAACTAGCTCTGGACGAGTAACTACGAGGATGGTAGAACCTGCTTCAAGAACTGTATTGCCGTTCGGAATCTCCAGATTGGCGCAGGCATGACACTGATAACCAATAATCAGCGAACCTGTGGGAAAACCAGAGTCTAGAGCAATTTGAGCAACAGTGCGCCCTGCCACGTTGCAATCACCTGGAACCGGCAGCTTTAGCACCTCGACTTGCCCGTGTTCAAAGTGCATCATCGACTCAATTTGAGGATATTCGATCGCATTCGCCATTGATGCAACTGCCAAATCAACAGTGCTGATGATGTGACTGGCTCCAGTAAGGCGATAGGCTTCCAGGAATTCGCGATCGCGCATTCGCACCACAATATGGGAAATACCATAGCTTCTAGATAGGGCGATCAGCGCTAAATTCAGTGCATCATCGCTGAGTGCTGTAACGACTGCGTTTGCTTTTCTAATTCCGGCTTCCAGAAGAACCGTCATGCTCACAGCACTGCCTTCAAAAGCCATCACTCCAATTTTTTCACGAGCAAAGCGACACGCAAGCGGGTCCGCATCGACGATTGCCACCGTATGACCGAGTTTTAATAAATGCTGGGCTAAACTCAGCCCCATCATTCCAGCTCCACCAATTAATACGTACATGACTATTTTTTAACCCAAAAAAACTTTAAATATCGATCGCTACGAGTGAGATTGTGTTGGGTTTTTATCAGAAAATTGGTGAGTGGGACTGCTTTTCCCGCCCTTGCTTACAGCATATTCCACAGTTAGTTTTGTCTGGAGGGGTAGGTATTGGTAGCCCACCCCTCCAGAGATTTTCCTCAGTTAGTTGCGTAGCGGGAATCCTACATAATTTTAGGCACTTTGAAAAACTCCCCATCGCGATCGGGAGCACCAGCCAAAATACTTTCTCCATCAGCAAAAGGTTGCAAATCGTCCGATCGCATTACATTGCTAACATCGATCGCCCGAGTAGTCGGTTTTACCTTAGTCGTATCCAGTTCGCTCAACTGCTCAAAATAATCCAAAATACCGTTCAACTGAACGGTAAACTGTTCTTCTTCTTCAGGCGTTAATTCCAACCGGGCTAAATTGGCTACTTTCCGAACTTCTTCTTTATCAATCATAAAAATTGGGAATTGGGAATTGGGAATTGGGCTCTAGCGTTGCGGAGGCATTGGGCGAGCGCGAAGCGGAGGCATTGGTTATTGGTTATTGGTTATTGGTTATTGGTTATTGGTTATTGGTTATTGGTTATTGGTTATTGGTTATTTGTTATTAGAGAAACTACTAACTACTAACTACTAACTACTAACTATTAACTACTAACTATTACCAATTACCTATGCCCTATGCCCCATGCCCTATGCCCCATGCCCCATGCCCATCACAGTTAAAAATACACATCAATTTGCGATCGCCCTGTCGTCTTCAGCCAATTTTGCACCTCAATGTAATTGTTCGGTGCCAAGCGAATAGCCTCCTTCCAATAATCCGCAGCTTTATCAAACAACCCTTCCGCCGCTTCCACATTGCCAGCTTCTTTTTCCTTTTCCCCTTGATAGTGGTAAATCACCGCAATATTATTCAGCGCTTGCGGCATTCTGGGATTGAGTTCAAGCGCTTCGCTGTAATACTCCAAAGCTTTATCGTGTTCGCCGTTGCTAGTATGGATCAGACCCATATTGTACAGCACGTAACTGCGATCGTAAGGATCTTCCTCAAGCTTCAGCGCTTCCTGATAATTGTCCAGCGCTTCAGCATATTCTCCATCAGATTGAGCCGACATACCATCCCGATAATAAGCAAAAGCTTCCTTAGCCTGCTTTTTCGCCGGCATAATCTTCAGGATGATATCGGCCATTACCGTGAAACTTTTGTCAATAAAGTTATCGTTGCGTTGAGTTCTGGGCATAATTCGATTCTTTGGTTAACGGCCAATCAAAAATGTTAGCCTGTAAAGTTTTCCTATTAAGAGTTTTGCGACTGTTTCGGTTCCGTCCGGCCGCCGACGCTTGCCAACGCTGGTGAGACACAACTGCAAACCTGAAAACACGCGCTTGCGAGGTGCAAAAGAGTGCAAATCCCATCCATTTTAAATAACTCTTGCCAGACTTGCCAAAAAAAACCACATTTCTTTAACCTATTGACCGCACTCTACGGGCGATCGGGCAAAAACCATAGCAATATTTCGCGCAAAAGTCAAGAGCATCATCAAAAAAATTTACAAACCTGCGAGTCAAAACCAGCTTGAATTCCCGCAATATATAATAAAACAAACGGGTAATTTTCACAGAGAGAAACCTATGGCTCCGAATCCCACCATTATGCAAGCCGTCGAGCAACTTGGCTACCGCGTTACGGTTGGAGACGTGGCAGCAAAAGCTGGATTAGACGTTAATTTTGCCCAGCGAGAACTGTTAACCCTCGCCTCCGAAGCAGGCGGTCACCTGCAAGTAGCAGAATCCGGCGACATTGCCTACCTATTTCCCAACAACTTTCGAGATATTTTGCGAAACAAATTCTTTCGCTTGCAGTTGCAGGAATGGTGGCAAAAAATCTGGAAAATTCTATTTTACCTGATTCGAGTATCTTTTGGCATAGTGCTGGTAGCTTCCATTCTCTTAATTTTTGTGGCCATCACTCTTTTACTCTCCAGCATGAACAGCGACAATAACGGCGGAGGCGGAGGCGGAGGCGGAAGCGACGGTAACAGAGGCGGCGGATTTTTCTTTTTTCCCTACTTCTGGAACGAGTTACCCTGGATATTTTACTGGAACCATAACGAACCTTACTACCAGCAGCAATCGCGCTTAAGCGGCCAAAAACCCCAGATGAGTTTTCTGGAAGCAGTTTTCTCCTTTCTATTTGGAGATGGCAATCCAAATTACAATTTAGAAGAGCGCAAGTGGAGCGATATTGCCGCCGCAATTCGCAACAACCGAGGTGCCGTAGTCGCCGAACAAATAGCGCCCTATCTCGACAATCTCGGACAAGGATACGCGCGAGAATACGAAGAATATATGCTGCCGGCTCTCGCGCGTTTTGACGGCCGCCCCGAAGTCAGTCCCGAAGGACAAATAGTCTACCATTTTCCGCAATTGCAAACCACAGCAGTCCAAAAAAATCCTCAACCAGTAGGAGCTTATTTGCGAGAAATGCTGTGGCGTTTCAGCCACGCCAGCTCCGGCCAAGTCATGCTCGCGGCAGGGTTGGGAGCCGTAAATCTTGTCGGTGCGTTAGTTTTGGGGAATTTATTAACAAAAAGTGCGATCGCCAGTGGATTTATCGGTTTCGTCAGCGGTATCTATCCACTACTGCTGATTTACGGCATCGGATTTTTGACAATTCCCTTAATTAGGTACTTCTGGATTCAGTGGAAAAATAGCAAGATAGAAACCCGGAATCAAGAGCGGCAGCAGCGAGCCGCGTTATTAAACCAACCAGATGCCAACTTGCAGCAAAAATTAAGCTACGCGAGGGAATTTGCAGCAGAAAACGTTCTCACAGGAGAAGACTTAGCTTATACAACAGAAACCGAATTAACCCAACAAGAACTAGAACAGTCAGCCAAAATAGATGCCGAATGGCAGCGGCGAATCGATGGAGTTTAGATTTTCTATTGGGCGATTTGAAATTAATTAATGATTTTGAGTCAACATCTAAAATTCGATGAATATTAGATTGAGCTAGGTCAAGTTTGCTGTGCCTGAGACTGTTTCGTACTCCGAGTTTTCTTAACAGTTTTAGGACGTTTAAAAATCAAAGAATTTTGGTCGTACTTCGAGTCGTGGCGCACAGCCACAAGTTCCCACCCCTCCTCCCCCAACTGATTGACAAATAGATGCAGCGAGCCTTGTTTCCAATCTCGCAATTCCTCACCATTTACATATAAACTAATCAGCTTATTGCCAAAAGGATACATATTTGCATCCACAAAAAAGTATTCCCACTTTTGCATAGTTATCCTTAATGTAGTTAGTCATTAGTCATTAGTCATTAGTCATTAGTCATTAGTCATTAGTCATTGGTCATTAGTCATTGGTCATTAGTCATTAGTCATTAGTCATTGGTCATTAGTCATTAGTCATTAGTCATTAGTCATTAGTCATTAGTCATTAGTCATTAGTCATTGGTCATTAGTCATTGGTCAAACAGGGCATTGGCCAAACAGTCAACAGTCAACAGTCATTAGTCATTTTACTCGTTACCAGGCTCTGCCTGGTAATGCAGATCCGGAGGCTCTGCCTCCATCTTCGCAGCCGACGAGGCAGAGCCTGGGAACCAGTTAAAAGAGCCTGGGAGCCAGTTCAACCAGTAAACTCTCCCTTCTTCCGAGCAGTTACTGAACAGCAATTCTAGCCAAAGCAGCACCCCGGTAATAGTGCAACAAAATCTGCTGGTAGCCGTATCCCTGCCTGGCCAAATTGTAAGCTCCCCACTGACTCATGCCCACAGCGTGACCGAAACCTTTACCAGCAACTTGAAAACTCGTAGGAGCTTGGCCGCTGTTCCTGGCGCTCCCGCCTGCATACTGAGGAATCACGGTAAACCGGGTGCTCCTCAAACTCAGAACCCGACGCAAATCTGCCCCAGTCATCACCCTAGAACCGCCATCTCCGACTACTTTCATCCTCAAAACGCTGCCGTAAGCGGTAGTGCGTTCCGGCTTCATCGAGATGACGTTACCGACGCCGGAAATCTTGCTGCTGATTTGAGCGCGGGAAAAAGTTTCTTTCCACTGGTAAACCGGCGCACCTTGGTCGAAATCAGGAACAGCCCGCAGGTAAGGCAGGGGTTGAGTCCAAACATCCTCGACATTTTCGGTATGTCCTCCAGACGCGGAGTGGAAAACGGCTAAAATAATCTGACCGTTGTAGGTGAGAACTTGACCTGCGGTGGCATCGACTGCGCTATAAGTACCCGAAGATTCTGTTTGCAGTCCTTTGTAAACCTGCGAGGACTGAGTGTCGTCTACATCGTAAAGTTCGGTTTCGCTTTTGAGGCGCTTGTGGAGAGCGTAGGAACGGGCGGCGACTGCTTGGGCTTTCAAGGCCTCCAGAGGCCAATTGCCGCTCATTTCGGCACCGAGAACGCTGTAGAGATACTGTTCGATATCGACGTAGTTGATTGCGGTCAAGGCTCCTTTTTCGGGAACTACAAGGGTGCGTCCGCGATACCACCGATCGCCAATCCAAACATACCCGTTCCCGGTCGGCTCGATCCAAATTTGATTGGCGGCCCAGCGCCCGATCGCCACCTTGCCCGATCGAAATTGAGCCGATCCAGAACTGTTGGCAGACAGTTCCCCCAAATTGCGCCCGCTACCGTCGCGGATTGCAGCCTTAGTAGAACTGCCGACTTTGATCTGACTTGCGCCGTCTTGTACCGCCACTCGCAAGATCAGCGCCGCCTGTGCTGGGGCTACCATTACCAGCCAAAACAACAGAGAAATCCAAAAGTAGCGTTTTGTTAATCTCGAAAGAAACGAAGCAAATAACACTCCTGGCTGCATCTGAAAAAGTTCCTCCTGTGCTGTACGAGTTTGAGAATTTTTAAGGGGAAGGTTTGGTTCGGGAAAAAGGAAGGAGAACGGCAGAAAGAAAACGTTAGAATTGGGTTTGGCACTTTGTGCGTCAAAAAAGATTGGAACGACTCGATGCTCGCAGCAACAGCGATTTATCCCGGTTCCTGCCTGCGACTATTTGATCTATGTCGGATTTGCCGCACTCTGGATATATGTAACATATTTTTTAAGACTTAATTGAGGTGATTTGACTCTTGCAGATTACATTTCTCGGAACTAGCTCCGGCGTGCCGACGCGATCGCGCAACGTTTCCAGCATCGCCCTGCGTTTGCCCCAGCGAGCGGAACTCTGGCTGTTTGACTGCGGCGAAGGAACTCAGCATCAGTTTCTGCGGAGCGAGCTCAAAGTCAGCCAACTGAGCCGTATTTTCATCACTCACCTGCACGGCGACCACATTTTCGGCTTAATGGGTTTGCTGGCTAGCTGCGGTTTGGCGGGGAATGTCAAGCGCATCGATCTTTACGGGCCACCGGGACTAGAAGAATATTTGCAAGCTGGCGTTCGCTATTCTCAAACTCATTTTTCTTACCCGGTAAAGGTACACAAAAGTCACGAGGGAGTTGTTTATGAAGATGACGAATATATTGTTAGTTGCGCTCCTTTAAAGCACCGAGTAACTGCTTTTGGTTATCGAGTAACTGAGAAAAATCGTCCCGGACATTTTGATGTAGAAAAAGCCAAGGCTGCGGGTATTCCTTCCGGGCCAATTTACGGTCAATTAAAACAAGGAAAGACGGTAAAGTTATCGGACGGGCGACAGTTTCAAGGTAGCGATTTTTGCGGCCCGGATATAATTGGGCGGAAGTTTGTTTATTGTACAGACACAGTTTTTTGTGACGGGGCGGTGGAATTAGCAAAGGATGCCGATTTGTTGGTGCACGAAGCGACTTTTGCCCATCAGGATGCTCAAATGGCCTTCGATCGCCTGCATTCAACCTCAACAATGGCGGCTCAAGTTGCTTTGCTCGCTGGGGCAAAACAATTAATTATGACGCATTTTAGCCCGCGTTACGCTCCAGGAAATGCGATCGTCCTAGATGATTTGCTCAAGGAAGCCCAGGCCATTTTTCCGAATACGAAAATGGCTTATGACTTCCTGACTTACGAAGTGCCCAGGCCTGTTGAAGAGTAGGGTTAATCTCACATCTTACACTATTCTCAAGAACAGGCTCTCCGGCCTGTTCCACAATCAAATTCATTCTTTGTGGAACAGGCCGGAGAGCCTGTTCAGGAATTAGAGATTGATACTACTGTTTTGGAGTGGTTTAAATCTCAAGGTCGTGGTAAAATGAAAAAACCAATTCAATGGCGTTTTATGTCAAATCTTGAATTATTAAGCCAACTTCAGCAATTGTCCCGTACTGATAAATTTCAAATAATGCTGTTTTTAATAGCAGAATTGGCGAAAGAAGAAGGAATTGTAATGGGCAACGAATCTGCTGAAATCATGTATTCCGTGCATACTTCTAATAGTGCAGCAGAGCAATTAATGCAGTTACTAGAAACCGAACAAAAACAAACTCAAAATGTTTAATGGTAGGCGACATTCTTTTCAACCTAAACGAGATGAGTCAGGTGTTTTAGCTGATGTTCCGTATCTGCCTTTAACACTAACTTATCAAAATCGTTCTGTTGAGGTTATGGGTTTACTGGATACAGGAGCTAGCGTAAATGTTTTGCCCTATAATGTTGGGGTGCAATTAGGGGCAATTTGGGAATATCAAAGATTTTCTGTTACTTTAGCGGGAAATTTAGCGAGTGCTGAAACGAAAGGGTTATTAGTCTTAGCAAAAGTAGGGGACTTCGATCCAGTTCAGTTAGTTTTTGCCTGGACTAGGGTGAATAATATTCCGATTCTTTTAGGGCGAACTAATTTTTTAAATGAGTTTGATGTTTGTTTTTATGGATCGCAATTAGCGTTTGAAGTGTGTCCTAAATCTTGAGATATAGCCTTTCTCAGAAAGATGAGGTAATGTCGGGCATCGGGCATAGGGCCTAAAAGCATCGGGCATAGGGCATAAAACATACCTCATCTTTCTGATAAGTGCTATAGTTGAGATTATCAATCTTTTAAAATGCTGCGCCGCAGCCCGGTACAAACACTGGAAAATCATGATTATTTTAGATTCGATATTGACAGCACACAAAATATCCGGTAAGTTATGAAATAAAATATACAATTATCACAATAGTTAGAGAAATGAAAAACGAGTCGATCGCTGGAATCGCTGCACTTGGTGGTTAGTCATTCGGTTAAATTACAATTGCCACCGTACTTATAGCCACTACTGCAACAGTGCCTGCTGCTGGTGTCGCAGGTTGGTTGGGCTTGACAACGACAGCAACAACTATTGTGGCTGCTCCTGTGACTCTCCCAGTTGCAGGAATTGTGGCAGCAGGGGCACTTTTAACCTACGGAGGTTATCAAGCTTATAAGTTCGTCAGTAAAACTGAGTAACCGTTTTGTTGAGTACAGGACTTACGCATCTATTGTCTGTCATTCCGATCCCGACCCGGAGTTTACTGGCAGAACGGAGTGAAGGGTTCTGCAAGTAAACTCCGGGAAGAATCGATCGAGATTCTTCGCTCAGAATGACATAACTACAATGACTTCCCGTTGCTCTAAAATCTCCTCATCCGCCTTCGGGCTATACACCTCATCCACAAACTGCCCGCATAACGCCCTTACTCAATAGTTTCTGGAAATGATTTGCTTAATCGGGAGGGGGCAAGAGGAATCAATTCTTCAATCCAAAATCTAAAATCTAAAATCGATCGCCCCCAAAGACGCCTTCGACTCCTGAGCAGACCCAATGCTTGCTACAATCGGGAAAGGTAAACTCTGTGGCTAACACTACAGCCCGTAACCCTGAAAGCTAATAGCTAAATTATTAAAAATCTGCCTCTCCTGCCATGTTTAAAAATCTGCTAGGCGATCCCAACGCGCGCAAACTGAGAAAATTTCAGCCTTGGGTAGCTGATATCAATATTTTGGAAGAAGACTTCCGCACCCTCTCAGACGACGACCTGAAAGGCAAAACAGCGGAATTTCAAGAACGTCTGGCAAAAGCTAAATCTCTCAACGAAGAGAAAGAAATCCTAGACGAAATCTTGCCAGAAGCTTTTGCAGTGGTGCGGGAAGCGGGACAGCGGGTTTTGGGAATGCGCCACTTTGATGTCCAACTCCTCGGCGGCATCATCCTGCACAAAGGCCAAATTGCCGAAATGAAAACTGGTGAAGGCAAAACTCTGGTGGCGACGCTGCCGGCTTACCTCAACGCCCTCAACGGTAAAGGCGTACACATCATCACCGTCAACGATTATCTCGCAAGGCGGGACGCGGAATGGATGGGGCAGGTGCACCGCTTCTTGGGATTGACGGTGGGGCTGATCCAGCAGGGCATGGATCAGGCGGAACGCAAGAAAAATTATAACTGCGATATTACCTACGCGACGAACAGCGAAGTGGGTTTTGATTATTTGCGGGACAACATGGCTACTGTCATGGAAGATGTAGTCCAGCGTCCTTTTAATTTCTGCGTGATTGATGAGGTTGACTCGGTGCTGATCGATGAAGCTCGGACACCTCTGATTATTTCGGGCCAGGTGGAACGCCCCAGCGAGAAATACATCCGGGCGGCGGAGGTGGCTGCTGCTCTGAGAAAGGAAAATGAGGAACATTACGAGGTTGACGAAAAGGCGCGGAACGTGCTGTTGACCGATGAAGGGTTTGGGGAAGCTGAGCGGTTGTTGGGCGTTACGGATTTGTACGATCCGGCTGACCCTTGGGCGCATTACATTTTTAATGCGATTAAGGCGAAGGAATTGTTTATTAAGGATATTAACTACATTGTCAATGCCGATCGCGAAGTGGTGATTGTCGATGAGTTTACGGGCAGGGTGATGCCCGGAAGGCGCTGGAGCGACGGTTTGCACCAGGCGATCGAAGCGAAGGAACGGGCGGAAATTCAGCCGGAAACTCAGACGCTGGCGACGATTACCTATCAGAATTTCTTTTTGCTTTATCCGAAACTGTCGGGAATGACTGGGACGGCGAAAACAGAGGAAACGGAGTTTGAGAAGATTTACAATCTGGAAGTGACGCTAATTCCCACAAACCGGGTGACGAGCCGCGCTGACCTTTCGGATATGGTTTACAAGGCGGAGGCCGGGAAGTGGAAGGCGATCGCCCAAGAATGTGCTGAAATGCACGAACTCGGTCGCCCGGTGCTGGTGGGTACCACGAGCGTGGAAAAATCCGAGTTGCTGTCGCGGCTGCTCCAAGAACTCAAGATTCCTCACAATTTGCTCAACGCGAAACCGGAAAACGTGGAACGGGAGTCGGAAATTATCGCTCAAGCCGGACGCAAAGGCGCTGTGACGATCGCCACTAACATGGCCGGACGCGGTACAGACATCATTTTGGGCGGTAATTCTGAGTACATGGGGCGGCTTAAGTTGCGGGAATATTTGATGCCCCGGATCGTGCAGCCGGAGGATGAAGAAGGGTTTTCGCTGGTGCAAGTTCCCGGTATTGGCGGCCGCCCCGCAGCTCAAGGTTTTGGTCAAACCGCCAAAAAGGTCAAGTCTTGGAAAGCTTCGGCGCAGATTTTCCCCACACAGCTATCGAAAGATGCTGAGCAACTGCTCAAAACGTCGGTGGAATTGGCGGTGAAGCAGTACGGGGAGCGATCGCTCACGGAATTACAAGCCGATGATATCGTGGCTGTAGCCTCGGAAAAAGCACCAACCAAAGACATCGTAATTCAAAAATTGCGGGAAGCTTACAATTTAACTCGCGGCGAGTACGATGCTTTTACCAGCAGCGAACATGATGAGGTTGTGCAGTTGGGAGGCCTCCACGTCATCGGTACCGAACGCCACGAATCGCGCCGCATTGACAATCAGTTGCGGGGCCGGGCGGGACGGCAAGGAGACCCGGGTTCTACGCGGTTTTTCTTGAGTTTGGAAGACAATTTGCTCAGGATTTTCGGTGGCGATCGGGTGGCCGGTATGATGAAGGCTTTCGGTGTTGAGGAAGATATGCCGATCGAATCTGGAATGCTTACCCGTTCCCTCGAAGGCGCTCAGAAAAAAGTCGAAACCTACTATTACGACATCCGCAAGCAGGTATTTGAATACGACGAAGTGATGAACAACCAGCGTCGAGCAATCTATGCAGAACGCCGCCGTGTCTTGGAAGGTTTGGACTCGAAGGAACAGGTAATTAAATATGCGGAACAAACGATGGACGACATCGTGGGAGCATACATCAATCCTGAATTACCTTCAGAAGAATGGGAACTCGACAAACTTGTCAGCAAAGTGAAGGAATTTGTTTATCTCCTAGCTGACATGACTCCGGATCAATTAGATGATTTGTCAGTTGAGGAAATTAAAACTTTCCTCCACGAACAAGTCCGCAACGCTTACGACATGAAAGAAGCGGAAGTTAATACCATCCGAGCGGAATTGATGCGCGATGCTGAGCGGTTCTTTATTTTGCAGCAAATTGATACTTTGTGGCGGGAACACTTGCAGCAAATGGATGCTTTGCGCGAGTCTGTCGGGTTGCGCGGTTACGGACAAAAAGACCCGTTAATCGAGTACAAAACTGAAGGTTACGAGCTGTTTTTGGACATGATGACGGATATCCGCCGCAACGTGGTTTATTCGCTGTTCCAATTCCAGCCGCAGCCGGCAATGGAAGTTTCGCCAGAGATGGTTTGAGGATAGTTAACAGTTGAAGGGAAATGATATCGCTAACCCCACCCAAATCAAAGATTATGGGTGGGGTTAGCGATATGCAACCAATAAAAGCGAAGCAACAATCGTCTGAGTCAAAACTCTCATCTGTTTCTGCCAAGAAGTCTGTTAAGAAAAAGGGCGATAGTGCCAGAAAAAGTTATATCCAATCCGGTTAAATCGGAATCATACAGTAGCGCGAGCGTCTCGCTCGCACTGACCATCCAAATATATAATTCCGATCCAACTGGAAACAATATTAGCCCTTAAAGAAGCTAGAATACATCAGAAAATAGCTCGGTCTCGCTCGTACCATCACTATATCGGAAGCCCCAACCATAATTTTTGATTTGGTTGGGGTAAATCACAAATTTTGCGCTGGTAAAAAGTTGCCCGCTTGTGCGGGGAAAAAGTAGCGACTATTGTTGAGAAAATCTTAATCTTTCAGAACTCAAGCCGTAGGGCGATCGCCATAAAATAAGTTTTCTTTATTTTTAATTAGTGGAAGGATTATATATCTATATAAATAAACTGTTGAAATTGTATTGGGAAATTGTAAAATAGGTAAGTAAGCAAACAGAAATAAACTAACTTAGGCAGACTTCCGTCTATTACGCGCGGTTGTAAAAAGAGAATTTAAAACAGGCGAAAAATTTAGGTGTAAAGTCTATTTTGTGTAGGGCAATTCATGAATTGCCCTACCAATAGTTTCTCGTTCCTAAGTTCAGCAAGTTTTACGTAAATTAGTTTATTAGTTGCATTTATTTGTGTTTCCACAAAGTGCGATCGCCTTCTGTAAAACCTACAGATACGGCTAGCATCTAGTTCCAGATTTCAGCATAACTGCACAGGTGACTCGCGCAGGCTCTGTAGAAAGATTTTGGATATTAAATATCTGCTATCTCAGCCTGAGCTGGCATTTTTGATTATAAATCCATTGGGTGCAGCTTCAAGTCAAAAAAGCAAAAGTTCCGAGAAAAAACAAATTTTAGGTAGGATTAAAAAAATGAGTAGTGACAGTGAATTTATTGGTTAGAAACTAAATCCCCATAAAAAAACAGGGGATTAACCGCAAGGATGAGGGGGCTGGACGGACAAGGGATCGATCGCTCAATCCATGAACTTATCGGCATCGTAACTATTAGAGAGGATAGGGCGGGGAATATTGCAAGTGCATTTATTGCAGCCGGAACAGTCGGAAGAGCAAGCAAAACGCGCTCAGTAATAAATAAGGAGTTTCGTTATGTTCAAAAACATTGTTTCTCTAATTTTTGGCTCATCTACAACCCTACTTATTAGTTCATCTACATTCTTAGCTTTGACTTTCTCATTTCCTTCAGCAGCGCACGCTTGGTTTACAGTGTGTAACAAATCAACCCAAAAAGTTAGCGTTGCTTTTGCCTATTTAGATATAAACGCGAGAAAACCAGACATATTTGGAAATGCTCCCCCCCAACGTTCAAGAGGTTGGACTTCTGAAGGGTGGTGGAGTCTAAGTTCTGGTGAATGCGCTCAAGTTTATCCTCATGAACTGAGGGTGAGAAACAGCGTTTATTACGTTTACGCAAAAGGTGAAGATGGAGGGCTGTGGGGAGGCGATCACAATTTCTGTACTATCCGGGAAGCATTCACCATAGGTCTTGCCGACCAACGCTGCGGTGGTAGAGGAGAATTTAAGGGTTTTGTTGAGGTGAACACAGGCAATGCTAGGAATTTTACCTACAATTTAACAGAGTAAAGGGTATTACAATTTAGTGCATTCTTGAACTTTGACAGTCGCTCTTTCATTTTCACCTAATTTTTAACCGCCTTTGCTATCGGGTAGTGTAAAAATTCTCCCCTGACGATTGACCACAATCATCACAATTGAGAGGTTTAGTTGTGAAAAATAATGTATGGATTGCCAGCAGTTTAGCGCTTTCTCTGATAACTAGCACTTTAACGGCTAGTGCTGCTTCTTTTCGCAATGACATTACTGGGGTAAAAAATGCTCCTAATGCCACACCTTGGGGAGGATGGTCTACCGCAATTTATTGCCCTGGTGGTAGCTACGTTGGTGGATATTCGATGAGGGTTGAACCGAATCAAGGTGGGGGTGACGATACTGCACTCAATGCTGTTGCTTTATATTGTTACAATCGTGCTGGAAACATGGTCGAGCGGATTGTACCACATCCGGGATTTTGGGGAAATTGGGGTGAAGGAGCTAATTGCCCGAAAGGAAGTTATGCAACAGCATTTAAACTGAAAGTAGAACGACCACAAGGCAATGGTGATGATACAGCAGCAAATTCTGTAACTTTTGGCTGTAGTAATAGCACTGTAATTGAAGCATCTGGTGGAGCTCAATGGGGAGCTTGGACACCAAATTGGGTAACAGGTCCGCCGAATTCCGCAATTTGTGGTGTTCGTGCGAAAGTTGAAGGTCAGCAAGGAAGGGGAGATGATACCGCTTTGAATGATTTAGAGTTTACCTGGTGCAAATTACCACAACCGATTAGCCAAGGTACACCAAAGCCTACACCAACTCCAACGCCAAAAGCCGATAACAGTGGCATCCGCCTTTTTGAAAATCCTGTCGGTGAAAATGGTATCCCAATTGATGTAGCGCTAAAAGGTGCTAATGGGCTAGATGCTAACGCACGCCAATTGGGGGCAGATACGTTTTGTCGGTTGAGGGGATATGGAAAGGCTGTGAACTTCCAAGTTGCAAATGGAAGCAACAGGGGTACATTGCAATTCGATCCAAGCACAGGAAGCTGGACATCCTGCCCGAGTTGTGGGATGTATTTTACTAGGGTAGCTTGTCAATAAAGAGCTGTACGGGCGATTTAGTGCTTAGAAACTAATGAAGCTGTAAGTTTGAATCTGAATGGAGGAGTTGCTGTCAGTGCTAGGGGAATTAACCTCGGCACTAACTATTTAGGTATGGTTCAAGCGGTTGCTCAAAGCGATATTACGGCAAATGTTTTTGTTGTAAGGTAGTTTCTGTAGCGCGGGCTTTTCGGGCATAGTTGAGTGGAATTAAGTGCGATCGCCTTTGAGTTTGATTTGAGGCGATCGCAATTCACTTGAATAGTCGTAGACGCAGGGCCCGTCAGAAACCGTTTTTTTTACGCTCGTACTTTGTAACAGCCCGCAGCAACGACCAAAAACCAGGTTTCTCAACTTATGCCCAATCTTCTTGGTCGCTTTTTTGTTTCCTGTAAACTTCACCTGTGGCGTGAACTTTACGGGTTTGTTCGTAAAGACTTTCTTCGGTATGATTCCATTGTTGCAGGACTTTCTTTAAGTCTGATTGAATATCTCTAGCGCCGGGAAAGCCTCGGTAGCGAATGATTAATCTTGCTAATTCCGATAAATTGTAGTCGGTTGCTTCTCCTGTTAATAAACTATCGACTGTGGCTCGATCGCGCTTGTATTGCGGATGCTGCTGATCTTGAGTTTTTTCTACTGAATCCATACTATTTATATTTCCCAATCATATCAAATCCGTTGACATCGGAATTATTATCTCTCTCTTCTCTTTCTCTGTGTCCTCTGTGCCCTCTGTGGTTTAATCATTCCGATATAACCGGAATTGATATCATTTGAAAATGTTGCTACAAGCAACCGCCACCCAAAAGCGCGGACATAAATAACTATCATGAATAGAGCCTTCAATCCGCGCTTCATAAACGGTTTGATTCGGGTATCATAACAGTCAACAGTCAACTGTCAACAGTCAACTGTTCAGTCATCCCCAGAAATTTTTGTGCTTGTTCAGTAATACCAAATATGCGATCGCCCTGACAAAAAATTTCCCAGCCGCGAATTCCCATAAAACCAACACCTGCAACCGCCAAGGGCATCGCAGCGGCACCTAAAAGCGCGGCAATCGGGGGAAATATCATGCAGAGTGTTAAGAGAATCGCGGTAATTGCACCGCCAGCAATGCCAGCTTTGGCGGTGGCGGTAGCGACTTCTGAGACTAACTCTGACTGGGTAATTTTGCCTTCAACGCACAATAGCGAGTTTTCTAAGATCGAAAATATTAACTCAATTACTGCGGAGGCGATCGCCCCTTTCATTGCAGCCCCAACAACTTCAGCAACTGCTGCTTTAAACGCTGCATCCGCTAAGACTTGCTTGGCGACTGCTAATTCTGCGACAGTCATGTCTTTACCGCCGCGGGCGCGATTCACCCAAAAATGTTCAAAAATCCCGTTAGCAGCTTCGTTTCCGCCTCCATTCACCCGTGCTTGGATGTGACTCCAATCTTTATCTTGACAGAAGTTGCGAATTGCCTCGGGGCCTTGGGCGCGAATTTGGGCGGGTATGGATTCAAATACTTTTGCTGCTTCTTGAACGTTTCGGATGCCGTCGCGCATCCCAGCCCTCGCAAATTTCCATTGCAGGTTTGTTGGCAGGTTCTCAAAACGGATGTTATGTGCTATTTTAAAAGCTTCTTGACTGGCGATCGCCCCCGCACTAACCATTGAACTTGGCGCTGACTGTACCCACGCGGTTAATACAGTTGCACTTTCCTCAACTTTAGCAGCAATTTGGTTGCCTAAATTTTGGGTGTCGGCAACAGTTTCTTGTACTTTAGCGGTTATGAATTCCAGCGGATTGTGGTTGATGTTCATATCGTTACAGCTTGCTTTTATTGATAATTAAATTATTCTAACTTTGACCTGGCTCTTCAGCCAGTGTTATTTGTTAGTAAGTTGCTTCTAAATCCGGTTGTAAATTTAGAGCTTTTTTTTGATAAAATAAACCTTCATTAATTCGCCCTTGCTCTTCCAAAAGTTTGCCTAAATTCCAATAAGTGGCGGCTAAATCTGGCTGCAGGGCGATCGCTTTTTGGTAGTAAGTGATGGCATCATCCGGCAAGCCTTGTTTGTAAAACATACTGCCTAAGTTAACATAGGCTGCGACCAAATTGGGGTCAAATTCGATCGCCTTTGAGTAGGCGCGCGCCGCCGCTTCTATTTTGCCTTGGGCTTGCAAGATATTGCCTAGGGTTTTGTAGGCGGGGGCGAAATTTGGTTGCTGGCGCAGTGTTTGGTAACAGGAGGCGATCGCCTCTACATATTTCTGTTGCGCGTAATAAATTTCTGCTATCTTGTTGCGCGCAACCGCCTCATCCGGTTTGAGTGCTAGTATTTTTTGGTATTGGGCGATCGCCTCCTCAAATTTTCCTGATTTCTGGAAGTTTTCGCCCGCTGACAAATACTGGTCTGTTAATTCGGAATTTACGGTCATAGATTTTACTTTAACAGCCGACTCTACTTTACCATAGATGTTAGCTAGCAAGCGCGATTATTCCAGATATTATGATATAAATTTTAAAATTTTTTCTGTAGCGGATTCGATCTCGGGCCTGGGGCGAAAAACCCGGTTTTTACCCGATATTTAACCCGCCGGCGAATGGGAGAAAGTTTGTACAGGCGGGATTGAAATCGCCGATTTTTGAACAATTCCCAACCAGAATATTTGATTTAGTTGGGAATTGTTCAAAAATTTATCGCCCCTGGGATGAAAAAATCAAGGAGACAGCCGCCACACCTTAATCGTATCGTCAAAACTGCCGCTGATCAGAGTTTTGTCTTGAGGATTAAAAGCCAATTCCACCCAAGTAGAATGACCCTTCAGCGTGCCCACCGTGTCGGCGGGATTCATCTGCCACCGCTCGCCGGGACTCATCCGCCACAGCTTGATTGTCCCGCTCAAATCGGCGCTGGCTAGCTTGTCTCCGTCGGGACTGAAAGCCAAGGACTTAACTTTGTCGGAATGTCCGATTAAAGTCCGCAGCAGAGAACCGTTGGGCTGCCGGGACTGATGATTTGGGCTGATATCCCACAACTTCACCGTCTTGTCCCAACTGCCACTGGCGAGAGTTTGACCGTCGGGGCTGATGGCCAGAGACCAAACCGCCTCGGAATGACCCCAAAGAGTTTCTTTCAATTCTCCAGTCTGCCAGTTCCACATCTCGATCTTACCGTCGCTGCTGCCGATCGCCAAAGTTTCTCGATCGGGACTGAAAGCCACCGACTGCACCTCGTCAAAAACCCGCTTGAGAGTTTCCAACTCAGCGCCGCCTTCGACTTCCCACAGCTTCAAAGTTTTGTCCTTGCCGACGCTGGCGAGGGCTCGGCCGTCGGGACTGAAAACCACTGAGAACACGCCGTCTTTGTCCCCGTCCAATGTCCGAATTAACTTGCCGGAATAGAAATTCCACAATTTAGTCGTACCGTCTGCGCCTCCGCTGGCGATCGTCCTGCCGTCGGGACTGACAGCCACAGACCACACGGGCCCCAAATGTGCTGCTATAGTTTTGAGGACTTTGCCGTGACGCTTGTGCAGCAGGCTAATTGTGCCGTCATTGTTCCCGCTGACTATGACGCGGCCGTTGGGAGTGACTGCTACAGCCCACACGGGGTTTTCTCGGTCTGCTAGAGTGCGTACTGCTGGCCCTGACTGCGATTCCTGACGGCTGAAATTCTGCATGGGGGGCGGATCGAACCGAATGTCGGGAATTGTAGAAACCGGCTCGGAAGAAGTGAAAGCCGACGGTACTGTCGATGGCAAACGAGAACCCAGCACCACTGAAATCAGGGCAACTGCCGCTCCTCCCCACAAAGCTAAAGTCCATCTGGGTTTGCTGGCGATGGCGTCTATCGGTGTCGGGCCGTATTTCAAGTCTTTGAGAATTGCTTCGGTCGATCGATAGCGTTTTGATACTTCTCGTTCTACCATTTTATCCAGGATGCGGCCGAGTCTGGCCGAAACCGGTACTTTCAAATAGTGCCTCCAGGCCCAACTGTCGCTTTTGATATCAAACAAATCAAAGGGCGACATTCCCGTTAACAAGTGAATGCAAGTCACGCCCAAACTGTAGATGTCGCTGCTAAAAATAGCTTGACCTTTAATTTGTTCGGGAGCCGCATATTCGGCAGAACCAGTCACTGTTTCTGTTTTTAGCGGTCTGCTGTTGGCGGGAACTGCCCCGCCGAAATCGACTAAAACCAGCCCCGATTCTTCCTCGCAGGGTAGCGTGCGTACATCCTCTTTCCCGGCCGTTGCTAGGCTAGTTTGGGATGTTTTGCGGTGAATAATATTGGACGGTTTGATATCTCCGTGAATTAGTTGATTGTCGTGAACAAGTTGCAGGACGGGCAACAATTCGCTCAGCAGATACCAAATGTGAATTTCTTTAAGAACACCTTTTTCTGAAAGTCGATCGGCTAAATTGCGACCGGGGATGTATTCTTGCACTAAATACTCGCTGCCTTCGACTTCAAAAGATGCCAGCAGTTTTGGTATTTGGGGATGTTTGCCCAACTCGTCGAGGATGCTGGCTCCGCCGCGAAATCTCCGGTTTAGCTGTGCGCCACTGTCGGCGACTGACTGCTGTCGGCCGCAGAACTGTTGAATTACACAGCGGGGCTGCGCTGGTTGGTCTTCATCGACTGCTAAGAAGGTGCGGCAACCGAGATTTTGACCGAGGGGGTGAAAGACTCGGTAGCGCCCTTTTAGCAGCAAGTTCGACTCGCAACTCGTGCAAACTGTCGCGCGATCGAGATTTTCTGGATTCTGGCAATTGGGATTGATGCAGTAACTCATTTCTCTTTCCGCTGGAGACTCCCGTCCGACTTACTAGAGCTGTGGGGGAGGAAAGCGGGGCGGTGCGTGCCGCTTCCTGTGGACAAATTAAATAATTTGAATCTTTGCTTTATGATAATTGTTTCCCAGATTTTAGCCACAATTCCTGCGATCGATCCGGTGTTAATTATTATTGCTGAGTTTCTTGCGATCGAGGTTTAATAGCTCGATCGCCCGCCTGCTGTGACATTGTTCTGCTCGACTCCCGCTTACCGAATTAAGCTATACTGTCATTGCCAATACAGTAATTTTGCTCGCAGCCAAACCCAGCCATCGCGCAGAATTGCCAGCACTCTGCTATTCTCCGTTCTCTGGAGTCAATCTCCAACCTCAAATCGACTAAAACATTGAAATTTGGGCGAAATTAGCCCGATGAACTACTAACTTTTAACTTATTACTTATGCCCTTCATTCGCATTCCTAAACCTTGGGAAATTATCGATCCCCAAATTACCTCAGAAACATCATTTCTCAACCGCCGCCGCTTCATGACCAATTTAATAGGCGCTGGCGTGACTGCTTCCCTGCTGCCGCTGACCGGCTGTCAAAGCAGCGGCGACAGCTCACAAACGGCTCTGGATAAAGGCTCGACTCAAGCATATTCGGGATTGACCCGGAATTCTAACTTCGCAAAGGTCGATCGAGCAATTACCGACGAAGCCTTAGCTACAAAATATAACAACTTTTACGAATACGGCGGCACAAAATCTATTTGGCAAGCCGCTCAAGCTTTGCCAACAGAAAACTGGAAAGTAGAAGTAGCAGGTTTAGTAAAAAATCCCCGCACTTACGACATTGACGACATCTACAAAAAATTTCCCATCGAAGAACGAGTGTATCGATTTCGCTGTGTAGAAGCCTGGGCAATGGTAGTTCCTTGGGTCGGATTTCCCATGAAATTGCTCCTGGCTGATGTCGAACCGCAATCAAATGCTAAATTCGTTCGCTTCACCTCATTTTATGACCCAAAAATTACTCCAGGCCCCGGTTTGATGTCACAATTTTATCCTTGGCCTTACACCGAAGGTCTGCGAATTGAAGAAATGGCAAACGATTTAGCATTTTTTGCCACAGGGCTGTACGGGCGGCAGCTACCAAAACAAAACGGTGCGCCGCTGCGACAAGTGATTCCTTGGAAGTACGGTTTTAAGGGCGCAAAGTCGATCGTCAAAATTGAATTTGTCGAAAAACAACCCGCCACTTTTTGGAATACAATCGGCCCCAACGAATACGCTTTTGAAGCAAATGTCAACCCCAACAAACCTCACCCCAGATGGTCCCAAGCCAGCGAAAGAATCGTCGGGCCCGGTAACAGTTGGTCGTGGGAAACTCGCCCGACTTTGCCCTATAACGGTTATGGCGAATATGTGGCAAGTCTTTACAGTTAAACCAGTCAGACTGTAAAAATTGAAGAATTGAAGAATTGAGGGGAGCATCTGTGTTTTGTATTTGCAGCGCGAACCCTTCAAGAGTTTGCACCGCAGATCGGCTAATCAGCATTTAAATTGCATCTAAAATAATTAGACTCTTGTGGGGAGTAGGGGTTGGGCTTCTAGCCCGCCCCAAATATGCAATTTAAATGCTGATTGTAGGTTCTCAAGCTTGGTGAGGTATGCCCCATGCCCTATGCCCCATGCCCTATGCCCACTCCTAGCACCTCATCTTTCTGAGAAAGGCTATATACATAGATTTGTTTAGGAACAAAACCCAACGGTATTGCGCTATAAATCCCAACACTTATCGCTTTTGAGCAACGCCTCAAACTCAGCCTTTGGCAAAGCCTGACTGAAAAAATAGCCTTGAATTTCGTCGCAATCGTGCGAACACAAAAAAGCAAGTTCCCGCTGATTTTCTACCCCCTCAGCAATCACTGTCATCTTCATGGAATGCGCCATTTGAATAATCGCTATTGTAATTGCTGCATTTTGGCAATCGTCCGCAATATCGCGAATAAAACTCTTGTCAATTTTGAGCGCATCAAATGCAAAGCGTTTTGGATAACTCAAAGAAGAATACCCCGTCCCAAAATCATCAATTGCTATCCGAATTCCCATATCTTTCCACACCTTAAAAGCTCGAATTGCTGCCGCTTCGTCTTGCAAAATCAGACCTTCAGTCAATTCTAATTCCAGATATTTAGGATCGAGATTAGTTTCTTTCAATATCTCGCTCACTCTCTCCGTCAAATTTTTGCGTTCAAACTGGCGGGCCGACACATTTACCGCTACCCGCAGCGGAGGCAACCCCTCAGTTTGCCAAGCTTTAGTTTGCCTGCAAGCAGTCTCTAACACCCATTCGCCCAGCGGTGCAATCAAGCCCATTTCTTCAGCCATTGGAATGAATTCTCCTGGAGAAACTCTGCCTCTTTCTGGATGGTTCCAGCGCACCAAGGCTTCAGCACCAATAATTTTTCCAGTTTTAATTTCTATTTGCGGCTCGTAGTAAACTTCAAACTCGGAGCGTTTTAAAGCATTACGCAGGCAATTTTCTTGGACAAACTTATTGAGAGAAATATTCGCCGCTTTTGCTGTATAAAATTGATACTTGTTTCCGCCTTTTTCCTGAGAATTGTACATAGCTGTACAAGCATTTTTCAGCAGTTCGTCTCCACTGCTGCCGTCGCCCGGAGATAAAGAAATGCCGACACTCGCCGTGACATAGAGTTCCGTGCCTTTGACAATCATAGGTTGGGCTACAATATCTAAAATTTTTTGAGCAATCTTGGCAGCATCCTGTTTTTTGGCAACTGGTTCGAGAACAATTGCAAATTCGGCAGCTTCCAAACGAGCCACAATATTAATGTTCTCGGTGCAGTTGCTCAGTCGATCGGCAATTTTGCAAAGTACGCAGTCGCCAATATCGTGTCCCAACGTACTGTTAATCCTGTTAATTTTATCTAAACTAAGAGTCATAACCGGAATCATTGCTGGCATTTTTTTGTGCTTGTCTAATACCTGACTCAGCAGTTCTCGCAACAGCGATCGGTTTGGCAAGTTTGTCAAGCAGTCGTGCTGATGTCGGTGGAGAGCTAATTGAATAGTTGTGTGCAAGTTTTTTTCCTCAAATGGTTTGACAATATAGCCGAAGGGTTTGGTTGTATTCACCCGCCGCAAAGTGTTTTCGTCCGCATAAGCCGTCAGATAAACTACCGGGATTTGAAAGTGCGATCTAATTTCTTCTGCTGCTGTAATTCCGTCAATTTCTCCTTGCAGGTTAACATCCATCAAAACTAAATCCGGTCGAAATTCTTTTGCCGATTCAATTGCTTCTTCTCCAGAATATACAATAGCAGTAATCTTATATCCTAGAGATATTAAGCTGTCGGAAATGTCTTCCGCAATAATGCTTTCGTCTTCCACTATCAGAATTTTTTTACTTGACATTATATTGTATCCGAAAAGGGCTGTTTTGGTTTTGAAAATGTTATTTTAAAAGTCGTGCCTGCTGTTTCCAAAAGTTCTATTTTCCCCCGGATTTGCTTGACTAAAGAGCCGACAAGCCGCAAACCCAATGTTCGGGCATTGCGATAATCTAACTCTTGAGGAAAACCAATTCCGCTGTCGCTCACTGTTAGCAAGCAAGCATCGTTATTGTCTAAAGTAAAATCTATTTTAATTTTACCTTGAGTTTGTCTTTTAAAAGCATACTTGAGGGAATTTGTCACGAGTTCGTTGATGATTAAACCGCAAGGAACTGCCGTATCGATATTCATAGAACAGGGCGCAATATTTGTTTGCAATTTTACGCCTTCTGCATGAATTTCATAAGCTTGGAATAAATTGTGGGCGAGATTTTGGATGTATTCGGTAAAGTCAATGTTGGAAAAGTCTTTGGATTGATACAATTGTTCGTGAACTAAAGCCATCGATCTGACTCGGTTTTGACTTTCTTTTAACATTTCAGTAACCCGGCTGTCTTGGATGTAGCGGGACTGAAGTTTGAGCAAACTGGAAATTACTTGAAGGTTGTTTTTGACGCGGTGGTGAATTTCTTTGAGGAGGACTTCTTTTTCGGCGAGGGATGCTTTGATCCGATCTTCGTCGCGTTTGCGATCTGTAATGTCTCGCACTACTGCTTGAATTACTTTGCGCCCGTTAATTTCCATTGCATTTAACAGCACTTCTGCGGGAAATTCTGAACCGTCTAGCCGTTTGTGCACCCAGTCAAAGCGACAGCTACCTGTTTGCATTGCTGTGGATATTTTCTGCGCGGCTAAACTGCATGAGTCTTGTCCGCCAGGCTGAAATTGCGGGGAAAATTCGCTGGGTTTCTTTCCATAAAATTGTTTTTTACTGGCGCAGCCAAAGATTGCTAAGGTGGCTATGTTGCAGTCAAAAAATGCTTGTTCGTCGAGCAGCATTACTGCGTCGCTGGTTGCTTCGTAAAGGCTGCGTAATTTGCGTTCAGATTCTTGCAGAGAAGCGATTAATTCGGTTTTTTGAGCTTCGGCGCGATTGCGGTCCGTAATGTCTATTCCTACCGAAACTGCTGCGGTTCCCTGATGGTATTTCTGAGCTACTATCAAATAATTGCGGATGCTGCCGTTAATTTCTATGTCTATTTCTTGCCAGATTTGCTGAGATGAACTGTCAAAAAAGTTTCGGATCAGTTCTCCAAAACTCGATCCTTTTTCTAGAAAGTTGATTTCTTGACCTACAAAGCTTTCTGGAGATAGTTTGAATGAGGTTGCTAGGTGCTGGTTGACTCCTATATACCGCAAATCTGAACCGATCCAAGAAATCAGTCCGGGCACGGCATCCAAGACGGCGCGAAGTTGGTCTGTGGCTTCTTGGAGTGCTTCTTCCGATCGCTTGCGATCGCTAATATCTGTGGCGGTGCCGCACAAACCTAAAATAGCGCCGTTTTCAGCTTGGTTGACGATGCTGTTGACGCGCAGGTGGACGGGGGTACCGTCTTTGCGAACCTGTTCTATTTCGTAGGGAGAATTGGGGGTTTGTGGCTGAATGCTGGTTCTCGCTAAAAGTTCGGCAAATATTTCTATTTGTCTGGTTTTTTGCTGGGGAACCAAAAATTCGGTAAAGCGGCGGCCGATCATTTCTGGGGGTTCGTAACCGTAGATGCGTTTGGAGGCGGTATTGACAAAGGTTAAGATGCCTTGAATATCGATCGACCAAATAAGTTCTTGGGATGTTTCTACGAGGTTGCGGTACTTTTTTTCGCTGGCGGCAAGTGCTGCATTCAAGACTGCTGCTTGCTGCTGAAGTTTGTGTTCTAATTCTTGATTTGCTGTTTCGAGAGTTGCGATCGACTTTTGGCGGTTGGTAATATCAGTAGAAACACCGACAGCCCCGACAACTTCCCCCTTTGCATCTCGCAGCGCTGCCGATCGAATTTCGTGGATAAAATGCCCCTGTCGGGCATTCCAAGTGCGATCGTTTCCTGCTAGTACCGAGGCAATATTTTCTAAGATATCTGGCTGGCTGCCGTAAACTTCAAAAATTGACTGCCCGACAGTTGCACGCGGTTTGAGTCCCAAATTTTCTAATCCTTTGCCGGATACAACAGTTAACCTGCCGTCTTTGTCGGTTGCCCACAGGAAAGTCGGGGAACTATTGAGGGCGGCGTGCAGGGTGTCGTTTTCTTGTTTTAGCCGATCGATTTCGGCATGGAGCTGGGCGCGGGTGTTGCTTAATTCTAACGTTAGCCGATCGGCTTTTTGCTGCCAAATCGCAGCATTTTCGTACATTTCTGCTGGATTTGGCGATCGACCGATGGATTGGTTGCAGTGTGACATACTTACTTTGGAATGCACTTTATATTTAATCCCGGGCTATCTTTTAAGCATAAACTTTTTAAGTCAAATATTACAGTTCGCTGTGATACTCATCCGAGCCAGATAGGATAGTCTAAATCTAGTTTAATCCATTCCGCAATTGCTGCTAGAGCAGGCTGTGGGCTGATTATTTAGAGATTGATAATTAGCCAAACAATGGCTGCAAATCCGTATTTTCACGGTAAGTATGTGTAGTGCTGCAAAAAGAAGTTTCGCAATTTTCCGCTGGCACAACACATACAATTATAAAGTTATAATATTGTTTGCGTATATTCACGCACTCAGGAATCGG
This sequence comes from Tychonema sp. LEGE 07203, assembly GCF_015207285.1. GTDB lineage: Bacteria > Cyanobacteriota > Cyanobacteriia > Cyanobacteriales > Microcoleaceae > Microcoleus. The sequence continues at coordinate 27,678 of NZ_JADEXD010000007.1, read as the reverse complement.
CAATCGGGAATTTGGAAATATAGCCATCGCTAACAAAAGTGCGATGATACGCTCCCTAGGGAGTATCTGTGTTTTGGATTTGAAAGTGCGAGCCCTTGAATACCTCGCTTGGTGATATATCCGCAAACGAGATCGCGACAGATCCCCAGCCGTTAAAGCAATACTTATTGCCAGGGTGAGATGCTTCCTCGCAATCAATCACAAAAAATGTTTGTTACTATAACAATCCTAAATGATTCGTGCATATTTGTAGGGGCAGTGCTAAGGATCGAAAACTTAATAACTTAAACACCTCCGAAAGTCCTCTCTCCTGCAAGTTGCCAGATAAAAGGAGGCTCTTCGGAGCCCCAGAAGCATTACCAGGCTCTTCCTGGTAACGAGTAGATTTGTAGGGGCAGTGCTAAGAGTACCTACCCCGGAGCAACCGGCGCGGGAATAACCCTACCATAAATTACACAAATGATTTAGGGTCGCTATCATATTCTCTGAGTTGGTTATAATTGTCTGCCATCATACTATTTGACATTTAAAATTTGAGATTTAAACATTAGACTTCTTGCAAAAATAGTTAGGACGAGCAAGAGAGCCCATCCCACAAAAATCTTTTTTCTTGTGGGATGGGCACGCGAGCCCGTCCCAAAATTTGATTAAAAGGACTTTTGCAAGAGGTCTATTTAATGAGGGGGAAATAATTATTTCCTAATTGCTGGCGCTGGATTACAATTGCTTTTTTTGTAGTTAGTGGATCGAAGTAAAAAAATAAATTTGGTAATTGCAGGAAGTTGGATGCAAAAGCGCTTTTCAACCGGATTGACCAGCAGGTGCAAGTTTGCAAAACCCTATATTTATCCTGAGAATCTGGTCTGACAGCACAATTCCTAATTTATTGACGGTAGCTGTTTAGGCTATTATAATAAAATCAGCGTTTTACACAAAAATCTGAAAGTGATATGTCACACTTCACAACGATCGAGGTTCAAATCAAAAACGGCGAACTGCTGCATCAAGTGTTGGAAGAGTTGGGTTACAAGGTAGAGTTGAATGTTGAAGTGCGGGGTTATCGGGGCGACAAAACTAATGCCGAGTACGCGATCAGGCAATCCAACGGTTACGATTTGGGTTTTCGCCGCAACGGAGATCGTTACGAATTGGTGGCGGATTTTTGGGGCGCTAGAATTAACCAGCAGGAATTTGTCAATTCAATTAGTCAGAGATACGCGCGCCACCAGTTGATGGCGGCGGTGCAGTCGGAGGGTTTTCATGTTGAAGAAGAGGAAACTTTGGCAGATGGAACGGTGAGGGTTGTTGTGGGTAGATGGGTTTAAGACTCGCCCTTGACTAACTCGTTTTTATATACCAACTAGGTGGGTACAAATCAAGATGAGATCGGTCAGGTTTGTGAAGTACAGACTCTCCTAGCTGGGTTTCTTTACAGTTGTCGCTTGTAAACTGAATTATGTTCGAGAAACCCGCTTGGGGGCGTACTGCATTTACATGGAGTACGCTGTAAATGCTGGCGTGCGGAGACGGGCGATCGACCAAAACCCGATCGGATCGAAAGCCGCGCAGCAACGGATAAGGCGATCGTCCAAGCAGTGTGGCGCGGCTTCAATCTGGGTGAGTGTTCGATGCGGTGAAGCTTGGCTGCGGTTGGGCTCGCAAACTGCGGTGTAGAGGTTGTTGGAGTTGGAGTTGAAAACTTGCCTGCATTTGCATTTTTGCTTAAATACAGTAAAATTCCGATTTTTGCTGCAAGTCTTCAGCGTTGGTGCCTCAAGCTTCTGAGACGATGCCAAGAGTGCCCGTCGAACCCTCAAAGCATCTCAGTATATTTTACCGATAACCCGCTATCGCTGTTCTCCAATTCCCTACCAGCAGCGGAAAATCCTGTAACAGATCGCACAAATCTATCTATAGATTTTTACAATTTTCGGAAAACACGCGATCGCAGGGTATATCATGGTAAAAAGTTTAAAGCAGAGTTCCGTAAGTTCCGCAAAAGCTTCGGTCGTTTAACATTGATTTAAAAACAAAATCGTTAGCAGACAGTGCTAGCGCGATCGGGTTTTTTCCGTCGGGTGGTGTTAAAGTTTGACAAATTAGCAATTACCCGCTACCAACTACCCGTTACCAATTAATAGCAACTCAAGTTATCAATCAATAAAAAATTTAACAGGGGTTTCATCTATGTTTGCTGTGCGTGAGACTAGCTCGGAGTTATCAGTGTTGCATATACCTGAGATTTGTACTTGGAATATATCCTTAGAATCAACCCTCCTAGACCTGCCTCTTTACAACTGCCAAATTGAATTAACTCAACAGGCAAAAGAAGTAGCCCAGGCTTTTGAAGGACATTCCATGCTTCCCGGCGTCATTTTGACCGATCGGGGTAATTTTGTCGGCATCATATCCAGGCGTCAATTTTTTGAAAAAGTTAACCGCCGCTACGGGTTAGAAATGTTTTTCAAGCGACCTATAGAAGTATTGTACAGGTTTTCCAAGCAAGAGCTGCTGGTGCTTCCCGGCAGTAAATTAATAGTAGAAGCCGCCCAGGAATCTCTTTACAGATCGGCAGAATTAGTTTACGAACCCGTAGTAGTGGAAGTAGCACCCCAGACTTACAAACTGTTAGACGTACACCAATTAATGGTTGCTCAATCCAGAATTCACCAAATCACAAACAAGCTGCTCAAAAAACAAACACAATCCAAACTCATCCAAACCGAAAAAATGGCTAGTTTGGGCAGAATTGTCGCAGAAGTAGCCCACGAAATTAGAAACCCGCTGAACTGTATTTGGGGCAATTTGACTTTTCTGCTGTCCTATTTTGAAAACTTGTTGCAGTTAATGTCAGCTTATGAAGAAGAATATTCCGAACCCTGTCCCCGAATTGATGCCCTCAAAGAAGAAATTGAATTTGATTTTTTACAAGAAGATTTGCCTGTCACCTTAGAAGGGATGGAGTTGGGAGCCTCGCAATTGCTCAAAATAGTTAACGGGCTGCACCACTTCTCTCACATGGACGAGACAAAGCTAGTGGAGACCGACATTCACGAATGCGTGGAAATGACGCTGTTAATTCTAAAAAATCGCTTTAAAAATAACATAGAAGTCGTAAAAAATTACGGCGAACTGCCCCTAGTTAGCGGCTACTCCGGTCAGTTGAGTCAGGTATTTTTGAATTTGTTAGTTAACGCTCTAGACGCCCTCACAGAGTACGCAGCAGATAGAGAAATACAGACCCAGTGCTCGGACAACTGGCAGCCCCAAATCGAAATTACCACTAAAGTCATAGAAACCGAACGCGGCAAGCGGGCCGCAATTGAGATTGCCGATAACGGGCCCGGCATTCCCCCAGAAAATCAGCAGCAAATATTTGACACCTTTTTTACGACAAAACCAGCAGGTAAAGGCAGCGGTATGGGGCTGGCCATCTGCCATCAAATCGTCACCGAAAAGCACGGCGGCGAACTTTCATTGCGATCGCAACCCGGCCAGAACACCAAATTTGAAATTCTCCTGCCAATAGTTCGCAAAACATGATTAACTCAAGAACATTCTTTAAATTCGCTCCTGCGGTAAAATGGTAAGCTAGCTTAGTAGCAGGGTTTCATTTCATTTGGATGAGCGGGCGTTTCGGCAACTAAAAGTTCCAGTGGCAAATACATTCAGTTCCAAACTACAAAGCCCTTCACTCTCCGAAGGCAGCCATCAAGACCTTTCCTTAGAATCAACCCTCTGGGATTTGCCCCTGTATGACTTTCAGGTAAAATCGAGCTGCTTGGCCGCAGTCGTTGCCGAAATCTTTGAACAGAATCCCCTAGTGCCGGGAGTCGTCTTGCTCGAAGCAGGAGAGTTTGCTGGCATGATATCCCGCAGACAACTGCTGGAATATTTGCTCAAACCCCAAGGCCCAGAGCTATTTTTGCACCTGCCACTAAAAGTTCTCTACAGTTACGCTCGCGTCGAAATATTATTGCTCGCAGAGAGTACAACAATTTTGACAGCAGCTCCGCAAGCTCTGCGCCGATCGCCCGAATTGCAGCCAGAACCAATCGTCGTCCAAATAAACCCCCAATCTTACCGACTCTTAGACCCTCACGCACTAAACATCGCCTACTGGCAAATTCGCGGCATAGAAACTCAAGTCCGCTACGAAAGAGCCCAAACACAAATGATTCAAAGCGAAAAAATGGCAAGTTTAGGGCGTTTAATCAACGGAGTCGCCCACGAAATTTTAGATCCGGTAGGCTTTATTTGGGGGAATTTAACCTACGTCAGCGACTACAGCAAAAACTTGATGGAGTTGCTCTCAGTTTACGACGCGCACTGTACCGAACAACCGCCAGAAATAGCAAGGCTCAAAGAAAAGATAGACTACGACTTTTTGCAAAACGATTTCCTCCGAACTGTTGCCAGCATCAAAGCCGGAGCCGAACGTTTGAGTAAATTGGCAACCAGTTTGCAAAACTTCTGCCACATCGACGATATTTATCCGAAACCGACCGACTTGCACGCCAACATAGACAGCATACTCTTGCTGCTCAAAAGTCGTTTGACCAGAGAAATCCAAGTAGTAAAAAACTACGGCCACCTACCACCGGTGCCGTGCTATGCAGGACAGCTAAACCAAGTATTTATGAATATCTTGACCAATGCTATCCATACATTAATTAACGAAGCAGTCGGTCAAGAATTGGCGAAAGAGTTCAATGGCGGAGGAATCAAAGACTTCGATCGCCAGCCTCAAATTGAGATTACAACTCAAGTGTGCTGTCCCGAACCCGCGATCGACTTGGACAAACTTCACGAGCGCTGGGTTTCGATTCGCATAGCAGATAACGGGCCAGGAATGCCACCTAGCAAGCACAAAAAAATCATAGAATCATTTTCTGCCGAAAAACGGGCCCTCAAAGAAACCAGTTTAGCAGTTAGCTATCAAATCGTGACGGGCAAACACGGCGGTGCATTCAGAATGCGATCGGAATTAGGCAGGGGCACTGAATTTGAAATTTTGCTACCCTTAGCTTAAAGTAGTCAGTAGTCAGTAGTCAGTAGTCAGTAGTCATTAGTTATTGGTTATTGGTTATTGGTTATTAGTTATTGGTTGCAGTCAACAGTCAACAGTCAACAGTCAACAGTCAACAGCCAACTGCCAACAGACAACAGCCAACAGCCAACTGCCAACAGACAACAGTCAACAGACAACAGCCAACAGCCAACAAACAACTAACAACTAACAACTGCTTTCCTGACAACAGACAACTGACAACGGACAACGGACAACTAACAACTGAAAAATGCTTACTTTGATTCACCCAACTGCTGTGATTCATCCCCGCGCCGAACTGCACCCGACTGTAGAAGTGGGCGCTTATGCTGTAATTGGCGAAAGAGTGAAAATCGGGCCAGAGACTAAGATTGGCGCTCATGCAATTATCGATGGGCTAACAGAAATAGGTGCTAACAATCAAATTTTTCCCGGTGCGGCGATTGGCCTGGAACCTCAAGATTTGAAATATGAAGGTTCGCTGACTAGGGTAACAATTGGCGACAGCAATGTGATTCGGGAATACGTGACAATCAACCGCGCTACTGGAGCGGGAGAAAGCACCACAATTGGCGATCGTAATTTGTTGATGGCTTACGTTCACGTCGGTCACAATTGCGAACTCGGAGACCAGGTAATTATCGCCAATGCCGTAGCCTTGGCCGGACACGTTAAAATCGAGTCCCAAGCCCGACTGAGCGGGGTTTTGGGCGTTCACCAGTTTGTCCGCATCGGCCGCTTGTCGATGGTGGGCGGCTTGAGCAGGATCGATCGAGATGTACCTCCTTATATGCTAGTGGAGGGAAATCCTTCGAGAGTGCGAGCAATCAACAAAATAGGCCTCGAACGCGCCGGTTTAACCCCAGAAGATTTGCTAATTTTGAAGAAAACTTTTCGGATTTTATACCATTCTGGCTACACCCTAAATCAAGCTTTGGAACAGTTGGATTTGTTGCCAGAAAATCCCCACTTGCAACACCTGCAGAGATTTGTGCAGCAGTCTGTCAGCAAAGGGCGGCGCGGTTTAATTCCTGGTAAGAAATAATACCGAGCGTGAAAAATCATGCAACAATACTTGTAGGGTGCGCCGCCATAAAAAATCCCTAAATTCAATCAACTTTTCAAGCGGCGACGTACCTGAAACTGCGGGCGCGTAGAAACAAGCCAAATTTTGTTTTGTAGCAATATTCTAGATAGATGAGATATCTTGAATTCAATCACTCTCTTACCTAAAAATTATCTGCGTCTATCTGTGTCTATCTGCCTTATATCTGCGGTTGACTGACTCGCATCAAAGATTTATGCAAGAGGTATAATTACTCCTGCGCTGTGCTAATATGCCAGATCAATATGATGCTGTAACTGAATTGTTACAACAAATTTCACCCGCTTAAAATCAGAGTTTAATTGAAAATATGAAAATTTTTATCAGCACTGGTGAGGTTTCTGGCGATTTGCAAGGAGCTTTGTTAGTTGCGGCCTTAAAACGTCACGCTGTCGCTGCTGGTTTTGAGTTAGAAATAACAGCTTTGGGCGGGCGGCGCATGGCGGAAGCTGGCGCTACTATTTTGGGCGATACTGTGGGTATTGGTTCTATGGGGCTTATAGAATCAGTGCCGTATATTTGGCCGACAATCCAAGTTCAGCAAAAAGCTAAACAATATCTAAAAAAATCCTCCCCGGATGCGGTTGTATTGATTGATTATTTGACTCCAAATCTCGGTATTGGTAGCTACATTCGCCGCTGTTTGCCAAATTTGCCCGTGGTTTGGTATATCGCACCTCAAGAATGGGTTTGGTCGATTTCTCCTCGCAATACAAATCTGATTGTCAGTATTTCCGATCGCATTTTGGCAATTTTCCCCGAGGAAGCTAGTTATTATCGGGAAAAAGGAGCCGAAGTGAGTTGGGTAGGTCATCCTTTGGTGGATAGAATTCAATCTGCGCCCTGTCGGGAAGCTGCCCGCAAAACTTTGGGAATTGGGCCGGAACAGGTGTCAGTGGCTCTAATTCCGGCTTCTAGAAAGCAGGAACTCAAGTACCTGATGCCGGTTATATTTGAGGCTGCTCGAATTATTCAAGCGCAATTGCCGGAGGTTCATTTTTGGATTCCGCTTGCTAACCAAGCTTTTGGGAGCAAAATCGAACAGGCGATCGAGAATTACGGTTTGCGGGCTACTTTATTGGAAAATCAAACTCTGGAAATCTTGGCTGCTGCCGATCTGGCGATCGCGAAATCTGGTACTGTTAATTTGGAATTAGCTTTGCTGGACGTTCCGCAAGTTGTTGCTTACCGCGTCAGTCCGATTACAGCGATGATTGCTCGCCACGTGCTGAAATTTTCGATTCCTTTTATGTCTCCGCCGAATTTGGTGGAAATGAAGCCGATCGTCCCGGAGTTGCTACAAGACGATGCTACTGTGGAAAATATCGTCAAACACGCACTGGAATTGCTGCAAAATGCCGATCGGCGCCAGGAAACCAAAGCGGGTTATCGCCAAATGCGCGAAAGTCTCGGAGATTTGGGGGTGTGCGATCGCGCGGCTGCCGAAATCATGAAAAATGTTAAATTAAAGACAGCTTCTTAAAACAATTTTAGTATTTAAATGTTATGTCGAGCAATCGGAAAAAGCGACCGATCGCTGTTGATTTATTTGCAGGCGCGGGCGGCATGACTCTCGGCTTTGAACAAGCCGGTTTTGATGTACTTGCTTCCGTCGAAATTGACCCAATTCACTGCGCTACACACGAGTTTAATTTCCCGATGTGTTCTATTTTGTGCAAAGATGTCGCACAGCTAACAGGAGCGGAAATTAGGAACAAATCTGCGATCGGCAAGCGGGAGATAGACGTAGTAATCAGCGGTTCGCCCTGTCAAGGATTCTCGCTGATGGGAAAGCGCGACGTGGATGACCCGCGAAATTCTCTGATTTTTCACTTTCTACGCTTAGTTTTGGAATTGAAACCAAAGTTTTTTGTCATGGAAAATGTGCCGGGAATTGTGGCCGGCAAACACAAGGAACTTCTGAATCTTTTAATTAGCTCTTTTGGGGAATCGGGATATCAAGTAGAAGAAAATTATCAAGTTCTGAATGCCGCTCACTACGGAGTGCCGCAAGCTCGCAAACGATTGTTTCTGATTGGGTGCAAAAAAGACTTTGAGCTGCCAAAATATCCTCAGCCAACTACTATGCTACCGAAAAAGAAACTTCCTAAACGCTATAAAAAAATTAATTTACCTGCTGTTCCGACTGTTTGGGATGCGATTGGAGATTTGCCGGAAGTGGAAAAGTACAGCGAGTTGCTGCACCAAGATTGGGTAGTGGCAGAGTACGGAAATTGCAGCAGCGATTACGCGAGTTTTTTGCGCGGATTCGATGATTTTGAAAATGATTATGGTTACGATCGCCAGTACGATCGACAAATCCTCTCTTCGAGTCGGCGCACAAAACATTCTGCAGAATGTATGGAAAGATTTGCAGCCTCCGCCTACGGCGAAAAAGAGCCGATCAGCCGTTTTTACAAGCTGCACCCCGACGGAGTTTGCAACACTCTCAGGGCTGGCACCGACAGGGCGAGGGGCGCTTATACTTCGCCAAGGCCGATTCACCCGATCGTCCCTCGGTGCATTACAGTCAGAGAAGCTGCGCGGCTGCATTCCTATCCTGACTGGTTTAGATTTCACGTCACAAAATGGCACGGTTTCCGCCAAGTTGGCAATTCTGTACCCCCGCTGCTGGCGAAAGCTGTAGCAGCGCAGATTATTAACGCTTTGGGCGTAAAAGCAATTAAGCCGAGTTTCCAGCTTCCCAGTGGAGATGATTCATTGCTGAAACTAAATTGGTCAGAAGCCCAACAATATTATCTACCGCGTTTGTAGCGAGGACAAAAAATCCTGTGTCCGAATAATATTAACTCAAGTTCGGCTAAATAATTTGACCCACCGCTATCAAAACCCCGATCTTGCAGCACTACCAGAATTTTTAAAGTCTGCCGGGAAAAATTTTTGATAAATTTCGCTTAGTTTTGCAACAATTACGAGTCTTTGGGAATTCTAGAGCTATCTTTGTAAAAAGTATATTTTCAGGAGACTACTATGGGTTGGTTTAAAAGACTGTTCGGACTCGAAAAGCCTGAACCCCAGGCTCAACCGATGACACAAGTAGTACAGCAAGCAGCCCAAGCCCAATCGATCGCTCCTGCTAAAGTCGGCCCGGACGGCAATTTTGACGAAAGCGGCTTGGCGAAGCGGGTAGCTTTGGCTTTTGACAGCGATTCAGAAGTTGCTGATATCGAGACTGTTTATGTGGCTCAGCTCAGCAGCACGGTTGTCCTCAAAGGTCAAGTTGCCAGTCAGGCAATTCTCGACAAGTTAGTGGCGATCGCCTCTGCTGAAGAGGGCGCGACGGCAGTCCAAACGGATCAAGTGACAGTCGGGTAGTTCTTTGGAACCGCAGCAGTTTCACTTCTGGCGGCGAGCAAAAAAACTCAAAAGCTCGATTAAACCCGCAGTCGCGGGCTTAATCGAGTTCTTTTCGCCTCTCAATATTAATTTGTGTAACTAACGCATTTTAGTTAAAAAAAAGTATAATTGAATACAGAAACTCAAACCTTTTTAGGTACAAAAATCACACCTGACCTGACTGCTCTTTTTATCTCAATATGAAAAATATGCAACTCACTTATCGCGGCGCAAACTACGAATACGACATTCCGACAGTCGATACCATCCAAGGCGAAATCGCGGGCAAATATCGACGAGATCGAGACTGGAACTATCGGTATCCCAGACACATTCCCGTGCCCCAAAAATACGGGAGCGCAAACTCTACCACAAAGCAAAATTTTCAAGCCCAGCAGGATATCGCAGCAGCTAGCAGCGCAGCGGCGACTCCATCTTCCCCAACACTTAAGGATATAGCCCAAGTCCACCGGGCGCATATTTGCAGCATTCTCGATCGCCGACAGCAAGTAGCCAAAGCCAAAGGCGACGAAAGATTGATGCGCTTGCTAGAAATTGAGTGGAAGCAGATGGCTTGTTAGCAAATAGCCTCACAAAACAAAGCATTTGTCAACAGGAGGAAATCGAAAGCAACTTGATTTCCCCCCTTTTCCCATACACAACTTTTCAGGTAAGTCAAGTACAAATAATATCGTTTCCGGTTGCATAGTAATAATAAAATCGAGTCAACAGTCAACAGTCAACAGTCAACAGTCAGCAGTCAACAGTCAACAGTCAACAGTCAACAATCAACTGTCAACAGTCAACAGTCAACAGTCACCTGACGGCACAACCGGAATTGATATAAACCAATTTCTGTCACCCCTTAACGCAAACCACTTGCTTGAGAGTCGCCACCACTTCCACCAAATCCGACTGCTGATTCATCACCTCCTCAATCGGTTTATAAGCCCCAGGAATTTCATCTAAAAATTGCTCATCTTTGCGGCACTCAACCCCGTCAGTCTGCCGCACAAAATCATCAAGAGTAAATACATTTTTCGCCTTAGTGCGAGACATCAACCGCCCCGCACCGTGACTGCAACTGCAGTAACTTTCAACATTTCCCTTCCCTTTAACAATAAAAGACTTCGCCCCCATCGAACCCGGAATAATCCCGTAATCCTCAACATCCGCCCGCACGGCACCCTTGCGAGTAACATACACATCTTCCCCAAAATGCACCTCTTTTTCCGCATAATTGTGGTGGCAATTCACCTCTAATAACGGCTTAACAGATTTGCCGCCCGCCACGTGCTTTTCCACAATCCGCTTAAACCGATTCATCATTATATCGCGATTAAAACGAGCATAATCCTGCGCCCACTGCAAATCGTGCCAGTAAGCCGCAAACTCCCGCGTACCCGCCACAAAATAAGCCAAATCTTTGTCAGCCAGATTAATTTCTGCCAGTTTAGCTAAATCTTTCGCCGTCTCGATATGCTGCTGTGCGAGCAAATTTCCAATGCCGCGAGAACCGGAATGCAGCATCAGCCAAACAAAGTTTTCCGTATCAACACAAACCTCAATAAAATGATTGCCGCCTCCCAGGGAACCTAACTGTTTTAAGGCTTTATTATCTTGGTGCTGCACGCCTTGATGAAGTTCCTTGAAATCGCTCCATTTCTGCCAGTTGGTGACAGATTTTTCCACTTCTTTGTTTTCAGCAAATCCGACGGGAATTGCTGCTTCGATATCGAGGCGAATTTGTTTGAGTTTGCCTTCTAATTTGTTGGCGGTGAAAGGCATTTTTACGGCCGCCATCCCGCAGCCAATATCCACGCCCACAGCCGCCGGAATAATCGCTTCTTTTGTGGCAATTACTGAACCGACTAAAGCACCTTTTCCTAAATGTACGTCGGGCATTAGTGCTACGTGTTTGAATACAAAGGGCAAAGATGCGACATTGGCGGCCATCTTGGTTTCTTTTTCGCCCAGGGCGTGATTTGCCCAAGATAATACTGGTTTTGGGGTTGATATTTCTAATTTTTCGTAGGGCATTTTGGTTTAAGTTTCTTCTGCTAATTTGCGTGTAGTACATATTGTAACATATAAAGGTATGATGTCAAATACACCTGACAGACTAATTCTCGTAGGGTGCGTCATATCAATTCCGGTTTCATGAGCGAGATGATAGGCAACGGAGGACACGGCAATGCCGTTTCCCTACTCCAAAATAATCATCAGCACTCCATCAGAGATTTAAATATCGCCCGATTAATTGTAGGGAAACGGCACTGCCGTGTCCTGATTGTGGGTAATGTTAATTCCGATGCCACCGGATTTGATATCAGTCGCGTTAGGGGCGGGCAGGATGCCCAACCCCTACTCCCCACAATAAAACTGATTCTTTCTTTGTGGAACAGGCATCTTGCCTGTTATTGAAAATTCAAAATCCTTAAGAGATTCCCAAAGATTGAATGAATAATTTACTGTAGGGTGCGGATTGTTGTACCTTCGTCAAGGAACCAAACAGCTCTTTTCCCCCGAAGATAACTAATGTCTTCTGTTTAGAGTCAGGCTTTTGACTCGGCAGTTGTGAGTGAACGGAAAGAATGCTATCTGAATCAAATCTATAAAAGCAGTCCAAGTCGCTGCAAAGCTGTTCTTTAAGATCCTTGAGAGTAGGGTAAAGTTCTTTACACGGACGCGGTTCATGACCGCTTAAAATCAGTTCATCTGATATCTCCATTTTGTCAATATCGATGATGTACATTCTCCCTTCATCTGTGTTGACTAGAAGGCGATTATCTGATAGGTAGCACATAGAGTACCTAAAGCAATCATCCGAATCTTCACAAGGGCATTCGCATATTCCAAGTAGATTGCAGTCAGGAAAAGTGAATCGGCTGATTTGTCCATCGTAATTATTTATAACGAAAAATTCGCCGCCAGCAGGATGAAATTCTGGAGGAGTTGTGTCATAGAGACAGGGAACCTCCACAGTGTGAATTTTCATACCATCATCATAAAGCCAGTAGATTTGCTGTCCGTCCTGACCCGCAGCAGCCGAAAGAGCTAAAATTTGATTTTCTGGGTGCGGGTGAAACGAGAAGGAACTCCATCCAAAAGGGTTTTTGAGCAAAAGTTTTAGCTTAATTTGCCACGAATTGGTATCGCGAATTTGAATCTCGACTTCCTTGAATTCAATTAATTTCATGCACCAAAAACGCAAGCCGTCTGCATCAAACCAGCAGTCCTGAAATCCATTCTTGTTATGCAAATGTGAAAACTTAACAGGAGGATTAGGTAGCTGTTCTTCAAAAACTAGCTGGTTTTCTGCTGTCACAATTGCTAAGTGATTGCCATTTGCCATAATTGCTGCCAGCATATCGCCTTCGGGGCTGGTGGCTAAACAGCTAATTGCGTCGGGAAGCTGGTATTCGTATTTTGGCGACAAGTTGCGATCGACTAAAGTGACTTTTTTGCGATCGCCACTGACAATCGTCGCCCACTTGGAATTAATGGGTTGATTTATAAATGAGAACGACCAGTCAATTTGTCTTTCATGTTTTGGTAAAATTAGCATAAAGATATTTCAGCGTAAATAAGCTCTATTTTAACTGAAATCTTGCATCATTTATCGTATGCTGCGTCAGTCTTGAATTTATCTTGGGGGGTGAAAAAATATGTAATGACGACCTTACAGACTCATTTTAGGCGGTTCAACTGAACATTAAATGCTGTATCGGTATTCTTTGTAAGTCCGACAGTCCGACAGGGAATGAATTCCCTGTCTCATAGCGAAAGTCCTCTGAAAGAGGACTGAAATCGATCGCACTTCCCGTCAAAACCTACAGTCGGTTTTAACCGACTTTCGCTATGAGGCAGGGGTTTAAACCCCTGCCGGATTGCGGGAAAGCGCGTATTTGCTGACACTACATTTTACAAATTCGCATTCTTTCGCCCCGCCTTCTGCACGGGAATAGCAACCGCCTGCGGTTTCTTCTTCCCTGCAAATATCCCGAAGAAATCGTGCAGCAAAATGTAAAAACACGGAATGATAAACAGTGTCAGCAGCGTTGCCAGCGACAAACCGGAAAACACCACAACCCCCAAAGGTTGCAAAAATTCCGAACCTTCTCCAATTCCCAAAGCTAGGGGAAACAAACCCAAAACTGTGGTGATAGTTGTCATCAAAATTGGACGCAAACGTTGAGGTGCAGCCATGAGAATTGCCGTGGCGCGATCGACCTTTTCGTCTTCCCGAATTTGGTTCGCCAATTCCACCATAATAATCGCATTATTTACCACAATTCCCACCAGCAAAATCGCCCCCACAATCACCGTCGCGCCGATCGCAGTTTTAGTCGCGTACAGCCCCAAAATCCCCCCAGCCAAAGCCAGCGGCACCGTCAGCACAATTACCAGCGGATCGACAAGCGAATTGTACTGCACCGCCATCACCACAAATACCAAAAACGCCGCCAATCCGCCCAAAATCTTCAGCGAACTTTGCAATTCCCGGTTAGTTTCCGCCGCCGCACTCGGAATCACTCGCACTCCCGGCGGCAATTTGATGTCCGCCAAAACAGCATTTACTTGTTTCAAAGCATCCCCCAAACTTGCGCCCTTATTAAGATTTCCCGCAATCAAAAAAACTTGCCGCTGGTTGAGTCTTTGAATTTCTCCCGGTGCTTTTCCTACTTGAATGTTCGCCACATCTCCCAACCGGATCTGAGTGTTATTTCTCGCAGTTAAAGGAATAAACTTTAGTTCCGAAATCGACTTGACAGAATCGCGATCGAACTGTACCCGCACATCAACCAAACGGTTTCCCCGCTGCAACTGCGTAGGAATAGCGCCTTGAATTGCTGTCTGAATTGTCTCACCAATTTGCCTCGCACTCAACCCGTAGATTTCGGCTTGTTCCCAATTAGGGCGAATCTGCACTTCCGCTTGTGGCGGATCGGTATCCGGGCGAAAGCGGGCTAACTTTACCTTCTCCTCCAAAGTTTCCAAAATGTCGCGGCCAGCTTCCAGCAATAACTGCTCGTTTTCGCCCTGAAGCAGAACATCAACCTCCGCACCGCGCACCGGAGAATTAGTCAAAACTAAACCCCGCACATTTTCAGGAATCAGCCGCAGTCGAGTTCTTTTAGGTACATTAACTTTCTTCAATTCTTCATTAACTCTTTCGACAAAAGCTAAGCTATTGCTGCCGGATTTTAGTGTAATATTACTGCCGCCGCGCAGCAAATTCTCGATCGTATTATTGCCGAACAACAGCCCGCCCACCGTAGTCAAAGTGTATTCAGTTTCCGGCTGAGCGAGCATGATTTTATCAACTTCCGCCATCACTCTTTGATTTGTTTCCAAATTAGTACCTGCGGGAAACAAAGCAAACAATCTCGCTTGACCGGTACTAATTTGAGGTAAGATTTCCTGGGGAATTTGACCGACCATCTGCCAACTGCCGCCGCCCAATATAACGATCGCCAGTACAACTACAATTAACCGCCAGCGCACTATTCCCGATAAAAATTTCCCGTAGCCGGCGGTAGCATTAGTAAAAGATCCGTTGAATGCCCGCAGCGGCCAAAAATTGCTCAAACCGCTGGATACTGGCAATAGTAGCAGTCGAGAAGCCATCATCGGCACAACAGTCAATCCGACAATCAAAGAAGCGGCGACGGAAAAACTGATAGTAAGAATTAGTTCGTTAAACAGCAAAGAAACTAAGCCGCCGATCAGCAAAAATGGCAGTACGGCAACTAAGTTAGTGATGGTGGAAGCAAACAAAGCTGATTCTAATTCTTGACTGCTGTTTTCTGCTTGTTGGATCAACTGCTTGTCAGTTAATTTCCTGTTTTTATTGCTAGTTCCTTCTACAATATTTTCCAGCATAACGATCGAGTTATCGACCACAATGCCCACACCCAAAGCCAAACCGCCCAAACTAAAAACATTCAGAGACAGGTGAAAAACTCCCATCAATATAATCGCCATTAAAGTTGCGAGGGGAATTGCCAAGACAATAATAAAAGTCTGGCGCAGGGAAGCGAGGAACAGCAAAACTGATGCGCCAGCTAAAACAGCCCCAGTCAAGCCCGAAAATGCGACGTTGCTGATAGAGTTTCGGATGAATTTAGACTCATCTGAGGTAGTAACGATTGTGGTGCTTTCGGTGATTAGTCCTGATTCTTTTAATTCTTCGAGTTTCTTTTTGATGCCATCTACAACTGTTATCGTGTTTGCGTCAGGCTGTTTTTGAATGCTAATTTTGACAGCGGGTTCTTGATTGAGAAATACTTTAACTCGTTCTTCTTCTGTACCGTCAATTACTTTAGCAAAATCCCGCAAAAAAACTCGTTTTGGCGGATTAGCACCCAATGCTTGGAAGGAAAGTTCTTGAATTTCATTCGCACTCCGAAATCGTCCGACGGTACGGGTTAAAGGTTCCGCCGATTCTTGTCGCAGCCGCCCGCCGGATGTATCGAGATTGCGGGCTTCGAGGGCGTTTAAAACATCGGAAATACTAACGCCTAAAGATTGCAAGCGATTTAAATCAATATTTATTTGAATTTCTTCCTGTACGCCGCCGGCAACGTCAACTGCTGCTACTCCGGGAATTACGTTTAATTCTCGGGATAATTCTTCGTCGGCAAATACGCGCAAATCAACTCCTTGCAGGGAGTTGGAAGTGAGGGCAAATTCGTAAACAGGCTGCTGGGAAGGGTCAGATTTGAACAGCCGGGGGGCTTCCACATTGTCGGGAAGTCGGTTGCGGATGCGGTTGACGGCGGCGGTGGCATCGTTGAGGGCTTGGTCGATGTTGCCTCCGGGTTTGAAGAATAAATCGACGCTGACTTGTCCTTCGCGGGTGCGGGAGAAAATTTGGATGACTCCTTCGGTGGCGGAAAGTCCTTGTTCGAGGGGGCGGGTAACTTCGTCAACGGCCACTTCTGGGGAGATTCCGGGGGCGTCTAGGCGCACGCCGATGCGGGGATAGGTGATGGAGGGTAGCAAGTCAACGGGCAGTTGGGTGGTGTAGAAAATGCCCACGACTACAATTGCGAGTGTCAGCATCAGGGTGCCGATGTGGCGGCGGATTGAGAGGCTGCTGATGCTGAATCCGGGTTTATCGGCGCTCATTTGATTTTAGGTTTTAGATTTGAATTTACTGCGTCATATCAATTCCGGTTGCACCGTCAGGTGACTGTTGACGGTTGACGGTTAAGAGGGCCCGCCCGCACCATCCACCGCCCCTACTGACTGTTGAGAGTTGACTGTTGACTCGATTTTATTATTCCGATGCAACCGTCCACGATATCAGTCAGCCTGCTCCCGAATGAGTCGGGGGGATTGCAATCAAATTATTTGTATCGAGCTTTATTTTTGATCGGGAACGATCGAGTATTTAGACTTCGCATTTTGCCATTATAATAATATTTAATAAATTCTCAATAAAATTTTTTCAATATTTCTTGAGAGGTAGTCGATCGCCCGCAATCAAGATTTGCTAAGGTTGCGATCGACTGTTTTATCCGAAAGCTGTTGCGATTTACCGTTGGGTGGGGGAGTGTCAAGAGATTATTTGTCTCAGGCTGTGATTGCTGTAAAACCCGCCCTTGTAGGGTGCGTCGCTGCCAGATTTTCGAGCTGCCCGAGCAGATTGTTGATGGATCCGCACCCTACGCTATCTACTGCTGATGACGTTGGACTAATGACTAACGACTAAATGACTAACGACTAATGACTAATGACTACTGACTGCTAACTACTGTACTTGACTGCCGTGGGCGCGGGGGTCGGAACTGCTGGTTTTTACTGGCCCTGTGGCGGGGGTAAAATCAGAAACTTGACCTGTTGCTTGAGCGTGAGGCAGGGGTTTTCCGGCAATCAAAGCTTCTAAATTAGCTTCCATAATGGTGCGCGGCATTTCGCCGATCGTTTCAGCAACTCTGCTGCCTTTATCGTTCAAATAGACAAAGTGCGGTATGCCGTCTACTCGATATTTGGTGATTTCTGGCAGCCATTTAGTGTTGTCTACATTCAGCATGACAAAATTCATCGGTTCGGCATATTTTTGTTTGATGGCGCTCAAATCGCCGGCCATTGCCTGACAGCTCGTACACCAATTAGCGTAAAATTCCATGAGTGTGGGCTTGCCGTTTGTTAAGGCTGTTTCCAGCGGTGCGGAGGCTTTGGCCATTTCGGTGAGGGTATTTGTGGGGGTTTGAGTTCCCAGTCCTAAAAAAACAGATACCGAAAGGGCGATCGCTGCTAATACAATTAGGAAGTTTCTGATTTGTGCTGCCGATTTTGCTTCCAAGTTTTTCGGTGCGGGGGCAGGAGTTGAGTTTGGCGAATTGGGGATCATAAAATGGATTGCGGTTTTAATTTTCGGTTTTTATTTTAAATTTAATTTTAGATCGTACCACATTTTGAAAAATTCAGGTATCTCTCAAAAATAATTTGGCTAACGTCACTACCCAGAGAAAGTGCGCTAAAACATAAGAACTGAAAAATTGCTGGTAAATTACTGAGGACTAAATGCGTGAAAAAACGAGTAACGCTGACGTTTCCCCAACGATCGATCCAAATGCCTGTCACCTACCGACTGGCAAAGGATTTTAATGTTGCTGCCAACATTATCCGCGCTCAGGTGGCTCCGAATCAAGTGGGCAAACTGGTGCTAGAGTTATCGGGGGACATCGACCAACTAGAAGCGGCGATCGACTGGATGCGATCGCAAAATATCGGAGTTTCCCTCGCCAGCCGAGAAATCCTTATAGACGAAGATATCTGCGTTCACTGCGGCCTGTGTACGGGGGTATGTCCCACGCAAGCCTTGACCCTAGACCCAGAAAGCTTTAAATTAACTTTTGCTCGATCGCGCTGTATTGTTTGCGAGCAGTGCATCCCTACTTGTCCGGTGCAAGCTATTTCTACTAACCTCTAGGCGGTGCAGGAATTTCTCGGCCTCAGTTGATTTGAGATTGGGGCATTGAAGATTTTCGATTTACTTGCAGCGCCGTGAATCTGGGAGCTTGAACCAAAGTCTAAAATTTTGGAATCTACCGTTAGTTTTGTCGGGGGCTGCCGTTTTTGGGCTAGTTCATCTTTTTTTGCGTGGTTTCCCTAATCTTTCCATCACATGAAAAAAAACTCTTGGCTTTCCCTAACTCTACTTTTTGTTACTTATTTTATTTTGGGCTGGAAATTATCAGAGTTTGATGTTCCCTCGCACCTGACTTGGTTTTTAGCCGTAACTGCTGTTTTCGTGTTATCTATCTCTTTGTCGTTCCCGCTAAAAGACATAAAAAGATTGATTGTACGCTGGCTATCGAGTGATGCTGGTGCTTTTATTTCGATTATTGTAGGAGCTTTTCTAGCAGTTGTAGTTCTTACCTGGATGCACATTTTTGTGACGGGTTTAGTCTTGATTTCAGCGGGAATTTTGGCAAGACTAGATATTCAAATGTTTGGCCACCAAAGATGGCGGACTTTTGGGATATTAATGGCTGTTTCTATGACTGGTTTGGGGTTGGGCGGGGGGATAGAATTTTTGGCAAGAACAGGCCAGCTCGTATTACCTTAAAGGGGGAACGGGAAATTCACCCAACCAAATTCTACAACTGGCAGCGGATATTTAGCCGAAAACTATCCGATCGCCCGTGATTGAAGACTGCTCGGTTTTTTTTCAAGGCCTCGCTCCCGAACCGATCGCCCCATCGGCGCAATTATAGCAGTTCTACATCTTCGCGATGTTGTGTCCGGTCGGATCGCGTGCGGACTCGCATTCGGCACGGGCGATCCGTTTTTGCGATGGTAATCGATCGGGTACGATCTCGCCTACAGATTCTCCATGACCGATTTTTGTCCAATAAAAAAGCAGCTTTCGGGAGCTGCTCGTCAGAATGCATGAGGTATTATTTTTAGAATAAGACAAGTTGCAGTCGATCGATCTTGGGTTACATTTTTTGATACGGGAAAATTGATGAGTCAATGGACGATCGTGAAATCGTCACATAGGAGGATAGCATCAATGCTAAATTTTCCGATAATCAGGTTAGCGTTTAACTGTCCTTGCGCCCTACAGCCCTCTAGCGGTAGGGCCACTTTATTTATTGGCACAAATCATACCATTTTCCCATTCAAAATTGGGGTATTAAAGATTTTCGATAGAGAATGAGTGATGATATAAGACTTTGGAGCTTGCGTAGAGTTGCATTGTTTTGGGAACTTGGTATTAAATAGCCGAGTTTAACCCATCATATCAATTCCGGTTTCACTCCTGGGGAATTGTTGAGAGTTGAGAGTTGACTGTTTGTTTGTTGACGGCTGAGAGTTGAGAGTTGAGAGTTGAGAGTTGAGAGTTGAGAGTTGACGGTGAATCGAACAACTGAAAATTGCAGCGAGATCGGTGGCGACTTGTAAAAATCATTCATGAATTGCTCTCTAATTTATCACCTGACGATGCAGCCGGAAACGAGATTAATTGAGATCGGGGCTGGTTTCGGATTTAATAATTTTTTTGATTTCTTCGATCGCCCGACGCGCCACTTCTTGAGGCCTTTCGCCTCCGCTGGTACAAACTCGGACATCTGCTCGAGCGTAAAAACGCTTTCGTTCGTTGAAAAGGCTTTGCAGCTTAGATTTGAGATCGCCCTCCCGCAGTAGGGGTCTAGTGCTGTCCGATCGCAGTCGATCGTACAATTGGTCTACAGGCACATCCAGCCAAACCACGATACCGTAATGTAAGTAACCCCAATTTGTCGATCGGGCGACAATACCGCCGCCCGTAGCAACCACCGAATTTTGATAAGCAGACAATTCGTTGAGTACCTTAGTTTCTAATTCCCGAAAAGCCTCTTCCCCTTCGCGATCGAAAATCTCAGCAATTGACTGATTAGCAACTCGCACAATTAATTCATCAGTATCAAAAAAACGGTATTTTAATTCCCTTGCCAAAATCCGCCCCACCGTCGTTTTTCCCGCACCCATCATTCCGACGAGATAGATATTAACTCCCCTCAACAAATCCACCGCCAAATCCTCCGATATTTTGCTATTTTTTCAAGTCGATCGGCCCGCTGGGGCGATCGTCATCCTCAAATACATCATTTTCATCCAATCCCCAATCCTCCTCTGCTTCTGGACTAAGATTTTTTGATGCTTCCGAATCAACCGGTTGAGGTATCGCCCCTGGCGGGGGAACAACCACCCGATACTCTGCATCGTAGACAGACTCAGTTTGTCCCACCCCCGACTGGTTCGGATCTCGATAGCCGTAAGAGTACACCGAGCCGGCCCAAGACTTGCTTTTCGGTTCCTGTTTCGTTTCGTAATCCCTCGGATTTGCCGCTGCAACGTCATTTACCTGCGGTCGATCGGCAAAATCGCGATCGTCCCCCCAATCATCATCGCCGCCGCCAGAGCCGGATTTAGAGCCATCAGAAACCCAATCATCCTCATCCTCTGTCGCCGGATAAGTCTCCGGTTGAGCGTAATTCTTCGCCCCAACTGGGTTCGGAGTTTCTTGCTGAAAAGTCCGGGCGCTGTAACCCGCCGGTGTCCCGTATTCAGTTTGATAGGAAGTTTGGCTATTTTCCCGATCGAAATCCGGGTCAATCTCTTGTTTTCTAGGAGGGGGAGGCGGCGCGTAAGCCGTTCTCCTGTCTGGTGAAACAGCATCGCGGTTGCGACTGTCGCGGCCGGTGGGGTTTCCCGTTTGAGATAGGTAATTTGAAAAAGCCAGCATACCAGAAATCAATAAAGACGTGACTGCTCCCGCCGCCATGCTCAGCAAAATCCAGATAGATAAAGGCAATGCGGGCGATCGAATTCCCAGAAATACCAGCGATAAAACCGGCTCCACATTTTGCAAGGCAAAAATAGTCAGCCCAAGCACAATTACTAGCAATAATATAGGACGCATATCAATAATATTGGTTATTGGTTATTGGTTGTTGTTTAGTGGTTAGTGGTTGTTGGTTGTTGGGAATTGGGAATTGGTTATTGGTTGTTGGTTATTGGTTATTGGTTGTTGGTTAGTGGTTATTGGGAATTGGTTATTGGTTATTGGTTATTCGTTGTTGGTTAGTTGTTATTGGTTATTGGGAATTGGGAATTGGTTATTGGGAATTGGGAATTGGTTATTGGGAATTGGGAATTGGTTATTGGTTATTGGGAATTGGTTATTGGGAATTGGTTATTGGGAATTGGTTATTGGGAATTGGGGAATAACTAACGACTGTTGGATGTTGACTAACGACTAACAATTAACAACTAACAATTAACAACTAACTGTTGACTAATGACTAATGACTAATGACTACTGACTACTGACTCCCTTCTTCTTCCTTCCAGCGTTTGAGAGGAACGCAATCAATTCCTAACTGATCTAAAGCGCGAGCCACTACAAAGTCTACCAAATCTTCAATAGTTTGAGGATTGTGATACCAAGCGGGAATCGCTGGCACAATTCTAGCCCCTGCTTCGGCTAAGGTAGTCAAATTTCGCAGGTGAATCAAGCTAAAAGGAGTTTCTCTAGGTACAAGTACCAATTTTCGCCCTTCCTTTAGCTGAACGTCGGCCGCTCTTTCGAGCAAATCCGAGCTCAATCCGGCTGCTAACTTGCCTAGTGTACTCATGCTACAGGGAATAATCATCATTCCTTGGGTGCGAAAGGAGCCGCTAGCAATATTAGCACCAACATCTTGCCACGGATGGCAGCGAAGTTTGCCAGAATTGGGTACTCCTGCTTTTTCCCGCCAGAATTCTTCTTGCAGCGTCGGTTCTGCGGGCATTCGGATGTTCTGTTCGCTTTGCCAAACCATGTAGGTAGATTTTGATGCTACCAGTTCCACGGCGCGATCGGCTTCCAAGAGATATTTTAATGTTCGCACCGCGTAAATCAGTCCCGATGCACCGGTAACTCCTACAATTAGGGGGTAGTTATTCGTCATTAGTTATTTTTGAGTTGACGGTTGACTGTTGTTAGTAATTAGTTGTTAGATCGAATCTGTTAATATCGGAATTATTCCTATCTCTATTTTCGACCTCTGCGTGAATCAGCGTCCATCCCTTGTCATCTGCGGTTGCAAAATTCTCTTTTTTTAACCGCAGATGAGGGCAGATTAACGCAGATTCACGCAGATGAATTAGAGCGATTTCGGTTGCACCGTCCGTGCTTGTTGAGTTTTGACTCGATTTGATGCCAGACGATGCTATCGGATTGGATATTAGTCATTAATTATTTTTTGAGGATTGCTGAGTATAGTTGGCAGCCTACCTCTCAATACTTAGTTGCTAGACAATGACAACTAAGTATTGAGGAAAATCAACTGTCAACTGTCAACTGTCAACTGTCAACTGTCAACAGACTATTCATCGTCATCAAAAGCTTGGCTGCCGCCGCCGACTGCAACTAAATCAATTTGTTGGCGGTAATAATCTACGCTTTTGACTTGAACTTCTACCCGATCGCCCAAACGGTATTGATTGCGGTTTTTGCGACCGACTAGAGTTTGCTGGCGCGATCGATATTCATACCAATCATCCTTCAGCGAAGAAACGTGCACCAATCCTTCCACTCGCAACAGTTCGCTCTCCGGCGGCCGCACCTCAATTTCCACAAAGAAACCGTAAGACTGCACCCCTGTAATCAAACCCTGGAAAGTTTGCCCGGTGCGCTCTTTCATCAATCCGGTTTTCTTCAACCCCTGCAAATCGCTTTCGGCATCTTCCGCAACCCTTTCGCGTTCCGTCAGGTGTACCACGGCTGCTGCAAACTCTGTCTCAAATTCGTGGTGCAAGTCTGGGGGGAGGACATTCCAAGTAATTTGACCGTGACAGGAGGAATGGTGCAGGTTGACTTTTTCCTTGGCCCGAGTTGTGCGGCTGCTGCGCCCTTGCTCGAACACCGCTTGCAACACCCGCAGCACCAATAAATCGGCGTAGCGGGAAAGCGGTGAGGTGCAGCGCGTGTAACCGTCTTGCAGCGCTAAACCGAAGTGCGGCTTGGGAGTTGTGCTGTACACTGCGGGCTTCATGGTGTCTTCCAGCAGGTAGGTGAGAACTCTTTCGGACTTGAGCCCGGCAAACTGCTGGGTAAATCGCTGGAAGTCGAAGGGCAGAACTTCTTCTTCGCTTTCGAGATACAGTTCGCCTCCGAGGTTGTTGGAGAGTTTGATGAACTCCTGGATGTCTGCAGGATCTGGCATCGGCTGGACTCGGTAGATGGCTGGAACTCCCAAGGCTTGCAGGTGCGTGGCTACAGCTTCGTTGGCGAGTACGACCAACTCGGAGACTGCCGACTGGGCGGGGGGAGCCGTTGCAAAAGCTCCTAATTCGCCT
This sequence comes from Tychonema sp. LEGE 07203, assembly GCF_015207285.1. Taxonomy (GTDB): domain Bacteria; phylum Cyanobacteriota; class Cyanobacteriia; order Cyanobacteriales; family Microcoleaceae; genus Microcoleus. Next base: position 3,823 of record NZ_JADEXD010000007.1, on the reverse strand, counting down.
TCGTCGTCGAAGTGAGAGTTAGCGTCGGGCAAATTTAGTTCAAATGCTCCCCGCTTGAGTCTCGCTTGTCTGGCAGCCCGTGAGGCTGCCCAGATTTGATCTAGGAAAGGACGGAGGGCGGAGGATAAAGGGTTATCTTCGGCATCGGAGTCTGATTCGATAATTGCTTGAGCTTGTTCGTAGCTGAGCTGGTAGTCAATGTGAATGACGCTGGTTTGAATTTCGTATTCTGTGAGTTCTCCCGATTCGTCTAGGGTCAGCAGTATGCTGAAGGCCAGCCGTTCGGTGTCTGGTTGCAGCGAGCAGCGATCGTTGAGGATTTGTGGTTGTACGGGGATGACTTTTTCTCCGAGATGGGCGCTAGTGCCTCGTTTGCGGGCTTCGCGGTCTAGGGGGGTTTCTGGCTGCACGTACTCGGCTGCGTCGGCGATGTGAATTGCTACTTGCCAGCCGCCGGACTTGAGGGTTTCGATCGACAGTGCGCGTTCTATGGGCGGATCGCACAAAAATGAGGTCGGGTCGAATTCGTTTTCGATCTCGTTTTCGGCTGTTCCCTCGGAGAAATTTTCCTCTGGAACTTGAGGGGTTTCGTTTTCGGTGTTGGTTTCTCCTTCTTCGTTTTTGCTAAAGGTGACTGTCAGGCTGTTCCGCAAATCTAACCGTTTTTTGATGTCGGTTTTTTTGAGTTTGCTGGGCAAGTTTTCGGCTGCTTTGATGACGGCGGCCCCGAAGGAGCGCGGCAAGTCGTGTTTGCAGCATACGATGTCGAGGTCGTCTGCTGCTTCGGCGTCGGAACCGAGGACTTGTACTACTTTGCCGACTGGCCGATGGGTGCCGAGGGGATAACGTTTGACTTCGACGTGTACTAAATGGTCGATCGCCTCTTGGAGGTTTGTGCCGTTGGCGAGCAAGTCTAGTTCAAACAGCAGCCGATCGTCCAGGGGAATTGCTCTGTAGCTGACGCGGCCGGTGGGGGTGCCGGTTTGCTTGACTCGCGCCAGTACCGAGGGATTGGCGCGTTCGAGGATCAGCATGACTTCGCCTTCGGGCGATCGGCGGCGGCTGCCTTCTTTGATGATTTTGACTAATACTCGATCGCCGTTCCAAGCTGTTGAGAGGTGACTTTCTCGCACGTAAACGTCTTCTGAGCCTTCGGCATCTTGAATTGCAAAGCAAAATCCTTTGCTCGAACAGCGCAGTTTTGCTTCTACTACGTCGTCTTCAGCTATTCGGCGGTAGCGCCCTTTGTCTTTGACTAATATGCCAATTTTCTCTAGAGCTTCTAATGCGATTTGAAGTTTGAGTTGACTGGTGGCGTCGTTGCAATCGAGTTTTTTCTCCAGTGCTTTGGGAGCCACTAATTTGTCTTCTGTAAAATTTGCCAGCAGTGCAGCGATAGAAAATTCCATGTAGCGATCGATCCTCTTTTTTCCAGCAATTAGTCTAATTTTGGCAAATCAGCCGCCGCCCCCTTTTCCGCCTTCGCAGTGCTTGCTTCCTACTACAAATACCCCGGTTAGTAGGTAGAAATGCCTGCACAGTCGGTGCTACCCCTGTGCAGGAAATTTTTCAGATTTTTTCCCGACACTGACGAGAGTGCTAATTGTCTGCTGTGTGTCTGCAAGTGACGAATGGCGGTGCAGACAACTGCTTTGCACCCTATTCCCCAATACAGTTTTTTAGCCTTGGTTCCTTTGCTTTTGGCTGTTAGCGCCGAGCTCTTCGCGAAGTCAGAAAGCCCCTGTCGGTTCTTAAAAGATGGCTTGATGCTGAAAGCGACGGGTTGAATCGGGGACGAGCAGATGGAGATGTGGAGAGGGAGAAAATTTGCATTTCTGTCTCTTGCATTTTTCCTTCTGCCTTTTTCCTGCTTTCTTCTGGCTTTTGAAGTGACTCTTGCCTTGTGCTAAAGCCAAAGAATTTACCTGCTCCCGGCAAAATTGCTAGTAGCTAGCGGTAAGAAATGCCTCTGTTTTTTTGCAGGCGGTCTAATTGCCGACAGAGGTGCAGCGAGCGAGTCGGCAGCAATCTGTGCTGTAGAAAGTGCAAGGTACACAAAACCGGAGACTTTACTACTTTTGCCTAGTTGCTGTGTCATTTCCTGTAGGTAGAAATGACCCCTCGGTGCTTGTTAGCTTAAACCGCCGGATGTGGGATAGGGTTTTTCTGTCAAAGGTGGCGCGGTTGATTCACCTTACATTTATTGTATGTTGAATATGTATTTTCCGAAAATTGTTTTCTCTCGGCTGCGCTGACGGTAATTTTTGGGATTTTTGGGATTTAACAGGACGATCGAGCAACGACTCGCTTTCTGTTGCCCGCCCTGCGGTTTTCCATAAATGTTGAAGTATCAAGCAACTAACGCCCGGTTCTGTACTAAACTGAAGTCATCAGCCCCTTTTGGTTTCGGGGTAAAAAAATTATGTTTGCTCAATTTCGTGCCCTTTATCCCGCTGGACAGTTAATCTGTGAGTTGCTGACTGTTCATCACGGCAAGTTTGTGGTTCGCTGTCTGGTTCAGGTTGACGGCAAAACTCTCGCTACTGGTATGTCGGCTGCTGAGTCTGTTGAGGATGCTGAAGACCGCGCCCGATCGCGATCGATCGCTGTCCTCGGATTTTCCGATACCCCTCCTGTCGCCGTTCCCGTTTCGGGATCTCCGCCTCCGGTTGCGGTTGCCTCCGCGCCTCCGGTTGCCGCAGTCGCTCCGGTTGCGGTTGCCTCCGCGCCTCCGCCTCCGGTACCTCAGTCCCTTGCTCCTCTTCCTGTTTTAGAAATGCCTGTTACCAAAACAGAGGAAATACCACACAAAAGCAATTATGTCAATACAGAATCGAAATTAAATGAAGAGCCGATCGCGCCTGTACCGGAACCGCAGCCGCCAACGGTCGATCGGGTCGAGGCTGCTGAATTTGTACCGAAGCAGATAGACTCGGATGCTTGGCTTTCTTCCAGCTACGGCGAACCGATCGAGGAACTGGAGGTGCCGAATACCAGCCAAAGCCAACTGCCGCAGGGTGCTGCTGAAATCAGGGAATTGCAACCGATAGCGGTGGGAATTCCGAGTGATGCGATCGAGGATGATTCTGATACGATCGCCAAAATAGACGGCATCATCAAGCAGCTGCAATGGAAGAAAAATCAGCAAAGCCAGTGTTTGGAACACATTTTCGAGAAGTCGTCGCAGAGAGAACTTTCTAGCGAACAGTTGGCAGATTTCCTAGAATATCTGGAAATTTATAGCAGAACAACTGAGGAAATCAAGCGGTTAGGCTGGACTGCCAGCCAAGGAAAAGATTATCTCAAACAAGCTTATGGCAAAGAAGCACGGCATTTTTTAAACCCAGAACAATTGCTCGACTTCCTGCAATATCTCGAATCTTTACCCTAGGAATTCGGAAACTAAACAAGGCGCTGGAGGCTATTAGATTAAAGAAACCGGGTTTTTGACAAAGATTAAGGTTGAGAACCAAAGATTTGGGTAAAAAACCCGGTTTCGACGCACCCGTTTATCCAGGATTAAAGAAACCGGGTTTTTGACAGAGATCGAGGTTGAGAACCAAAGATTTGGGTAAAAAACCCGGTTTCGACGCACCGGTTTATCCAGGATTAAAGAAACCGGGTTTTTGACAGAGATCGAGGTTGAGAACCAAAGATTCGGGTAAAAAACCCGGTTTCGACGCACCCGTTTATCCATTAAACGGAACTTACCCCCTGCGGGGTAGTTCCGGGGAACTGGAGTGCATACTCGCTAATCGTTTGGGCGATTCGATCGGTCTCCTAGCGTAGTCATGTAATTTAAGATTTTCTTAAGATTGTTTGT
>NZ_JADEXD010000344.1 GCF_015207285.1 Tychonema sp. LEGE 07203 | reverse complement strand
CTGAGATCTTGCACCATTCTCAATTAGCCATACTGCCAACCACTAACAGTGATGTCAAAACCCTGCTGACGAGCTAAACTATGAGTGCGCTCGATATTAATTAACAGCCCCAAAACTACTAGAGATGCCAACCAAGTTTCTCTCGCCAGTAGCGCCGCCTCTCCCCAATCTGGCAAGGTAGTTTTTTCCGATGCTAGATATGCCCAGAAGGCGAGAAAGTAGGCAATAAAAGATAATACTAGCCAGCGATAAACTCCCACTAAAGTGCTTTGTCCAAACCGATGCAAACCAAACCGATGTTTCACAGTTTTAAAGAATCCTTCAATCTGCCAACGTCTTCTACCGAGTCGAGTAATGTAGACAGCAGATAAAGGTTTTGTCGAAATTACAAAGCGTTTTTCGAGACTGCCATCATCCCGTTTGAGCCAATACCAAGACAGGGTGACTGGAAAGTTTAATCCTTGCAGCACTACTTGCTGACCCCTTTGCAGTCCTTGGTTTACCTGCCGCGCATCTGCCAACCTCCGATCGCTCCTAATCCCAAAAATACCACTTGTACGTGGTTGTTTTTTTACCCATTGGAGCATTTCTATACTGCCAAATGCGCTATCACCTAATACTCGGATTTCATAATGTGCTGTTAAGGTTTTTGGCAGAGTTTTTAGCAATCTTTGACCGAGTTTTATTGGCGCCAACTCTCCCTTGCCCCGATACACTCGGAACCCCCAGGGTACGCGACTTCTTCCCACAAGTATGTAGAGGACTAACAGGTGCAATCCTCGTTTACCATTATAGACTCTAATTAGTTTCCCTAACCCTGAGAACTTACCAATTTTTTCGAGGGTGGTCATATCCAAAATTACCGTCAAAATTGGTCGCCTCCCAACCCCTCTTTCGGCTTTGACTTGCCTGATGATCTCTGCCCGCACAACTCGAATTACTGCCCGCACTGACCATTGGTAATGATTGAGGAAGCGACTAATCGCGCTGGCACTTACTGTTTGAGAGTGCTGAGGCAAACTTTGTCCTGTGGCTTCCAGAAACAGACCTAGCAAGGCTCGCAGACTTTTTTGTTGATATCTGCTTGGCATTAAATCCATTAAGGTATAGACTAATGCTTGAGCGTAATTAAGGATGGTTAACATTAACTTATCACATTGTTTATACGTCCTTTTTTTCATATTTTGGCACAAAATGCAAGGGCTAATTGAGAATGGTGCAAGATCTCAGTT
>NZ_JADEXD010000186.1 GCF_015207285.1 Tychonema sp. LEGE 07203 | reverse complement strand
GCATGGGGCATGGGGTATATCTCACAACGCTTGAGAACTGCTATATAAGCTGTGGCGCATTTAAATTGTATGTTAAAAAACGATCGAACAATCAGTGGGGTGTGCCTCTCGCCCTAAATCTACAATTTAAATGCGCGAGAAATTAATCTTTAACTAAAACACCGTTCAGAAAAATATCCGCTAATCCTTCGGCCATTTCCTGCATTTGTTGCACAGAAGCATTCGGATCCCCAATCGTATTTTGACTGAAACCGGCTACTGCAAACATTCCCAAAAATATCTGAGCAACAATCTTCGGATTCATCTTCCGATAAACTCCTTTTTCCATCGCCGTTTCAAAAAAAGCCTCAGCCACAACGCTCATTTTTTCGATGACTTCCAACTGAATGCGATCGCGCAAATCCTGGTGAAACTGAGCCTCCAAAAAACATACCCGCATCATATCGCTATTTTCGCGGATATTCAGCATCCGCCGGCGCATCACCTGAGCCACTGCTTTGTAATTGCCCATCTCGCTCAATTCTGTCAGCAAATCAGTCAATATTTCCACCCATCCTTCCGTCGCCACCTGAATCAAAATTGCTTTTTTATTATCAAAATGCCGAAATAGGGTACCCTCAGCCACCCCCGCCGCCGCTGCTAAATCCCTAGTTGTCGTACCGTCGTATCCGCTGCGGGCAAACAGTCGCACAGCCGCTTGTAAAATCCGCTTTTTGGTTTCTGTTTCTGAAGGGGGAGACTGATTAAAAATTCGCATGGCTTTGCAATCGGTAATTGGTGACTTAAATAGAAGGAAGAAGTCATTAGTCATTAGTCATTGGTCAACAGTTAACAGTTAACAGTTAACAGTTAACAGTTAACAGTTAACAGTTATTAGTCAACAGTCAACAGTCAACAGTTAACAGTCATGTTTTGCTATCCCCCGAGCTTTGGGTCCAACGTCATCAGGAAAAAGGAAGAAGACATACACAGCCAGCTTTTTAGCGAGCCGTATTTTACGTTTACTTAGGTGGATTCATTTGTAACTGCGGGTTTGGGACGGACGGGCGAAATAATGTTAAGTTTTAAGTTGGGCGCGAATCTAATCCCACACCAAAGCATCTCCTGCATTGCAAAAAGCATTTTTTATTGAGCGTGCGAGCCTCCCCGCTCGCGAGCGAGGACAGCACTATAATAATAAATGCAAATAAATGCAAAACACAGATGCTCCCATAAATGCAAAACACAGATGCTCCCATCCCAAACTTAAAACTCCTCGCCGAGATCCAGATTCTTTTTGAGATTGGCTGTATCAGCCTAACATCTGTGGCGCAACAGATCGCTTGTCTCTCAAAAAATCTTTATCCTTAGAAAAGTATCCCTGGCATCGATCGCCAACATTTATTTGTTTGACAAGTCAAAATCCCCAATCTAAAATCTCAAATCGAATGATCCCGCAGTTCCCAAAACCACGCGCGGCGAAGCTATCCCCTAGGGAATCGCCCCGCCCAACTCGATTCATCGCCTCCCTGCTGGCTGCTGTAATGCTGTGGTGGGGAATTTGCCCTCAAATCGCCTCCGCCCGCCCCAACCCAGCTAACGACTCCCAAGCAGTGTCTGTTCAACCGTCGCTCGATCGAGTAATCAAGCAAGTCACCGAATTCAAGCTCGACAACGGCATGACATTCATCGTACTCGAAAGGCCCAGATCCCCGGTAGCATCGTTTTTGATTCACGCTGACGTGGGAGGCGCAAACGAACCCGACGGTCAAACCGGAGTCGCCCACTACCTCGAACATTTAGCTTTTAAAGGCACGCCAAAAATTGGCACTACCGACTACAAAGCCGAAAAGCCGCTGCTAGAAAAACAGGACGAACTCTTCGAGCAAATGCAAGCAGCCAAGGCGATCGGCAAAACCGAAGAAGTCGCCAAATTTAGAGCAGAATTGGACAAAGTTGAAGCAGAAGCAGGGCAATTTGTCAAGCGCAACGAATTCGGCAAAATAGTCGAACAGGCAGGCGGAGTCGGACTAAATGCCGCTACTTCTACCGACTCGACAATGTATTTTTACAGCCTCCCAGCTAACAAATTAGAACTGTGGATGTCGCTGGAATCAGAGCGATTTCTAGAACCTGTATTTCGGGAATTTTATAAGGAAAAACAGGTAATTTTAGAAGAACGGAGGCTGCGAACTGAGAATTCTGCGATCGGACAAATGGTTGAAGCTTTTGCCAACACAGCCTTCTCCGTTCATCCCTACCGCCGCCCCGTAATTGGCTACACCGAAGACATTAAAAACTTGACACGAGAACAAGTGCAGAAGTTTTTTGAGACTCACTACATCCCCAGCAAGCTAACTGTGGCGGTGGTAGGAGACGTGAAAGCCTCGGAAGTGAAGCGGCTCGCTCAAATTTATTTCGGTCGCTACAAAGCGAAACCAGCACCTCCAGAATTGGAAATGGTGGAGCCTCCGCAAACGCAAACTAAGGAAGTCACGCTGAAGTTAAAAACTCAACCTTGGTATTTGGAAGGATACCACAGGCCGGCGATGAATCATCCCGACAATGCGGTTTATGAAATTATTGGTTCTTTGCTCAGCGACGGCCGCACTTCTAGGCTTTACAAGTCTTTGGTAGAGCAGCAGCAACTGGCGCTAGCGGCTCAAGGTTTCAGCGGCTATCCGGGGGAAAAGTACCCGAATTTGATGTTATTTTACGCTCAAACTGCTCCGGGTCGCACGGTTGATGAAGTAGCTGCTGCTTTGAGCAAGGAAATCGATCGCCTGAAAAATGAGCCGGTTTCTGCTATGGAATTGGAGCGGGTGAAGACTCAGGCGAGAGCTGGTTTGTTGCGATCGCTCAATTCTAATATGGGCATGGCATTTGCGCTGGTGGACTATCAAGTAAAAACTGGTTCGTGGAAAAATTTGTTCCAGGAATTGGATGCGATCGCGGCTGTTTCTCCTGCTGACATTCAGCGTGTCTCTCAGGCCACTTTCCGCCCGGAAAACCGCACGATTGGCAAGCTTTTGTCGCTTTAATAAGTCAGTTGGCAGTTGGCAGTTGTTAGTTGGCAGTTGTTAGTTGGCAGTTGTTAGTTGGCAGTTGTTAGTAATTAACAGTCAACAGTCAACAGTCAACAGCGAACAGCTAACAGTCAACAGTCAACAGTCAACAGTCAACAGTCAACAGCTAACAGTCAACAGTCAACATTTGTCAGAATGTATAACTTAGGAGAAAGAATGACAAGGACTAAATTGAAACTAAAAAAAGTAAAGTTATTTCTGCTATCACTTTGCATTTTTACTGTTTCATTGGGTACGTTTAATTTGTTGCCTTCCTTAGCGGCCGGACCGAAACACTATGACGAATTAACATTCCCGGCTGTGCCAGAAATTAAACTGCCTAAATACACTCGCTTCGAGCTAAAAAATGGCATCCGAGTTTATCTGATGGAAGACAGGGAACTCCCGCTAGTCGGGGGGACGGCGCTATTTCGCACCGGCGATCGCTTTGAACCTGCCGATAAAATTGGACTGGGAGGTTTGACGGGAGAAGTGATGCGAACTGGCGGCACGAGCCAGCATACGGCTGATGAATTAAATCAGTTGCTGGAACAGCGAGCAGCTTCGGTAGAAACGGGGATTGATGTTACTTCTGGCACTGCTAATTTTAGCGCTTTAGCTGAGGATTTGGAACCAGTGTTTGACTTGTTTGCGGAAGTGATTCGAGAGCCAATTTTTGAACAGGAAAAGTTGGATTTAGCGAAGAATCAAATTCAAGGTGCGATCGCCCGCCGCAATGACGATCCTAACGGTATTACCGGCCGCGAGTTTCAAAAGTTAATTTATGGCGATCGCAGTCCCTACGCCCGCACGGTAGAATACAAAACCCTCGCCAATATTTCCCGCGACGATTTGGTGAGTTTCTACCAGAAGTATTTCCACCCCAAGAATATGATTTTGGGTATTTCTGGTGACTTTGATACTGCTAAAATGCGATCGCTCGTGGAGCAAAAATTCGGGAATTGGCAACCGACTCAAAATGCAGAAGTGCCAGCGCTACCAACGGTATCGCCCGCAAAGGAGGGTGGCGTATTTTTTGTAAACCAGCCACAATTGAGTCAAAGTTACGTGCAGATGGGACATTTGGGCGGAATGCTCAGCAGTCCAGATTACGGTGCTTTGGACGTGATGAATGGGGTTTTGAACGGTTTTGGCGGGCGTTTGTTCAATAATGTGCGATCGCGCCAAGGTTTAGCTTACACTGTGTATGCCGCTTGGAGTCCGAGATATGACTATCCGGGGGTGTTCGTAGCTGGAGGGCAAACGCGATCGGACGCGACAGTACCGTTTATCGAGGCAATTCGCGCTGAGATCGATCGTATCCGCACCCAACCAATTACCCCCGAAGAATTAGCTTTTGCTAAAGATTCTACCCTGAATTCTTTCATCTTCAAATTTGAAAATCCCAGTCAAACATTGTCGCGATTAATGCGCTACGAATACTACGGTTATCCCGAAGATTTCATTTTTAGCTACCGCCGCAGCATCGAAGCAGCAACAATTGCCGACGTGCAGCGCGTAGCCAAGACTTACTTGAAACCGGAGAATTTGGTAACGTTAGTAGTAGGAAATAGTGCGGCAATTCAACCGCCTTTATCGAGGTTGGGAACTTCGGTAAAAGTCCAATCTGTTGATATCACAATTCCCTCGGCGACTTAATCGATGATTCCGGTGACGCACCAGACTATTGTGTGGTGCGTCACTGTGAGATTGTGCAATATGTAATATCAATTCCGGTTGCACTCATACAGGATCTTAAATGTTAAATGTTAAATGTTAACTGTTAGCTGTTAGCTGTTAGCTGTTAAATGTTAACTGTTAGCTGTTAACTGTTAACTATTGATTTACTATTTCGATGCTAAGGAAATTGATATAAATTTTCGATAGCGAACCTTACGGCCAATGAATAATATAATGAATATCAACACGCAAGAGCAATTCGAGTTAATTTTAGGTTCTAGTATAGAAAATCAAGAATTTATCAGATTAACTTTAGGAAAGTATAGAGGAGGAGAAGACGGTTTAACTAAAATTATTGTGAGAATTGTAGAATTAAAATCACGCATAAAACTTTCTTTTACCTATAGTTACAAAACTAAGGAAATAGTCAAAAATTACCCGATCGAAGAGGGATTAGATTTAATCAAAACCCTGATTGGCAGTGAATTTATGAGTATTAGATTATTCTCGATCGAGCAAGATGTTCAACTTGAATATGGCAAAAAGAAACACCCTAAAATTAATTTTATTAAGCCCACTTTTACCAATCCTGTTGATACAACTCCCCAGAAACACGATCGCAGGAAGAAACGGTATATTGAATCAGAAAATAATGTATACCTCAGAGCATTAGGCATTACCAATAGTCAAGGTAATGTCGTAAGAACGATGGAAGATAAGTTCAGACAGATAAATAAGTTTGTGGAAATCATACATGGCTTAGTTGAATCATCAGAATTAGCAGAAAAAAGTCATATTTCTGTAGTTGACATGGGTTCAGGCAAGGGATACTTAACCTTCGCCATATATGATTTTCTGAACAATATTTTAGACAAGGAAGCATCGGTGATTGGTATAGAAAGCAGAATACATTTAGTAGATTTTTGTAACACTGTTGCCCAATCAGTTAATTTTGAAAGGTTACATTTTAACCAAGGAAACATCAGTAACTATAGCGCCGAAAAATCAGACATAACCATCGCACTTCATGCCTGCGATACTGCAACAGATGATGCAATTTATAAAGGGATACAGTCTGATTCTTCTTTGATCATCCTAGCACCATGCTGCCACAAGCAAGTTAGGAAACAAATTCATCCGAATATGGTTTTGAAGGATCTCCTAAAGTCTGGTATTTTGCTGGAGAGGCAATCGGAAATAGTGACTGATGGATTGAGAGCGCTTTTACTTGAATTGTCGGGCTATAAGACTAAGGTTTTTGAGTTTATAGCTGCTGAACATACGAGTAAGAATATAATGATTGTGGGAATTAAAAGCAATCATAGTATCAATAAGGAGCAGATTATTGGACAAATCAAAGAAATTAAAAAACTTTATGGAATAAAGTTTCACTATTTAGAGACTTTACTATTTCCCCACTTCTTTCTTTCCCCCGATCTGGCCGATCTAATTAATGCTTAGTTGGTAAGCGATCGCGCTATAATACCAATTTGAACCCGATCGCATTCAAGCAGTAATCCTGGGTTTGAAGCGCCCTATAGTCAATTTGGATTGAGTAGCGATTTGCCCGATCGCCCGATTCATGTGAGCCGATCGATATCAACACCCAACTCCCGCAACTTAGCCGCCAATAAATCCGCCCGCTGACGTTCCTGCTGGGCCCGCAACCGTTCATATTCCGCCTGTTCCGAACTCCACAGCAGCAAATTTCCAGCTTCATCCCACCAGCGCAGCCAATTCATAGTTTGGCCCAGCCGTTCCCCCGACCAAATCCCCAGCCACAAATCAAACTCTGGAATCCGCACCCGCCCTGACGCATCAGCAGCCTGCGTTTCATAGGCTCCATTGAGCAAATACCGCACTTCCAGCTTGGGCTCGTAGGGGTCGTAAGTCACATAGGTTGGCACTTGCAGAATCTGTTCGTAGAAGTAGAGCTTGCCGTAGGGAGGAGTCGATCGCGCCGACAGTTCGGCATAATCTTCATTAGACAAAAACTCCATCACCACCGATACCGGCGCACCCTCCAGATTCGGCGTGTAACTGCGGCGAATCGTGCCCTCTGCAACTCCATGCACTTGCGGCACGAAAAACCAATCCGGTGCTTTGACTACAGTCTGCTTATTTACCGTCGCTACCAGTCCAAAATTGGAACCAATCAGGGCGATCTGTTCAATGCGTCCAGCGGCACCCAGAGCATCGGTGAGAGCAGCAGCAAGCGGCGGTTGTTGAATATTTTCCACAGGATCGTCCGGTAAAACAAAGTCGGCTGGTAAGGCTTCCCAAGTGACATTTGGTGTTGTGGAACTTGATGAGATTTGAAGAACCATTAACTCATACCATTTTAGATTTTAGATTTGAGATGGGAAAAGAAGACGCTTGCGGTTGAAACCGCGTCTATACAGACCAAACCCGCCTCTGCGGGTTAAAGAACACGCTGGAAGATTATGTTATTGTCTTCAATCCGCAGAGGCGGACTTTGTTTTTGTAGGTGCGGTTTCAACCGCCGTCTGCATCTAAAAATCAATAGTCAAAGGCGCTCTCGGAAACGGAATTACATCCCGAATATTCCCCATTCCCGTCATGAATTGCACCAACCTCTCAAACCCCAAACCAAAGCCAGCGTGAGGAACAGTACCGTAGCGGCGCAAATCCAAATACCACCACAACTCCTCCTTATTCATACCCTGCGCTTCCATGCGCCGCTCCAACACATCCAGCCGTTCTTCCCGCTGGGAACCGCCGATAATTTCCCCAATATTCGGAGCCAAAACATCCATAGCTCGAACGGTTTTCTCGTCTTCATTTAAACGCATATAAAATGCTTTAATCCCGACCGGATAATCGCTGACAATTGTCGGCTTCTTAAACAAATCCTCAGCCAAATAGCGCTCGTGTTCCGACTGCAAATCCAAGCCCCAACTTACCGGAAAATCAAACTTTTTGTCGGCCTTTTCCAAAAGAGCGATCGCCTCCGTGTAAGTAATCCGCTCAAACTGATTGTTAATAATATTTTCAGCCGCAGCCAAAACCGTCTTATCAATCCGCTCGTTGAAAAACTCCATATCCTCCGGGCAATGCTCCAAAACGTAATTAAAGATATACTTTAAAAACGCCTCAGCCAAATCCATATTACCCTGCAAATCGCAGAAAGCCATCTCCGGTTCAATCATCCAAAACTCAGCCAAATGTCGCGAAGTATTAGAATTTTCCGCTCGAAAAGTCGGGCCAAAAGTATAAACATTGCCGAAAGCCATCGCCATAACTTCCGCTTCCAACTGGCCGCTAACTGTTAAATAAGCGCGCTTGCCAAAAAAGTCCTTCGCATAATCAACCTCTTGCGAATCCGTGCGCGGCACATTCTTTAAATCAAAGTTGGTAACGGCGAACATTTCCCCCGCACCTTCGCAGTCACTAGCAGCAAGAATCGGAGTGTGAACCCACAAAAAACCGCGTTCTTGAAAAAATTGGTGTACCGCCGTCGAACAAGCATTGCGGACTCTAAAAACAGCACCGTGAGTGTTTGTGCGCGGTCGCAAATGAGCGATTGTCCGCAAGAATTCAAAGGAATGCCGCTTTTTTTGCAGCGGATAAGTTTGCGGGTCTGCTTCGCCGTAAACTTGTACTTGCGATGCTTTTAACTCAATTCGCTGTCCTTTCGCCGGTGACGCTACCAGCACGCCCGACACCTCTAAAGATGCACCTGTATTAAGTTGTTTGAGTACATTTTCAAAATCCGGCAAATCAGCATTGATGACTACCTGCAAATTAGCCATCGCCGAACCGTCGTTAACTTCCACAAAGGCAAATTCTTTCAATTCGCGCTTAGTACGAACCCAACCTTGAACAGTGACAGTTTCGCCCGGTTCACCACCGCGCAAAATTGCTGCAATTCGTTGATTTGTCATAATATCCACTCCTGTTTATTTAATATTTTGCACCAAAATTCTCTCTTTTCTCTTCCTCTGCGCCCTCTGCGCCCTCTGCGGTAAAAAAAAATCATAAATCCCAACATAATTCAACCGACATAGGATTTCAAAATCCAACCGATCAAAATGCCGAGTCCCCCAAAGCGAACTGCTTGCCAAAAAGGTTGTTTTATGCTTCCCCAAGAAAACAGACTGCTTTCTAAATTTAACTCGATCGTTTCCAATTCTTGCTCAATTTCCCGCAATTCTTGCTTGAGTTGCGGCAATGGATTTTGGCGCAGAGACTGGAGTACATCTTCGCGCCGGTGGCCGAGTTCGGCTTGGCGCTGTCGATCGACCTGAATTTGAGTGTAACGCTCTTTGACTGCCGCGAGCGATCGCTCCACTGCGGCCATCGCCTGCACAAACTCGTTTTCTTGCTCTTCCCGATTTAAATCTGATGGCTGTTGAGGCATTTGATCTGCAAACCTGACAAGAATAAACAAACCGATTTCCAATTCCCAATTAAATTGTTATTATGTGCAGTATATTATGGTTAAAATAATTCCCAAACCCAGCCAAATCCCTATAATTGCTACCTATGCTTGAAACTGCACAAACAACCCAAACTGTCAACCTCAACGAGCTGAGCACGTTAGAATTAGCCCAAGCTCTAGCAGCGCGCCTCGCCATCCCCGAAAAAGATTGGCACCGCCTCAAAGCCAACCGTTCCGCGCGGGCGGGCGAGCAAGCTGCGGCCGCTTTGGTCTTTTTGCTCAAAAAACAGCCAGAAGAAGCTCTCCCGCGCTTAAAACAAGCAGCAGGATGGCTGGATCGATCGATCTGTGCTCCTCCCTGTCCCACCCACGGCAAATAATTTTGAGTCGCTGAGTCTGGAGTTAAACAGCGGATTTGTTGCTCAAAACTCAGACAATCGCGTCGCTCGATCGAGCGGCGCGATTGCGGGCTAAAAAAGATTTATACTTTTCTCACACAAAACTCGCTTTTTGCATTACCATTTACTATCAATGGCTAGACACTCCAAATTTTCCATCCCTGATTCAGCGGGGAAACGAAAAAATTTGCAAGTCGAGCTGAGGTGAAAACTGATGTCAAATATCAGTTCTAGCGCAAGCGAGGCAGTCGGTAGCGACTGGAAACTTCTTTGCACAGCCGTAACTCTGTACCTTGAGAATTCCACTCTACCCGATCGAATATTTGGTAAAGAATAAACAGCCCTCTACCACATTCTTGTTCGACATGGGGCATTTCAGAGTTATCTGCAACATCCTCTGCTACGAGACTGTCGCAATTATCGGTATAAAGGTTGCAACCGCAAGGGGCCTTAAAGCCAGAACCTTCATCCGATATCACCCACCAATATTGGTTTTGGACGATCGAAAAACGGACTCCAACTGTTTTGCCAGGGTCTAATTTATTTCCATGCTTAGCAGCATTTACCAAAGCTTCTTGAAGCCCCAACCGCAATTCCGCTTGCCAGCGCTCCGGAACCTCTGCTAGGAGCAGATCCAAAACAGGACAAAGGTATAGGGTTGAAGCGAAGCTAATCGTAATCCAATTGCGTCCGGTCGGACGGGTCGAAATAGCAATCACTCAGAAAACTCCCTAACTTTCAGGTGGATGAAATTCACACCCTGCATAAGTTGGCTCCCCAGTATTCAAAATGCTAATTAATTGAGCTGCGCCACTCTATTTCTATCTTAGAGTATTTAGGCATTTAAGAAAAGCAAACAACGTCACAAAATATTCTGCGATTCTCAGAAACGAATGCCTGCAACTATCAGTAATTTTACTTATAAGTTTCAGCTACCACCAGATTTTTGATGTCGGATCGAGGCAACTCACGGGCGATCGCCCCTACATCTCCAGGACTGTCACAAGTCGCTGTACCAAACGATCCCCACCTGTAAACAATCGAAAATATCCATTAAAACATCGATCCCCAGAACCCTCGCGCATCGGAACCAGCTCTCGCCACCCCTGCTTTAGACCGATCGCCCCGATCGATCTCCGACCGCCAAACAGCACAATTATCATACCTAGGTGTGTTGCCGCCAAAACCAGATATATTGCCCAAAGGCCGATCGGCACGCAAAGCCGGCACTGCTGCGACCTTGACCGAATCAATATTTGTTACAAAACTTATTTCACATGAGTCAAGAACTCGAGAGCGCCCAACTCGCCCAAATTGACAAATCCTTTGCTGGCGGCACCCCGGCGCGTTGACCGAACTTTATAAATCTGAACGTCGCGATACAATAGTTAAAGTAAATAATTATTTCTTTACATTATGCAAACCACCCCAGCCATCACCTCCGCCCCCATTCCCGGCACTTACTGGCATTGGCGGGGCCATTCAGTATACTACGTCCGCTCCGGCGACCGGCATCCCGAACGCCCTCCCCTGCTGTTAATTCACGGTTTTGGAGCATCCACAGACCATTGGCGCAAAAATATCAGCGGCCTGAGCAAAGACTTTGAAGTGTGGGCGATCGACCTGATCGGATTCGGGCGATCGGCAAAACCCGAAATCCAGTACAGCGGCGACCTCTGGCGCGACCAACTCCACGACTTCATCACCAACATCATCGGCCGGCCCGCCGTCCTCGCCGGCAACTCCCTCGGAGGCTACGCCGCCTTGTGCGTAGCAGCCCAGCGTCCCGAATCCGCCGCCGGACTGATCTTAATCAACAG
>NZ_JADEXD010000185.1 GCF_015207285.1 Tychonema sp. LEGE 07203 | reverse complement strand
AGCCCGCCCCCAAGATGGCCGTTCCACAATACATCAAGTTTATTGTGGGGTGGGCTTCTAGCCCGCCCCCAAGATGGCCGTTCCACAATACATCAAGTTTATTGTGGGGTGGGCTTCTAGCCCGCCCCCAAGATGGCCGTTCCACAATACATCAAGTTTATTGTGGGGTGGGCTTCTAGCCCGCCCAAAAAACTCAATCTTAATCCTCAACAACCGAGCGGGATTAATGACTAACTTTGCGTTCAGTAACTAAAGTCAAACTTACCCATTCACCTTTGTCATTGTAACTGCGAATCATCCGAAATCGCAAGTCAGGTTCTACCAACCAACCGGCCTCAAAAAATATAGGTTTTCTGAATTCAACTTTCACCGGACAAGTGCAAGAACCGCCGTCAGGAAGCAGCAAAACTTGCACGGGCGTTGAACCTTCGTTAAAATCGATCGCAGAACCGTCAATGCTGCCGCTAGAACTGATAACATTAGCATTGCTACCAAAAGTAATTTTCTGCACTAGCCGATCGCCATTTTGCAAATGCAATTGTAAATTGGTAGAATAGGAATCAGGAGAACGCAAGTCTGGATACATTGTCACGGCCTCGCCCTGCCATTCTCCCACCAAAGCATCAACAGTTAAAGGCGGACGTTCGGGGACATTTTTATCAAGCTGCTTTTCGCGAATTAAGGTAAGTTTGGATAAATGACCGTCGATATTGTAGAGTTGAACGAAGCGCAACCTGCGATAGTTGTAGATAAAACCAAACTCGGCACCAGATTCAGAATAAGGCGCTAATTGAATAGTACCCTGACAAAAATTTCCATTTTCAAAAAACAGGATATCTCGTCCCAAACTCTGATATTCTCGAACAATTTCGCTGACTTCCGGTTCGCCGGCACCGCTAGGATTTGGCGAGAAGCGGCGCAGTTTCAACCGCACTGTTTTGTTGTCGTTGAGTCCTTCGAGAGAAATAATGCTGGGAGTATCTTGAAGTACCTCTCCTCGTGTTGATAGCTGGGTGAAGGAACCGTGCCATTCTCCTAAGTTTTGCAGAAAGTTTTCCCACTGCGCTACCATATTCTTACCTTTGGATATATGTCTAAAAATAGAATTATAACTCTACTGACGGATTTTGGATTGAGCGATGTTTATGTGGGAGTGATGAAAGGTACGATCGCCCAAATTAACCCGCAGTTAAAAGTTATTGACATTACGCACCAAATACCCTCTCAAAATATTGCAGCGGCCAGGTTTTGTTTGATGACTGCTTTTGCTTATTTTCCAGCGGAAACCGTACATATTGCTGTAGTCGATCCGGGGGTGGGAAGCAAGAGACGCGGGGTGGCGATTCAATGTGCTAATTGCTGGCTTGTCGGGCCGGATAACGGGTTGTTTAGCGGGGTGTTGAGTCGGGAAAGCGCGAGATCCTGTGTCGAACTCACGAATTCTCAATACTGGCGCACACCTCAACCCAGCAGCACTTTTCACGGTCGCGATATTTTCGCAGCAGCGGGCGCTCACTTGGCGAATGGGGTGGCTTTGGCAGAGTTGGGGGAGGAGCTCGACCCTGCAAGTTTAGTGCAGCTACAGATACCAAATTGCGCCGTTACAGCCACAGGTGCGGTAGGTTGCGTTCAATATGTCGATCGCTTCGGCAATTTAATTACTAATATCCCGAATAATTGCATTGTATCTAACAATTGGTCAGTTATAATTAGCAATAGTTCCGATCCAATTCGCATCCCCAGCGGTAAAACTTACAGCGACAGCAAGCCAGGGGATTTAATTGCCATAACTGGTTCTGACGGTTGGCTAGAAATTGCCGTTAACGGCGGCAGCGCTCAATCAGTATTAGAATTGGACTGTGGGGCGATCGTACAATTGCTTTTTGAAACCAACAATTAAAATCATCTCTTGCAGTCCGCGTCTGCAGATGTTTTGCTTGTAAAAACGATTTCAATATCCGTTTCATATCTATACAATTATAAAAAACCCGGTTTAGCCAAAAAACCGGGTTTCTCATCTTTATCCAGCTACCACGAAATTTACCAACTTTCCAGGAACCACAATTACCTTTTTAATCTCCTTACCTTCCAGGTGACGCTTCGCCAATTCCGACTCGCGAGCAAACTTTTCCAAAGCAGCTTTATCCGCACCGGAAGGCACTTGAATTGTGCCGCGCGTCTTGCCCATAACTTGAATTACCAGCGTAATTTCATCGGTAATTAAAGCAGATGGATCGACAGTCGGCCAAGTTTGCGTATGCACCGATTCGCTGTTACCAATCAGATGCCACAATTCATCAGCGATATGCGGCGAAAAAGGCGCTAACAGCAAAATTAAAGTGTTAATTCCCTCTGCATAAACAGGCGAATCCTTACATTTAGCATCAGCCAGCGCATTGTTCAATTTCATCATTTCCGAAACAGCAGTATTGAACTGATAATCGCCCTCCAAATCTTCTCGCACTTCCTTAATTGCAGTGTGAATCGCCCGCCGCAAATCCTTCTCAGCCTTGCTCAACACATCTTTCTCCCCTTGGTCGGGGTGAGCTTGGCTCAACACATCTTTCTCCCCCCCTTGCCAAGGGGGGGCTGGGGGGGGTGAAGCAAACTCTGTCACCAAGCGCCAAACGCGATTTAAAAAGCGGAATTGCCCTTCCACATCTGCGTCGTCCCACTCCAAATCCTTCTCTGGCGGCGCTTTGAATAAAATAAACATTCGCGCCGTATCTACCCCGTATTTCCCCATAACTTCCAAGGGATCAACGCCGTTGTATTTTGATTTTGACATCTTCTCATAAAAGACTTCTAAAGCTTCGCCAGTTTGCGGATCTTTGGGATTTGTTGGGTCTACATCTGCTGGGGGAACGTATTTGCCAGTAACGGGGTTTTGGTATGCCATTGCTTGCACCATGCCTTGAGTTAACAAGCGTTTAAATGGTTCGTCGCAGTCGATCAAACCCCGATCGCGCAAAACCTTCGTAAAGAACCGCGAATACAGCAAATGCAGGATTGCGTGTTCGATACCGCCGACATATTGGTCTACCGGCATCCAATCATTCGTCTTCGCCGTATCGAAAACTTGCTCTTGATTTTGAGCATCGGGATAGCGCAAGAAATACCACGATGAATCCATAAAAGTATCCATCGTATCTGTTTCCCGCTGCGCTGGAGTGCCGCAACTCGGACAAGCAACGTTTACCCATTCTGCCATCTTGGCCAAGGGCGAACCTTTGCCAGTAAATTCTACATTTTCCGGCAACAATACGGGTAAATCCGATTGCGGGACGGGGACTGTTCCGCAGTTGGGACAGTGAATTACCGGAATCGGAGCGCCCCAATAACGCTGTCGAGAAATTAGCCAATCTCTCAAGCGATATTGCACTCGCGCTTTGCCACAACCTGAACTTTCGGCAGCTTCAATAATTGCGGCTTTGCATTTAATTGAATCCATGCCGTTGAAGCTTTCGGAATTAATCATAATTCCTGGTTCGGTGTAAGCTTCGGTTAGCGGAGTTTCATCATCATCCACAATTACTACTTTAATTGGCAGTTGATATTCAGTGGCAAATTTGAAATCTCGCGTGTCGTGGGCTGGTACTCCCATCACTGCGCCGGTGCCGTATTCGTACAGTACGTAATCGGCAATCCAAATCGGGATTTCTTCGCCGCTGAAAGGGTTGATTGCTTTGCCGCCTGTGGGGATGCCGCGCTTTGGTTTGTCTTCGGCGGTGCGATCGATCTCGCTTTGCAGTGCAACTTCTTTGATGAAGGTGTCTGCAGCAGCTTTTTGGTCTTCGGTAGTCACGCGCGCGGTTAACGGATGTTCTGGCGCTAAAACAAGGTAACTAACGCCATAAACTGTATCGGGGCGAGTGGTGAAAACGGCGATTTTTTCATCCATTCCCACAATCGGAAATTCCAAGTAAGCGCCGACTGATTTGCCAATCCAATTGGCTTGCATTAATTTGACTCTTTCGGGCCAATTTGGCAATTTGTCTAAGTCGTTTAATAACTGTTCGGCGTAATCGGTAATTTTGAGGAACCACTGCCGCAATAATTTGCGCTCGACTTTTGCACCGGAACGCCAAGAACGACCTTCGTTGTCTACTTGTTCGTTGGCTAAGACTGTTTGGTCGATGGGATCCCAATTAACTGCGGCTTCTTTTTGATAAGCTAATCCTGCTTCTAAAAATTGCAAAAACAGCCACTGAGTCCACCGATAATAATCGGGAGAACAGGTTGTAACTTCTTTTGTCCAATCAAAGGAAATGCCCAGCCGCTGAAATAAGCCTTTCATTTGGGCAATATTTTCATAAGTCCATTTTGCGGGGGGAATTCCGCGTTCGATGGCTGCATTTTCTGCCGGCAAACCAAAAGCGTCCCATCCCATCGGATTGAGTACGCGATAGCCTTGCATTCGCTTGAGTCTGGCAATTACATCGATGATTGTGTAGTTGCGGACGTGGCCCATGTGCAGGTTTCCCGACGGGTAGGGGAACATGGATAAGGCATAAAATTTAGGCTTTTCGGTATCTTCTGGCATTTGGTCTAAGTTTTGCTGTGCCCATGTCTGCTGCCATTTTTCTTCTATGGATTGGGGGTTGTATCTGGACTCCACAACAATTTCTCCCTGTAGGATTTAGTAATGTTTGCTTGAATATTTTTGCACATTCAAGGGGCTGCGATTCGGATTTTTCTGAGCTCCAAGCATTTTGGCTCCAATCTCTGTATTATATATTGTAGTATATGTAATTTGAGCTGGGGGCGATCGACCAAATTTCCGATGCGCCGTTAAAAGAATAAGACTTACGCACGGGCGGTCAGAAACCGGGTTTTTACGATCGTACTTTGTTACAGTCAGCAAAATCGCAAAAAACCAGGTTATGAAGGTCTTGATGCGTAAGTCCTAAAAAAGTAAATAACTGCAATCGGCAGCAACCCGATTTGTTTAAAAAACCGGGTTTCTACTCGTTGTTTGGGCTTAGATGCTATCTGGGTCGATGTTCAATTCGCGCAGTTTGGCAGCTAAACGTTCGGCACGCTCTCGCTCTAGTAGTCGCTCTGCATTCATTTCAGCAGGGGAAAGAAACTTTTCTCCATCAGGTTTATAAATTTCTAACCCTGATTCTGGCAACTCAAACCGCACTCCCAGTCTCGGACTTATCCATCCCTCCATCGGTTCAATTGGTTCTAAGCTTCCTTCAATTCTTTGCCAACCTTCCAACTCATTTATTTCGGGGTCGTAAAGGTAATATTCCTCAACTCCATAGCGATTGTAAAATGAAAGTTTTTTGTGCATTTTTGTGTTGCTGTCGTTGTGGGATCGAATCTCAAAGACGACTTGGGGAGGGATATTATCTTCGCTAAATTGTAGGTAGGAACGGCGATCGCCTTTTGGTCTACCAAATATTACCATTGTATCTGGTGCTTGAGAAATGTCATTTCTTCTCTCAACCGGATACCAGAGTAAATCGGCTGCTACAAACACGTTGGGGTCATCTTGAAACAGCGATTCGCAACCTTCTTTGATGGTGACAATTAATTTGTATTGAATTGTACTTTCTGCCATTGGTTGACCGTCGCTGGATGGATAAATAATTTGTTCGGTTGTGACTTGCATTGTGGTGGTCTCCGAGAAGTATCTATGCTTGATTATACTATTTTTTGAAGTAGGTGTATCGGGTGAGAATGCGGCAGTGCTATTTGCCAGGTAAGAATATTCACAAGAGCGAACAACGACGCTTCAAAGCTGCTTGCAAAAGAGTGTTGTACAGTTTTTGGTTGACAGTATATGCTCCGAATCTTTCGAGGTGCGGGTTGTTCATTTGAGCGTCAAAAAGTAGATAAGATCGATCGCGCAATCTCTCCACCAACTTTACCATCGCCACCTTAGAACCCTCGGAAATTCGGTAAAACATTGATTCCCCGATAAACGCACCGCCTATAGACAATCCCAGAATACCACCGGCCAATTCGTCGCCGCACCAAGTCTCGAAGCTGTAAGCCCAACCGGCCTCATACAAACGCCAGTAAATCTGCTTGAGCTCCTTAGAAATCCAGGTCGTTTCGCGATCGGCACAACCCTCAACCACCGCCCCAAAATCGCGGTTTACAGCCACTGAAAACCGATTTTGATTTATAGCGCGGCCCAGCGATCGCGGATAGGTAAATCTATCATCCAGGGGAACCAGCGCCCGCTGGCGGCTCGAATACCACCCCAAACTTTCCTCGCCGTCATTTGCCATCAAGAAATAGCCTTGGGCATATCCTTGTATAATTGTCGGTATATCATCATATTGCATATATTTATCAGTTGTCATTTGTCCGCTAACTTTTCAAAGTCAACATTAGCAATTAGGAATAATTATGTCTGAAACCATCGAACCTATTACCTTACCGCCCGCCCAAAACCCCGAACAAGAAGGTCAGTGGCTCCAACAAACGCTGCTCGCATGGCTAGACTCCGAGTTTATCCCAGAACCAGCCAACCAGCAAATAGCTAAAAGAGCTGCCCAAATCTATGTCCGCCAGCGCATGGAAGGCGAAAATGATGTGGGCAGCCTTGTAATTGCGATCGTCACCGAAATGCAGGCCTATGATTTTTCTAAAAGCTTTTACGGCGAATTTGCGATCGCCAATGCCGTCAGCGACTTGTTACTCGAAAGTCTCGGCATCGATAAATGCTGCGGCCAGTGAAGCAAGAAAGAGAAGAAGGAAGAAAGAAGAAGGAAGAAGGAAGAAGGAAGAAGGAAGAAGGAAGAAGGAAGAAGGAAGAAGGAAGAAGGAAGAAAGTCTGAAACAAAAAATTAACCCTAAAATATAATCTTGCCGATTATTCATAAGTTTTTCTTCATTCCTTCTTCTTTCTTCCCTCTCTCGCGACGATAACTCAACCCTTCTTTCTTCTATCCGTTAAATCCGTTACGAAATACGAAATCCGTTGCCGAACTTCGTTCTTTCTGCTACCAGCTAGACTTCACAACACCGGGCAAAAGACCTTCGTGAGCCATTTCTCGCATCACGTTGCGAGACAGTCCGAAGTCGCGATAGTAACCTCTGGGCCGTCCTGTTGCCCAGCAGCGGTTCCGCAAGCGAGTCCGGGAACTGCTGCGGGGTAGCTTTTGCAGTTCCCGGTGAATCGCCATTTTGTCCATCTGATTGCTAGCTTGGTCAAACTGCTCTTTCAGGTCTTCCCGCTTGTCAGCGTACTTGTCTACGAGTGCTTGGCGCTTTTTCTCGCGCTCGATCATGCTCTTTTTTGCCATAACTCAGTTTATATCCTTAGATCAATCACGATCGACTATTTTACTATATTTTGGTCATTTCGGATCGCTTTTATT
Source organism: Tychonema sp. LEGE 07203 (assembly GCF_015207285.1). GTDB lineage: Bacteria > Cyanobacteriota > Cyanobacteriia > Cyanobacteriales > Microcoleaceae > Microcoleus. Next base: position 4,013 of record NZ_JADEXD010000185.1, on the reverse strand, counting down.
TAAATTACTTTTTTTGTTGACAATATTTTTAACCACAGGCATCTTGCTTGTTCCTGAAAATAGTGCAACATCTAACTATTAGCAGAAGGGCACAAATCTGCAAGTTCGCAAATATTGCAAATCGGCTTTCTGGCATTACAAACTGCCCGACCGTGATACACCAAACGAATCGACCAATTTTCCCAATCCGGCTGCGGCAACAATAGCATCAAATCCCGCTCGATCCGATTCGGATCGGTATGTTCGGTCAATCCCAACCGCTGACTCAAACGTTTGACGTGGGTGTCTACTGTGACTCCCATATGAATACCAAAAGCGTGAGCGAGAACGACATTAGCTGTTTTGCGAGCAACTCCGGGCAATTCTAGCAGCAGTTCCATTTGCTGCGGTACTTGATTGTTGAATTTGTTGACGATCGCCCAACAAGCAGCTTTAATATTTTTAGACTTATTTCGGTAAAAACCAGTCGATCGCACCAGACGCTCCAATTCATCTAAATCAGCATTTCCCAAAGCCTCCGCATCGGGGAAACGCTCAAACAAGGCCGGCGTTACCAGGTTTACTCGCTCGTCCGTACACTGAGCCGAGAGAATCGTCGCCACCAACAACTGCACCGGAGTTTCGTAGTTGAGAGTGCAAGGAGCTTCTGGATACAGGCGTTTGAGGCGAATCAGAATTTCGAGCGATCGTTGTTTTAAACTTAACTTTTTTCTAGTCATTAGTCATTAGTCATTAGTCATTAGTCATTAGTCATTAGTCATTAGTCATTAGTCATTAGTCATATCAAAAACGGTTTGTAGTGCGGACTAAAGTCCGCACTACGAACCTTACTGATTGCGGTTAATCGATCGAAGTTAATATTAGTCATTTACAACTGGTTGAGGTCGATTCCCATGTCTCGGAGTTTCGCTTCTAAAGCTTGCGAGCGCGATCGTTCTTGTTCCAGCATAGTTTCTGCTTGTTCGGCTCTTTGCCGTTCTTGTTCGGCCCTTTGCCGTTCTTGTTCGGCCCTTGATTCTGCTTGTTCTCGAAGTTGAGCGAGTTCCACAAAACTCACAAACGGTGTGCCATCAGGCCTGAATATTTCCAGTTCAGTTTCTGATACTTGAAACCGCACTCCCATTCTGGGACTTACCCAGCCGTTGACTTCTTCGATGGGTTCTAATCGTTCCTCTCGACGCTCCCATACAGTCAAATCCACATTTGCTGGATCGTACAAATAATATTCTTCTACGCCGTATTGTTCGTAAAATCTCAATTTTTGCAGCATCGGAGTCAGGCGATTTCCCGGCGACCAAATTTCAAAGGCGACTTGCGGCACAATATTATCTTCGTTCCACTGCTGGTAGGAGCCTCGATAACCTTTCGGTCTTCCGAAGGCTACCATCACATCGGGCGCTTGAGAAATTTTGTTATTTCCTTCTACTGGATACCACAGTAAGTTTCCCGCTACAAAAACATCAACCGCGCCCGCAAATAACAGTTCTAAATTTTCTTTTATCCACACGATCAATCTAAACTGTTCGGTATTGTCAGACATTGGTTCGCCGTTATCATCTGGGTAGATAATCTTAGATTTGTCGGGAGATTGCAGTTGTGTAATCATTGCTGTTTTCCCCTAATTTACTGGTTATTTTATATAATTCAACAGTCATCAGCGTTGTAAGGACTAATGACTGCTGACTAACGATCGATCGCTGACGACCAATGACTATTGTTGCATGAGACTTCTAAAATCGATGCCTGCCAAATTAGCAGTATCGCGAACAATCAAGAAAATTCCCAAACCCAGCAACAGCATCAAACCAGTCTGCATCACATTTTCCTGAATGCGGTTTGGCAGAGGCTTGCCCCGCAGTCCTTCTATTAACAAAAAAGCTAGCTGACCGCCATCCAAAGCAGGTAAAGGCAAGATATTAATCACAGCCAAATTAATGCTAATTAACACCGCAAACTGAAACAAGTTCGCTGCATCCGCTCGCGCAATCCCTGCACCGGCAGCCACAATCGCCACGGGCCCGGACAACTTGTCGGCAGTCTGGCTGAAATTGCTAACTAACTGCCCGAAACCTTGAAGCGTCAGCACGACAATCCGCTCAAATTCAGTCGCAGCCTTGCTAAACGCCTCTAGAATTCCCGCCCGCTGCCGCAGGACAGTCCCGTTAGAAGTTAGCTGCACCCCAATGCGACCTTTACCGTCGGGCGACAGTTCGGGAGTGACTGTCACCACAAAGTTTTGTTCTTGGCGCTGAATTTCCAATGCCAAAGGCTGGTTGGGATGATCTTGGATGGCTGCGACTAGAGATTTGATTGCTTCGCTGTTGGCGCCCAATTCTTTGCCGTCAACAGACAGAACAATGTCTCCGGAGCGAATTCCGGCTTTTTGAGCTGCCGAACTGACTTCTGCTGCGACTTCCGGGACTTTAACTCCGGGTAGGTAGTTTATGGATGCTGCGCCGACAGTGGTCAACTGCACCAGCAGCAGGAAGTAAGCAAAAATCAAGTTGGCAATCACCCCGGCGCTAATGACGATCGCCCGATCGAGCACGGGGCGATTTCGCAGCAAATTTGGGTCGTTGGGGGGAATAACGCTGTCTGGATCGTCATCCGGAAAACCTACGAAACCTCCCAGGGGAAAGGCGCGGAGGGCGTATTCTGTTTCCGGGCCTTGGTACTTCCAGAGGATGGGGCCGAAACCGATGGAGAAGCGGTTGACGTGAATGTGTTGAAGTCTCGCCGCCAAGAAGTGGCCGAGTTCGTGAACGACAATCAAGATACCTAAAACTGCGATCGCTGCCAAAACTGACATGAAGGATTCCACTAACACTTTTACTTGACTTTGATTTATTTTAATATCTTTTTAATGTAGGCGGCTTCCGACCGGCAATTTTCAGTCAAACTGGAAGATGGTGTTTTTTTTTCGGAAGTCCCGGCGCGGCGCGATCGAGCTGATGTAAATTTTCGCCTTTCTGAAGGAAGAAGGAAAAAAATAATTCAACCGATGGCCGATGCTCTTGGGCCCGATGCCCAATTTCCTATTACAAATTACCCATTACCAATTCCCAGTTACCCGTTCCCCATTATGAAAGACACATCTTTGAATATTATCGCTATTTCTATCTTCGCCATCACCGTTTCAATATTGTTAGGGCCCCTATTCAACTTACCAGAGGCCGTACCTGCGATCGCCACTTTTTGCCTGTTGGGGCTAGCCACCCTCGACAGTTTCCAGTGGCAAGGTCAAGGCGGCGCAATTTTAGTAGATTGGCTGGGAGGAAGTTCCAAGCAAAATCGCGATCGCATCCTCCACCACGAAGCCGGACACTTCCTAGTCGCCCACCTGTTAGGAATTCCCGTAACCAGCTACGCCCTCAGCGCTCTTGAAGCATTCAAACAAGGTCAAACAGCCCAAGGCGGAGTCCGATTTGAAGACGAAAAACTAGCATCGCAACTCCAAAGCGGCACTCTTTCCACCCAACTTTTAGACCAATATTGTACCGTGTGGATGGCCGGAATAGTTGCCGAAAAATTTGTTTACGGCAATGCACGAGGAGGCGCAGAAGACCGCACAAAAATCAGCGCCATATTCACACAACTGCGCCGTCCCAATTCAGAAATTCAACTCAAACAAAACTGGGCTTCCCTGCAAGCCAAAAACCTGATCGAAAACCACAAATCAGCTTACGAAGCCTTGGTTGCTGCAATGGAAAAAAGAGCAACAGTTGCTGAGTGCTGCGACACGATCCAACAAAATTTGTAGCACAAAAATTGCGCCCCCTTGCCCGATCGAACCCGTTTTTTTTGTAGATCGATCGCTAAAACTCTGATTCGGCGTACAAACCGGGTTAAAGATTTAATACCAAATCCGAGTTTGCTACCCCCTCGATCTTCTGACTCTTCTCTTTCCTCTTCTCTTCGCGTTCTTTGCGTCTTCGCGGTTCCATTATCAAGGGAGTAAGCTGTTGCCCGTATAGATTGTGTATGGCGATTGAGGGGGAGAGGGGGAGAAGGGG
>NZ_JADEXD010000184.1 GCF_015207285.1 Tychonema sp. LEGE 07203 | reverse complement strand
CCCCCAACCCCCCCTTATTAAGGGGGGGCTTAAGACTTCATCTATAGCAAATCTTTAGAAAAATGGTATTAGTTTGTGACGATCGACTAATTATAGCAAATCCAGGTTTGGGAGATTCTTTATCAACCAGTCGGCTTTCTGCCGACGAAAGTTTGACTTTCTGGCGGTTTCAACCGCCGGATGGTAAAGGGGGTATGTTACTGTTTGCAAGCTTTAAGGTTATTGGTGAGGGCAGCCCCTACAGGTTATTGATATTGGTGCAATATCTCTGATACAATTCACATCAAATTGCAGCAATGTCAATAAGCAGTGAGAGAGGGCGGGTTTATTCAACCGGCGCAGCAACCCAAAAAGCCCTTAGCTCGCCCCGCAAGCATTGCGATATTATTATAATTTATTGTTGATGAACTTACCGCAAAAATAAATGCAAAAACAGCATGAAATCAACAGACACAAAAACTCGCTTGCTCCTCATCTTCCTCGCATTTAGCGCCTCAGCAATTTGGGAAACGGGAATTTTCACGCCATCCCAAACAGCCACAGCCCAAATCACTCCCGCCGCCGACGGTACTAATACTCAAATCTCTCCAAATGGCAACCAATTTGACATCAACGGCGGCCAACAATCCGGCGACGGTGCAAATCTGTTTCACAGTTTCCAGCAATTCGGTTTAACTCAAGGGCAAACTGCTAACTTTATATCCAATCCCAATATTCGCAATATTTTAGGGCGCGTTGTCGGCGGCGATGTTTCGATAATTAACGGATTAATTCAAGTAACAGGTGGCAATTCTAACTTATTTTTAATGAATCCGGCGGGGATTATTTTTGGTGCAAATAGCAGCTTGAATATTCCCGGTTCTTTTACCGCTACCACCGCTACAGGTATCGGCTTTGCTAATAGCTGGTTTAGCGCTGCTGGGAATAATAATTATCTTCAATTAGTCGGAAATCCGAATAGTTTTGCTTTTACAAATACGCAACTGGGAGGCATTGTCAATTTTGGTAATTTGGCAGTGGGAGAAGGGCAAAGTTTAAGTTTGTTGGGCGGCACGGTTTTGAGTGCGGGACAAGTTTCTGCGCCGGGAGGAAATATTATTGTGGCGGCGGTTCCCGGCGAGAGTTTGGTCAGAATTAGCCAGCCGGGAAATTTGTTGAGTTTGGAGATTCAGCCGCAGTCTGCAGCCGGAAGTTTGCCTCAAAATTGGGTGTTGCCAGTTGCATCTTTGCCGCAGTTGTTGGCAGGCGGCGGGGGAAGTGCCACGGGGGTGACAGTTAATGCTCAAGGGCAAGTAGAATTAACTGGTGGCGTGCAAGTAGAGAATGGGGATGTTGTTGCTAAAGAAGTAACTGCCCAGAATGCAACTCTGTCAGCTAATCGCAATTTGACATTAGTTGAAAGTCTGTTGCGTACAACTGGCGATTTGAGTTTGCTGGCTAATGATACGGTGCGGGTGCGCGACAGTGTGGCAAATCCGTTTGTGGCGAATGCTGGCGGTAATTTGTATATTCGGGGCGATCGAACTATCGATATTTTGGCGCTGAATCATCTTTCGCAAACGCCATTTGTCAGCGGCGGAAATTTGACTTTGGCGAGTGATGGTATCATATCTACAGATTCTCATTTTAGAAGCGGCAGTAATATGTCAATTCTCGATTTGTCGGGTCAACCTGCTGATTTTACCAGTTTGTACGATCCGATTATGGGAGCAATTGGTGATTGTATATTTCAAGGATATACGGGGGCTTCTCTCAAGGTAGATACGACTTCGGGGACGGGAAATATTATTTTTAATGGTGATATTATAATTACAAGTCCAGATGCAACTATTACTGGTGCTTCTCCGGGTACAGATGAATTTCTTCTAGGTACTTTGCGAACATTAATTTTGCGATCGGGTGGCAACATTCAAGTAGTAGGAAAAATTGATACTTATGTCAGTCAGCCCATTGTTGTAGGTCCTGTAATTCTACAAGCTACAAGAGACATTCAAACAGAAGGGATTAGAACAAATGGGTTTAATAATAATGGTGGTGATATATCTTTGACTGCTGGAGGCAACATTGTTACAGGAGAACTTACTACTCTAGTTCCTACGAGGATTGGCAATGGCGGTAATATTAGTGTTAATGCAGGTGGCAGCTTTACTATTAAAGGAAATATAGCTACTTTTTCAGCAGTCAATAATAGTGGTAACATTACTCTCAAAGCAAAAAACAATATTACTTTAGACTGTCCTTCTCCTAGTTTTTGCATAGAGAGTTTTGCAGGAGGAGTTCCTGACTTAATACCTACTGGCAGTAGTGGTAATGTTACCATCATCAGCGAACAGGGAGCTATTATTTTTCCTCCAAGCGGCGTACATATAACCACTGGAAATAGCGCTTTATCCAGCATTCCTGGTTCTGTAACGTTACAGGCAAATCGTAACATTAACGTAGGTTATATAGGTGCAGAGAGTCTAGATGAATCTAAAGCAGATGGTGCAAATATTAATATTACGAGCGTAAATGGCAATATCCAGCTTGGCGACCTCAATAATTCTTCAGACAAGGGTAATGGTGGCAATATTACTCTGTCTACCAGTGGAAATATTATAACAGGTAACATTTTAAACTACGGTAGATTGCAAGGCGGGATTGTTAATTTTACTAGCACGAATGGCAGCATCACTACTGGAAAATTAAATGCAACTAGCTCTCAGGATGCAGGAAACGATACTATTTTTAACCCAGAAAATGGCGGCTCAATTACTTTAAGGGCCGATCGCGATATTACGACTGGCAATCTCAATGTAACGGCAAATCAAAACGGCGGCCCGATCGCCCTTACGAGCACTGCCGGTGCGATAAATACCGGAACGATCGACACCGCGGGCGATCGCGCCGCTGGAAATATTACCATTCAAGCCAGCACCGGCATCACAACACCGACAGAAGGAACCGCGATTGCGGGTACTTCTAGTAAGGGCAACGGCAGCAACGTTACTTTGTCTACTGCCAGCGGTGACATCAACACAGGCAATGTATTAGTATCGGGAATACAGGGCGGAAATCTCAATTTTACTAACAGCAGCGGCAATATTACAACAGGTCAGCTACTGACAAGTTATGACGGTTCATCTCCCGATCTGAGAACTAACACAGGCGGCAATGTTAATTTAAATGCTGGGGGAAATATTACTACCAGCGACATCCGGGCGATCGGCAATGGAGACGGCGGTTCAATTACTTTCAAAAGCGGCGGGGCGATCGACACTACAGCCGGATTGATAAATGCGATCGGCGGCAACAGCGGCGGCAATATTTCCCTCGAAGCCGCCACTAACATCAGTACCGCAGGAATTGGCAGCGCCCTATTATTAAGCGGATTCAACGCCAACAGCGGCAATCTCCGCATTCAAAGCGGCGGCAATATCGACACAACTGCCGGCCCAATTATTACAGCAGCAGGCAGCGGCCGGGGTGGAGATGTTAGCATAGATGCTAAAGGTTCTGTTGCGACATCTAGTATTAATTCCCTCACTTTTGCTCCCGGTATTTCGATTACTGGCGGCAAGATTGATGTCAAGGCAAATGATTCGATTACTGCCAGCGGCAATATCGAAACCAACCGCAACAACATCACATTTAGCGCTCCGGTTACATTAGCTAACGATTTATCTGTTAAAATTTCCGGTACGGGCGATATAAATTTTAATTCAACTGTTGACGGGCCTTACAATCTTACAGTCAATCCCGATGCGGGAATCGTGCAGTTTGGCGGTGATGTTGGCAGCTTCAATCCCCTCAACAGCATCGACATTCAAGACGACATTCCCAAAAATCCCGGCGCAATTAACATTGTTACAACCAATAACATCACCGCCCAAAATATAACCTCCCCCGCCGGAATTTCTTTGTTTAGCGACTTGGGAGCGATCGCCACAGGAAATCTCGATGCGACTTCCCCCAACAATGGCGGCAATATCGCTTTGAGTGCCGGCACAAATGTTGCTGCGGGCAATATCAATACCTCGTCTGCGGGTAACGGCGGCAGTATCTTGCTCGACGCTGCAGGAAGTATTGCTGTTGGTAATATTGACTCTTCGGCAAAGCGGAATGCAGGCAATGTCGCCGCTTACAACCGCAGCACTTCGGGCGATATTACGGTGAATCAAATTAATGCTCAAAGTCAGGACAGTACCGGCGGCAATGTCGAAATTGAGATGGGAAGATTTTTTCGATCGCTCAATTTGTTCAACGACAGAAACGGCATTGATGCCAGCATTTCTACTGCGGGAAATCCGGGAGATAGCGGCGGCGGTACGATAATTATCCGCCACGGAGGCGCGGGATTGACACCGTTTGTGGTCGGCGATCCTGCCACAAATGGCACGGCAGGTGCAATTACTAGGGGAAATTCCAATCCGAGGCAAACAATTTTGACCGATAACTCCTATTTTCCTACTCACAAACAGGATGTCGATCGCATTCAAATTATCTCCGTGCCCTCATTTGTTTCTGCATCACCCGCAGCTACTCCAACGCCTGCTGCGACACCGGCAGTTACTCCAACGCCGGCACCTGTAACGAGTGCGGCTCCAACTCCGGCGGCTGCAACAACTCCCGCTGCTACTCCCGCGCCGGCACCTGTCACGAGTGATCCTCCATTACCTGCACCGACAGCTACTCCAGCGCCCGCGCCTGCAACACTCGCGGGAAGGCCGATCGCACTTCTCCCCAACCCATCCACCGCAGCTTCTCCAACACCCGAAAGTTCGATCGCGCCTTCTCCAACACCCGAAAGTTCGATCGCGCCTTCTCCAACACCCGAAAGTTCGATCGCGCCTTCTCCAACACCCGATGAGATAACTAATTCTCCCTTAAACTTCCAAATACCTGCATTGCCAGAAGATTTCTTCTCGCCGACACTACCGCCCCGCACCCGCCCCACGCAGCGCTCAACGCCCACAACACCCAACGCTGCAGCCCGCATACCTTCTGCGCCGACTATTCCGCCTGCTTCCCAAATCGACGTTTCTAGCGCCCCCCAACAGCCGATCGCCGCTCAACCTTCGATCGCGCCAAATCCCGCCCCCGCCGCACCTCTTGCCCCTGCAACTGGGACTGTAGCTCAAATTCAGCCGACACCGGCAAGTGCGATCGCGCCGCAACCCGCAAGTGCGATCGCGCCGCAACCCGCAAGTGCTGCGCCGGCACCCGCACCCAGCTCAAATCCCCAACAAGCTTTAGCTTTTTTAGTCGGAGATTTATTGGGTGCTGAAACTTCTGTCAATCAAAATCCTGAAACCGGAAATACCAGAATTGGCTTTCAACTTAACAATGATCGACAAATATCGATCGACATACCGCCAGTTGAAAAACCCAATCTTACCTTTGTTCCACCATCAGAAAACCCTCCCGAAAAACCCCCGCAGCTTGGTGCTTCTTCCACCGAAGCACCAGACGGATACATAGTCTTAACTCCGGCTCCCGCCGCCACACCGGCTCCGGAACAACCTGCTGCTGAAAATCCTCCTGATTGGTTGGCAAATATTCCCCAAATCTCTGCGCCGCCAATAGAATCACCTCCGGTTAATCCAGCGCCCGCACCAATTCCAGCACCAACTCCCGCGCCAACTCCAGCACCAACTCCAACTCCAACTCCAACTCCAACTCCAGCGCCAACTCCAACTCCAGCGCCAACTCCGACACCGGAAATTCCCAACATTCCCAATATTCCTAATTTAATTCCTTTAGAAATCAGCAGAGCGACTGTCGAACAAACTCTAGACCAAAATAATGCCGATGAAGCTGTTTCTGATATCGATCGACTCTTTGAACAAGACTACGAGAATTATTATGGGGAAAATCTCACGGATAAAAAAGTAAACGTTCAATATCTGAGAGAAACTCTGAAAAAGATTAAGGAAGAAACCGGAAAAAAAGCTGTAATTGTTTATGCGCTCGTTCGGCTCAAAGAAGTATCGCTAGTTTTAGTGGTTCCCGACGGCCCGGCTATTCTCAAAAGAGCGCCTGTTGATAGTGAAACTCTGCTAAGAAATGTCAAGAATTTCCATAATTATTTAGCTAATCCTCAAGATTCACAAGATCGAAGATATTTGTCTAGCTCCCAGGAAATTTATCAAGCATTAGTTGCGCCAATTTCTGCAAAACTAGAAGAATTAAATATTGACACGCTGATTTTTTCATTCGATGCAGGTTTGCGGCAGTTTCCGCTAGCAGCTTTGCACGACGGCAACCAATTTTTAATAGAAAAATACAGTCTCGGCTCAATTCCTAGCGTCAGCTTGACTGAGACAAATTATCGAAGTTTGCGGAACTCCAAAGTTTTAGCAATGGGCGCTTCTGAGTTTCCCAATAAAGAGCCTTTGCCGGGAGTGCCGATCGAATTATCTGCGATCGCCGGCACCATAACCGCAACCCAAAACCAAGCGGCTTTTCCGCTGTGGGAAGGCCGCTCTTTTCTCAATCGACAATTTACTCTAGAAAATCTTAGCAAACAGCGAGAACAGCAGACGTTTGAAATCGTGCACTTAGCTACTCACGCCAGTTTTCCGCAGATAAACGGACGAAAAGAGGCGGAAATTGACCTCTGGAATCGCTCTTTGAGTCTGGATGAATTTAGGCAGGCGAAGTGGTACGATCGCACGCAAGTAGAGTTGTTGGTGCTGAGTGCTTGCGAAACTGCGATCGGCGATGATACTGCGGAAATGGGATTTGCTGGATTGGCTGTCGGCAGCGGTGTAAAATCAGCTTTGGCGAGTTTGTGGAAAGTTAGAGATGTTGCGACTTTGGGACTGATGACGGAATTTTATCGCGATTTGCGATCGGCTCCAATTAAAGCTGAAGCACTCAGACAAGCGCAACTGGCGATGCTGCGAAAACAGGTAATAGTTAAAGATGGTCAATTGCAGGGTACCCAAAGTGCGATCGACCTTTCTGGACAATTCACAGAGTTACCTGCCGACTCAGATTTATCTCACCCGCATTTTTGGGCGGGATTTACAATAGTTGGCAGTCCTTGGTAAGAAAGTAAGCTCTTAAAAACCGGGTTTCTGAACGAAAGATATAGGTTGTGATGCGGTTTTTGCGGTCATAAACCCGGTTTTTGCCACAGGTGCAGTAAGAAAGTAAGCTCTTAAAAACCGGGTTTCTGAACCAGAGATATAGGTTGTGATGCGGTTTTTGCGGTCATAAACCCGGTTTTTGCCACAGGTGCAAAATCTCAGGATAAACAAACAATTCCCGCAGATGGCAAATAGCTGAGGGAACGCATCCTAATCTGTCGCGCATTTAAACATTGCATATTCAGGGCGGGCTAGAAGCCCACCCCACAAGAAAGAGTTTTATTGTTTTTTACATAAAATTTAAATGCCGCAACAGCTTAGGATCGAAAACTTAATAACTTAAACGCCTCCTACAGTCCTATTTCCTGTAGGTTGCCAGATAAAAGGAGGCTCTTCCTCGCCCCAGAAGCATTACCAGGCAGAGCGAAAGTAACGAGCAACTAACAACTAACAAATAACAAATAACAACTAACAACTAACAACTAACAACTAACAACTAACAACTAACAACTAACAACTAACAACTAACAACTAACAACTAACAACAGTCACCTGACTGTACAACCAGAATTGATATAAGGTGCGGCTAACATTTTTAACAGCAAAAAATACGATCGCAAAAGAGATTTTTCCCTCGCGCGATCGCACTTCCAAATATAAATCAACCAAAGTCGATCGGCATTGCTAATTAGTAGTCTGAGCTTCCTGCAATCGTTGCTTGAGTTCTTCCAGAGCGCTCGCCCAGCGCGGATCTGGCTGCACCGAGCCGGAATCGGCGCTCGACACTGTGGTTGTTGATTGATTGCGGCGGGATTTGTTGTTGTCACTCCGGCGGCGATTGCTTTTGCTAGAACCGCCTCCACCTTGAGTTGGGGGAGCCGAGCGCTGCTGTTGCTGCGGCGCTGGCACCGGCACCGATGCCGACGCGGATGCTAACTGCGGTGAAGCAGGCGACGCTGACTGCTGCTGATCTTCTTCGCCCTTCTCAGATTTACCCTTAGAGCGCGGCAGTGCCTTCTCTATTTTTAGCGGGTTTTCTTTGAACATCAAGCCGTTATATTTCTCAATAACTTGGTCGGCTTGTTCGTCGGTTAGCACCGTCACAAAACCAAATCCTCTGCATTTACCTGTTTTGCGATCTGTAATTACCTTTGTAGTTACAGATTCGCCCTCGGGTGCAAAAACTTCTTGCAATTCTTGGCGATCGAGTTCTTTGGGTAGGTTGCCAACATAAAGACGAATAGACATGAAAAATTCCTCCAGAATAGGATTCTAATTAATTTGCTCGAACAGAATTACCTGCGGCCAACTGAATATTGACTTCAGGAAAAGACCGCATAACGGCATAATTTGTGCATTCCTCCCACCAACCTTGACAGATCCTCCCACCTTTTAGAACAAAAAGATGGTTTACTCCGATCGGGTCGGAACTTGACCGCCTACGCAGAGAGCCTTTAAATCTCAGGTTGTTGTGTAAACTTTTAGTCATCACTCAAATGTTGGGGCTATTGGCTATTCTGTATTACTTGCTTGCGGTTTTGATTCAGAATGTTTGCAGCCAGTGCCGTGTAGAAATTTATGTCCAAGGATGTCAATTCAAGCGATCGGAATGCCAGTATTCAGTTTAATACAGTGATGGATAAAATCGCTAACATTTTTTGGGCCACTAATCTTACCTCGCTCCTCATTTCGCTCCTAATGCTGAGAACAGCTCGCTTGCCCGGTCTCCCTCAAATTGGGCCCGGCAGCGTCCGACCATTCTTTAAAGGTATCACAGCCAGGGTAACAGAGCTAGTTATTTAGGAAGATTTCACGGTGAATTCAATCAAAACGACTTTTGAATCACTTTTCTGAATTCATCGCGCACGGCGAAATTGGCGGTCGAAAAAAACAGCCGACAAGCGGCTGGCTGAACTTGCTGTGTTGGGAGGTTGACAATTTTTACGCAATGCTTTACTGATTTTACTCAACTAAGTTATGGCGCTATTTGGTTCAATCCAATTTGTATAAATAAATGTAACAGGATGTCTGCAAAAAAGCAACTTTTCTTTACGAAGGAAGAAGGAAGAGGGAAGAAGGCTGTAGGGTGCGCCACCAGCACCGAGAACATCGATCGGATTGCCATAGGCCATTCCTCATATCAATTCCTCTCTTCATCGTCCTGTATTCATTTCTCTGGGATCTCTCTGTGTTCTCTGTGTTCTCTGCGGTTAAATCACCTGACGATGCAACGGTCAACGATATCACTTGCCGCCCTGGATAATAATGTATGCGCCCCAAAAAGCAGCAGCAAAAGCCAAAATCGCAGACCAAATCGGATGTCCGCTGTCACTGACTCGGCCGCCTTGAGTGCGGATGGTTTCGAGGTCGATCGCCACAGTAGCACCCCGGCGCAGCCAACCAGTCGCCACCACAGATTTTCCGATCGCGTCGCTGGGGCGAGTAGGCTGCGGCAACAAAGAACCACAGGGCCCAAACCTCGAAACATAGTGCAACTTCACCAAACCCGTCGCCGTTTGCAAAATCAAATCCTGTCCCAGCCAATTTTCTATACCAGTCCTGCCCAAAAGCTGCCCGGAAAGCTGCACTGGTTGAGCATCTACGGGCAAAACATCGGGATTTGACAAAATTTCCGGTAAACTCGGCGAAGCGGTTTCTCGCGGCGTAATGTCGGGGAAAAAATAATTGATCCGCATCAAAGTACCGATGCTAAATCCGATCGGCAAACAGCCCCAAAAGATCGATCGATCGCCCAACAGCCAATCGAGCCGCCAAATACTCGTCTGCGAAAAAATCCAGCCAATCAGCCAAAGCAGCGCCACCATCGCCAAACTCATCGGAATCCCAAAAAACGGCGCACCCTGTAAAAATAGTTTTGAATCTTTAAATTCGAGTATTGATTTAAACAGAGACAATTTTCCTTTCGCCGGCGGGTTGGGCGCTCCGGGATTGGCAAAATCTAACTCAGTCTCCAGTTGCCAGAATTGCGCGTAAAGGTGCAACAGATTCAAGCGCTCTCCCAGCAAAGGATGGGTGCTGTTAACCGTCAACCAATGGCGATCGGGATTGGTGATATCCCACAGCAAAATCTGTTCTAGCGGCGCGCGCAATGCAGCAGAACCAACGGTTGCAGCTTGTGCGACACCTACAGGCAACAACAGATCGAAACCTTCCAAGAAAAAGCTCGTTTGTTTTTGCTGTTCGATATTTGCAGCAATGCCGATCGCCATTTTACCCAGCGCCCGCGTCAAACCGTTAGGATTCCCGGTAATTTCTGCAGCGGTGCGATCGCTAAAATACACCCGGCGGCGGGACAGCCACAACATCGGCCAGCGCAACAACTTATAAATCCCGTAACTTGCAGCAGAAATTGCAGCGGCCAAAAATTTCACAGCAAAACGCAAAAACTCGATCGTCATTAAATCGCACAACCTCTCGCTCCAGTATGCCGTTTGCCAATAAATCAAATAAGGAATCTGAATCACCAGCAGCGCCAGCGACATCGGCGCAAAATCCCAGCGAGAAATGTGTCCCAACTCCCGCGCAAAAATAGTCGCAATTTCATCATCCGTCAACTTTTCCAACAGCCCCTTACTGACAGCAATCCGAGCAAAACGGGGCAAACAGCCGTAACTGAAAGCTACAGGAACATCGATCGGCAAGAGTTTCAGTACAGGGGTTGGCATATTTTGCTTGGTACAAAAACTGCGGAGTACCCGACTAGCTTCTTTGCTGTGCTTGGATAAAACTGAACCGCGCAGGGTTTCGATGCCGCAAAATAGTTTTAGCAGCGCGTCTGTCAGCCAGGGAGATGAGGCCAAAAGCAATCCAAAAACAATCTGCACCAAGAAAGTTGGATCGCGGTAAAAAAGTTGTATCGGCGCGAAAATAGGCAGTCTTGTAAATATGTAAAACTGAACCAACAGAGAATTAGTGTTTGTCAGCAAAAATTGCAGGACAAATCGGGCGAGGAAAAATAGGGCGATCGTACTTGCAACAGCCCCCAGCCGAAAATTCAGCAACTTTAGCGGTTTGAGGGGGCGCGGGTTTTTTGTGCGCCCTGCTTCGCGCCAAGTCAGTTGGTAAGTCTCTGCGCTAGGGAGTTTGATATTTGCTGCGGAATCGGAACTGTTTTCGCCGCTAGTTTCTGTAGGGTTTTGCGGTTTTTGGGGTGGAGGAGGCGGGGAAATCTGTCGCGATTTGGGGTTTCCAGGCGCGGCAGTCGCTTCTAAGGGTAAAAATCCGGTTTTTTTGTCTGCGATCGACCGTAGCGCAGCGGGGCGTAAGCCATCGCCCTCAAGCG
>NZ_JADEXD010000183.1 GCF_015207285.1 Tychonema sp. LEGE 07203 | reverse complement strand
ATTCCCGTTTGTCAACCAGCTCATAGCCCCGAACTCAATCCGATTGAAAGGGTTTGGCAATTTATCAAACAACAATTCAAGGGAGAAGTATTTCTGACACTCGTGGAATTGCGTGAACGACTGGATCGGGTTCTGCAACAAATCACACCTGAAGAAATCAGTTCACTATCTTCTTACACTTTCATTCTGGAAGCTTTATTCTATGCAGCTTCATATTAAATTGGTATTAGGAGTTTGTGTACTTCATAAACCTCGAATATGCTGTATATTTTATGATTCTGCATGATGAATTTAATTGAAGAAAATTAGAGAATTCATTACTGAGAATTATTAAATTTTAGAGCTAACAATCCCCTATCTAAAATCTAAAATAAAATGACGACCGCTAAAGTTTCCTAACAGTACAAAAGCACT
The DNA here is from genome assembly GCF_015207285.1 of Tychonema sp. LEGE 07203. Classification (GTDB taxonomy): domain Bacteria; phylum Cyanobacteriota; class Cyanobacteriia; order Cyanobacteriales; family Microcoleaceae; genus Microcoleus. The sequence goes on along the minus strand of NZ_JADEXD010000183.1, from coordinate 11,019 downwards.
TTACAGGAAACCCGCGGGCGTCAAATTCAAGCAACCGTGAATCTTAGAAAAGACCCAGGGTGAAAGATTTGTCGATCGGGAAAATAGCACCAATACCCAACCACAGAGTTACCGCAGTTCCCAACAGGAAGACTGTAGTAGCAACAGGGCGGCGGAACGGATTTTGGAACTTGTTAACATTCTCGATGAACGGAATCAAAATCAAGCCGATCGGAATACCGGCCATGCAAGCAATACCCAACAATTTGTTAGGCAAAACGCGCAGAAGTTGGAACACCGGCCACAAATACCATTCCGGCAGAATTTCGAGCGGAGTAGCAAAAGGATTGGCAGGTTCGCCAACCAAAGCCGGGTCAAGTACAGCCAAACCGACGCACAGAGAAATTGTTCCCATGATCACGATCGGGAAAACGTAGAGCAAGTCATTGGGCCAAGCTGGTTCGCCGTAATAGTTGTGACCCATGCCCTGAGCGAGCTTAGCGCGTAGCGCCGGATCGCTAAAATCTGGTTTTTTGAGAATAGACATAGTAAGAGTGTTCTCCTTTTATTTTTACCCTGGCTTGGCATCCTGCTGTATTCGTTAGTCTGAATCAGCGCCGCGATCGGGCTGTCAATAAATATCATGAGTGATGAATTCTGAATTTTCAACCCAAAACCCAACGGGGGGCAAAAAAATATCGCCCCTACAACTCAAAACTTACAACGGGCCCGAAATGCCTTGCTTGCGAATCATCAAGAAGTGAGCCAGCATGAACACTACAATCAGCCAAGGCAGCACGAAAGTGTGCAAGCTGTAGTAGCGAGTCAAAGTGCCTTGACCGACGCTAGCACCGCCGCGCAGAAGTTCTGTCAGCAAAGAACCGACAACTGGGATGGCTTCGGGGACACCGGAAACGATTTTAACGGCCCAGTAACCGACTTGATCCCAAGGCAGCGAGTAGCCTGTCACGCCGAAGGAAACGGTGAGGACTGCCAAGATTACTCCTGTCACCCAGGTTAATTCGCGGGGCTTTTTGAAGCCGCCGGTCAGGTAAACCCGGAAAGTGTGCAAAATCATCATCAGTACCATCATGCTGGCAGACCAGCGGTGGATGGAGCGGATCAGCCAGCCGAAGTTGACCTCGTTCATCAGGTATTGCACTGAAGAAAAAGCTTCTGCTACCGTAGGACGGTAATAGAAAGTCATGGCGAAGCCCGTAGCAAACTGGATCAGAAAGCAAACTAAAGTAATTCCGCCCAAGCAATAAAAGATATTGACGTGGGGGGGTACGTACTTAGTGGTGATGTCGTCGGCGAGCGCCTGAATTTCCAGGCGTTCCTCAAACCACTGGTAGGTTTTTGAGTCTGTGATTTGTTTAGAAAACATGGAGCCAGAATTCCTAAAAGAATATTGCTGTGGTTGAGGTAAGCGGGCAGCAGCCACAAGGTTTTTTTGTCGCCCCGCCCCGAGCAGTTGGCTTTTGCTAGCAAATAGTCTCAGCTATTTAAAATTTTGGAGCCGACGAAAGGAACTCTTTTGTGCGATCGCCTGCAAGCCCTGGGAAACTAAGCGGTCGCTTGTCCCGGTTCGCTGGCGTTGCCCGATCGAATTCCAGACTATGATAAAAAATGTAACATAATTGCTGTGCAGAATTCATGTGGGCGATCGCTTTTTGGACACTTAAAAGGCTTTTTTCGGAATCTCAACATCCGCTTAAGCTGGTATGCGGGGAGGGCTGAGCTACAGAAAGCAGTCCGAACCCCAAACCGGTTTGCCCGGAGAGGCCAAATTTCATCTCGATCGCAAAACTTCACTTTCTGCCCCAAACGCCCTAATTGTCGATCGAGTAGCCCGAGCCGGTTCGATCGTCCAACCGAATCTTGTTTTGTAGTCAAGACTTCAGTCTTTACTAATACCATTTTTCTTTCATATGTGCTAGAGATGAACTCTTAGCCCCCCGAAATCGCGGGGGGGTTGGGGGGGTAATATCTAGCGCTACTTTATTCCATTGGTATAACAAAATCTGCTGGCTGCAACGTGCATATTTTCGTAAAAAAACCCGGTGATTGTCCCCATCAGTAAAGTCCTATCACAATTGAAAAGAAGGCAAACTTGGCACAAAAACTGGCAGTATTGGCGAGAAAGGAGTGGGACGCGGCGGTATCGGAAAGGGAATTCTCGGCAGAGAAGGGAAGGATGGAAACTCTCGCGATGGCGGTATAAAACCAGTCGAAACGATCGCGCAATCTGATAGACTCACATCCGCAACATTTTTAACGTCGGCGATTAAATCCGATCCGACAAATATCCGAGTTCCCCGTGTGATACCGTCATCATAAGATTCAAATCGGTAAGAGAAGAAGTTAGAACCATTACCATCTTGTACGAAACCAACGACTTGAATTTTGTCGCCTTCGATCCGGTTAAAATCCTCAATAACGGCATGGCTACCTTCACCGCCATAGAAGAGGTAAGGGCTGGCATTTAATGAACCGAGAACAAATATGTCAGCTCCACTTTGCCCGATTAAATAATCGATTTGTTCTCCTGTTGAGGAAAATCCGTAACCCGATATGATGTCATTACCCGGCCCGCCAATCAGAACGTCGCTGCCTTCATTTCCCTCAAGCAAATCGTCTCCTGAATTGCCGTTAAGGTAGTCATCACCTAAGTCACCTCTTAAAGTGTCGTTCCCACTGTCTCCCAACAGGCGATCGTTACCTTTGCCGCCCATTAACAAGTCGTTGTTGAAGCCACCAAACAAGAGATCGTCTCCATCTCCTCCGCTCGCCGTATCATTGCCTTCACCGCCGATAAGACAGTCATTGCCAGCCCCTCCCAAGATAATGTCGTTATTGTCTTCTCCTCTGATTAAATCCGCGCCTTCGCCACCCTCAAGAATATCTTTCCCAGCACCTCCTTCAAGTTTGTCATTGCCTTCGCCGCCGCTGAGACTGTCGTTACCAGAGCCGCCCAAAAGGCGATCGCTGCCGGCTCCACCTGCGAGACTATCGTTGCCATCTCCGCCATCTAAAGTGTCATTACCACCCCAACCAAATAGAGTATCATTCCCTCCCAGCCCGCACAGGGAATCATCGCCAATTCCACCTGCTAATAAATTATTGAGATTGTCACCGCATATAACTACCATAAATTTGTCCTCCTGAAAACTATTTCACTGTTGACTGTTAACTGTTAGCTGTTAACTGTTAGCTGTTAACTGTTAGCTGTTAACTGTTAGCTGTTAGCTGTTAGCTGTTGTTATTGGGAATTGAGAATTGGGCTCTAGCGTTGCGGAGGGATTGGGAATTCGTAGCAATTAACCAATAACCAATAACTAATAACCAATTTCCAACAACTGACTAATGACTAATAACTAATGACTAATGACTGTTGACTCGATGTTATGATTCCGATGCAACCGTCCACGATATTACTACAAACCGAATTTCATGTAGGGACACAAGCAAATCCTGTGTCCCCAATGTTTTAAATGAAATCGGCGATGCTAATTTGGCTGGGTGTCACGCCATTGATAGCCGCTAAAATTTCGCCAGTTGCTGTCAAGGCGATTAAAGTTGCAGTGTTGCTAGGGATAATAGAAAGTTGCGAGAAGGTTAAATTTTCTGCAAGTGCGAGGAAGTCGATACCTGGTTCAAAATCAAAAATGATATCGCTGCCAGAATTGGCTGAAATTAAGAAGCGATCGCTCCCATTTCCTCCTATTAAACTGTCATCGCCGTTTTCACCGCTGAGAAAATCCGATCCGTCACCGCCCAGCAGAATATCGCTAGCTTTGCCGCCGTAAAGACTGTCATTGCCTTCACGTCCAACTAAGCTATCTTGACCGCGATTTCCAAACAGGATATCTGCCCCATTATTGCCGAACAAACTATCGATTCCTTTACCTCCATAAACAGTGTCATCGCCTTCGCCACCGTCGAGGAAATCATTACCTTGATTGCCGTGTATCCAGTCGTTGTCGCCCAAACCGCTGAGAGTATCATTGCCGCGTTTGCCGGCGATTGTATCGCTGCCGCTGTCGCCGGAGAGGCTGTCGTCGCCGTCAGTGCCGGTGAGATTTGAGTTAGCTGCGATCGCATCTATTTCTCCTTCAATCACCGCAACAGCAGGTGTATCGGGCAATGTCGCTTGTTGGATTTTGGTATCTAAGGCAGTACCCGTATTTTCGGCAATAACTTGGGCGATCGATTTCGTACCTGTACCGACTGCTTTTAAGTCTTCAGAGGTTGCGCCTAGGGCTACTTTTTGCACGCGGGCAACTTCTCGGTTAATTGAAACTGTTGCTGTGTTGGATACAACTCGATCAACGCGCTGATTTGCTTCGGCCATTACCTTAGCTGCATCCGGGGCAATTTGCAACAATTGCTGAGTGTTTAAATCCGAGTCAAATTGTTGCGCTGCGGTGGCGGCGCGATCGACAATTGTTGCTAACTGGTTGGCATCGCTCAGATTGAGAGTTCCGAGTTGAATTTGTTGAACGATCGCACTTACAACTGCTTTTACGCTGTCGGTATTTTCCAGAATCGACGCACCGTCTATTAAAGCAGCAGTTTGGGTAATGACGTTTTGTACCTTGACCATTGCAGTCAAAGTTTCTACTCCACCCGCGATCGCGTTTTCGGTAGCTGCGATCGGATCTAAGCCCGTTAGATCAACATTAGCGGGAATGGAAAGAGAAGATTTGACGAGAGATTCGGCGCGATCGCTGTCAATTCCTTTGTCAATTAAATCCGCTACTAAACTGGTTAACAAGGTGACAACAGTAGCGTAAGGCGGGGCAGTGACAGGCGTTTCCAAAGGCAAACCCGTAGCAGTATCAATGCCGCCGAAAGCAACAATATTGCCTTCTTCTGGATCGAGTTCGCCATTTTGATTTTTGTCGAAAATGTTGGAGTCGAGATCGAGATCGAATTCGCCGTTGTCGGCAGTAGTAGCAGAAGGTTCGCTAGCATCGAGTACACCGTTTTTGTTGGCATCGAAAAAGACTGTAGCGCCAGCGATGTAACCGTCAATCACAAAACCGCCGAGGGCACTACTCTTGAACCGAATTATCTCGCTAACACTCGCGCCAGATCGATCGGTTCCCGTTACTTTCAGCCAATAATTGAACGATCTTGGACGAGTCGGACCTAAATTAATCGTGCGAGTTGCCGAATTAAAAGTTAGCCAGGAAGGCAAAGGAATTTCCGGGAAACTTGAACCGGCAATTGGTTGGCGGTAGGAACCGCCATTGCGATCGGTTCTCCAGGTAAATGCAGATGAACTTAAATCGCTAAAATTTGCCAGGGCGATCGAATAATTAATGCTGTCGCCCGGATCGGGGTCAGTATCGGTATTTGCTGCTAAATTAAAAGTATTGCCAGTTTGAGAAAAACCCAGCGCTGCACTTTGAGAAAACACAGAACGATTTACAACTGGCGGGTTGTTGCCGACAATAGCTTGAGCCAAAGCCAGCATATCAACGCGCTTGAAATTTAAGCCAGTATTGATAACGTTATCGTCTTCGTCGTCGCCGTCATTGATGGTGACACCAGTAGACTGCAAGAAATTCGCAAACTCAGTTGGTGTCAGCCTGCGGCCCAAATCTCGCTGGGCTAACTGCTGCGCTAGCACTGCTATTCCAGCAACATGAGGTGCAGCTTGACTGGTACCGGAATAGCTAGTCAAAGGGGTGTTAGGGCCAGCACCCGTAATCAAAGTACCGGGAGCAAAAACGGTTGTTAAAGTGGAGTGGCGCTGAGAATAGGGTGTAATGCGATCGGCATCTGTGGTATAGCCAATTGCGCCAGATTTATGTGTCCGATAACCCCGATTCGCGTCGTACACCGCACCAATTGAGAGTGAGTTAGGATCGGCTGCGGGGTAGCCAACACCCTGAACGCTGTTATAGCCCAATGGCCCGAAATCGTTCCCCGATGCGGAAACAACAATTACATTCCGTGCTGCTAGCTCTGCTAGTTCATCGCTAATGCCCCTCGTTTGGAGGCTGTTGTAATTGCGGCCATCACTCAGCGACATATTCACACTGGCGATATTGTACGCCGCTGCGTTTGCTATCACCCACTGCAAAGCTTGTTCTATACTCGCGAAACTGCCGCTGCCAGTATCATCCAAAACTTTGAGATGAATGATGTTGGCACCCGGTGCCATCCCTGTGTGGACTCCATTTTGGGAAGTAACAATACTAGAGACGTTTGAACCGTGTCCGTCAACGTCGTCAGCTTCGTCATCGCCATAGGCGTAATCGTAATCGTAGACAATGCGATCGGCAATCCCGTCTGAATCACTATCAGAACCAAAAAATGGGTCGTCTAGATCGATGCCTGTATCCAAAATTACTGTGGCAAAACCATTGCCGTCTATTCCGGCAAAACGCGGTGCGGCGCGGAAATCATCGATGTTAATCAGCGGGCCGGATATGTCAGTGGCGGGGGTGAATGTTCCGTCTATAACTGAGATCAACTCTCCAGCTTTGTAGACTCGGTCATCTGAACCTGTAGTGGTGATGCCTGGAAGACGAGGTTTAGCAGAGAGATCGAGATTGTAAGGAGTTTCTCTACCGTTGGCTGAGGAGACTCGAACGTAATAAGTACCTTGTTCTAAAGTGCGGTTAATTGACTCGGATGCGGTGCCCAAATTGTTGGAAGTGGCGATCGTATTTCCGCGACTGTCGAGCAACTCAACTTTAGCATCTGCATTCAGTCCGCCCAGCGACAAGTTGAAGTCATTGCTAGCACCTAAGCTGAATTTGTAGTAATCATCAATGTTGCTGCTACTGATAGCATCTTTATAGCTTCTGGTACTGGAACCTACAGCGATTCTTTTGACTAAATTATCAGCAGGTATCGCCGGCGGCATGATGATTTGTGGTGGTGTCGGCAGCAAAACTATAGGCTTTGGTGTCGGTGTAATTGACGGTGTTGGTGTCGGTGTATTTGACGGTGTTGGTGTTGGTGTTGGTGTTGGTGTTGGTGTTGGTGTTGGTGTTGGTGTTGGTGTTGGTGTTGGTGTTGGTGTAATTGAAGGTGTTGGCGTTGGCGTTGGTGTAATTGACGGTGTTGGTGTGGGCGTTGGTGTTGGTGTAATTGAAGGTGTTGGTGTTGGCGTTGGTGTTGGTGTGGGCGTGTCATTATCGGTAATGGCGACAGTGACAGGCGCGATCGCAATTCCGTTATATTTCGTGTCGGTACTTGTTACCGCGTGATTGATTGTGCCAGTGTGATTACCTTCTACAACTGCGTCATCCGTCGCGATCGCAGTCACAGTTTGGGCAATATTCCAATTAGTGCTGTCGAAGGTGATGGGGGCGATCGCACTTATTTGATTTCCCCCGTCAAAGCTGACTGTTACCGGCGCGGTTGGCTGCGAATTTAGCTGAAGTGTATAACTTCCCGTTGCACCCCCTTCTGCTGCTGTTGTACTGGCAGGATTAACGGTAACGCCGGCTGCATCGCTGTCGCTGTTAGTAACGCTGACATCGGAGGGATTGAAATTGTTGTAATTGCTGTCTGTACTAACAGCAGCCTCAGTGACAATCGTGTAAGCAATATCGCCGTCAGCGATATTGTCGCCAACACCTGTCACCGTTACCGTCTGCGCCTGATTCCAGTTATTGGGAGTGAAACTTAAGCTATTAGTAGAAACTGTTCCTTCTGCAGGATTGGAACTGCTTAAAGCTACCGTCACAGGTGCCGTAGGTTGAGTGTTGAGGACAACACTGAAATTAGCCGTACCTCCCGCTTCTGTTGTCGTTAATCCGGCTGTGGGATTAACGGTAATGCCGGCAGTTTCGTTGTCGCTATTCGTAACGCTGACATCGGCAGGATTGAAATTGCTGTAATTGCTGTCTGTACTAACAGCAGCCTCCGTGAAAATAGTGTAAGTTTGATTGCCGTCGGCAATATTGTCGTCAACGCCAGTAATTGTTACTGTTTGCGGCGCACTCCAATTGGCGGGAGTGAATGTCAGCGAGGGTGTAGAAACTGTTCCCTCGGCAACATTGGAACTGCTTAAGCCAACAGTCACGTTAGCAGTTGGTTGAGAGTTGAGTCGGACAGTAAATGTTGCTGTTCCTCCTGCTTCTGTTGTCGTTAATCCGCTATCGGGATTGACGGCAATTCCAGCAGTGTCGTCATTAGTAATAGTAGTTGTCGCACTAGCAGTTGTAATTGTTGGAGTCGGGCCTGGTGCGATCGGATTTGATAAGGTGACAGTAATAGTTTCATCCGGTTCGATCGCACTGTCGCCCAAAACATCCAAAGTAATCGTTTTCGATGTCTCCCCCGCAGCAAAATTAACCGTACCATTAACGTTATTTGCCCCGGAAGTGCCGCCGATATTGTTGTAATCGCTGCCGTTTGTAGCAGTTCCTGCAATTGCATAATTGACAGTCCCTGCTGAATCAGTACCGCCACTGCGACTAACAGTAAATATCAGCGGATTTGTGCCGGAGTTGCCTTCAGGAACATTACCAGCACTAGCACCAACTGTGTAAATAATCGGATCGTTAGCAGGAATGAAAAGACTCCGAAAGTAGGGAAAGATTGTACTACTCAATACAATTGCTTCGTCTTCTTCTGCAAAATTGTCTGCTTTGATTGTGAGTGCAAGATTTTGGGTTGAACTGCTACTACCTGCAGGGAAAGTAAGAGGATTATTAGAAAGATTATAGTCAACACCTTGAGTAGCTGTAGCTGTCGAACTAAAAAAACCAGGTGTAGTTAATATGGTAACAATCTGATCTGCAAATAGCAACCCCTCTTCGAGAGTTATAGGAAGATTAACTGTTGTGTCGGTGTCTTCTTCCGCGACGCTGAGTGGTACGCCGTCAAAATTTGGTTGCAAGAGTAGATTCGCCAGAATTGAAACTCTGTTACTGTTGGTATTTACGACAGCAATATCTAATCTGGTATTAGAGTTAAAATCCCCAACCGCGATCGCGCTGGGAGTGGTTCCCCCAGTATTATAATTAAACGGCCCGTTAAACGTTCCTTGACCGGTTCCAGTTAAAATTGAAACATTATTAGAACCGGCGTTCGCTACAGCTAAATCCGGTTGGCCGTCAGCGTTGAAATCACCAACGGCAATATCATCAGGACTTAACCCAACATTAAAGTTAGCAGGATTGCTAAAAGTTCCTTGACCTGTTGCTAATAAAATTGATACGTTTTGACCGCCTGAGTTAGCTACAGCTAGATCCGATCGCCCGTCAGCGTTAAAATCTCCAACTGCGATCGCGCTGGGAGTTGTACCGACAGTTAAATTAACAGAAGTGCCAAAAGTTCCTTGACCTGTCCCTGAGAAAATAGAAATACTGTTAGCAGGATTCCTGGTTGTAGCAACGATATCGAGATTGTTGTCAGCATTAAAATCACCAACTGCGATCGCTGTAGAGCTAGTTACAGTCCCCACACTGTTAAACGCACCAAAAGTTCCTTGATTTGTACCTAAAGCAATAGAAACTCTGTCGTTTTCTGCCACCACTAAATCGGCGAAGCCATCTTCATTAAAATCCCCTGTGGCAATGGCTTGTTGGCTGAAACCCCCACCAAAACCGGTAGGATTGTTAAAATTGCCTTGTCCGGTTCCTAACAAGACATAAACTCCCCCTCCTACATCGCCGCCAATTGCTGTTGATACAGCTAAATCCGGTAGCGTGTCACCATTAAAATTGCCCGCCACAATACCGCTGGGAGATCCTGCACTTCCCAAGGTAAAGTTAGTAGCTGGACCAAAACTACCTTGACCTGTTGCTAAAAAGATCGAAACACTGTCAGAACTTCTGTTAGCTACAGCTAAATCGGGAATGCCGTCTCCGTTAAAATCCTGGCTGACAATAGCTGTAGGGTTGGTTCCTGTTGTCAAGCCAGTAGGTGTTTGTTTAAACGTATTGAGAACGTGGCCGTAAGCTGCGATCGCTTCTGGCCCAAATGCAATGCCAGCTTTAATTGTCCCCGCTGTCACTGTTAATTCCCAGTCGCCGCCTTTTGCCGCACAACCTGTTAAATTATTAGAAGCGGCAACATTTGCTCCTGTTAGTTGACTCAGGTTTTTTACAAATTCTTTACCTATATTTCCTTTGGCAACATTGCACCCGTAGAGCAAGATTTCGGCATTTGGTATCAACCCGCCCGCCCATTTGTTAACTGTTTTAAAAAAATTGTCGGCGCGATTTATCAAATTTTGCCAACTCAATTCAACGTTCCCCAGTTGCAAACAACCGGGCTTTCCGTGGGCAATAATGTGAATTACTGCAAATTTCCTTCCCTGCAAAGCTTCGGCAATTTGTTCGATGCCGTTGCGGTTAGTTTCTAATTTAACTACTTCGGTTTCAGGGAGAATACCGTCGATTAATATTTGACAGTCGGAGACTGCAGCATCGATAAATGCGATCGCTTTTGTGGAAAGTTGAGTCATTGACTTTAGGGAAACAGCCGTTGGGGCGATTTCTAAGTCTGGGATGTTATCGTTATTACAGTTTTCGGCAGTGAGGGATTGGGGACTTGTGCCGCCAGGAAAGTTGGTATCGGTACTGAAAGCAGACATGATTAATTTACCTAGCTGATACTTCTGGTTTATGTGATGCCAGCAAGTCTACAAAAGCACCAGCTCTGCTGTCTTGTAAATTCTTGCGGAAAACTTGCGAAAAATATAACTTTCTTGCGAATTTCAGCCCTATTTGATGAAGAATTGTAACAGCGGCGGGCAGGGGTTTTTATAGAACCCATTTGATATCTTTGAGTTTTTAGGTTGGGTGATGAGAAATATAGAGAGAAACTGGTTTCTGAGATTTACGCGGGCGAGAAACCGGGTTTCTTGGAGTTTTTGGTTGGGTGACGAGAAATATAGACAGAAACCCGGTTTCTGAGATTTACGCAGAATAGATGTCAAATGGGTTTTTTACGACAGGACTTATACCATTTTTCTAAAAATGTGCTGTGGATGAAGTCTTAGCCCCCCCTTAATAAGGGGGGGTTGGGGGGGGTAATATCTAGCGCTACTTTACTTCATTCGAC
>NZ_JADEXD010000343.1 GCF_015207285.1 Tychonema sp. LEGE 07203 | reverse complement strand
GTCCCCAGACCCTGTGGTTAATCGAGACGATTATCGATGCCAGCAACCCACAAGAACCCGTCATCGCCTACTTTCCGGGAGATACCTTACTCGCGCCCTTACTGCGGCGTAAAGGCTTGCCCATTGGCAATCTCACCAGCCAGTTCTTTGCCAACGTCTATCTCAACGGGTTCGACCATTTCGTTAAAGAAAGCCTCAGAGCCAAGCAATATCTGCGTTATGTGGATGATTTCGCCCTGTTCAGCAACGACCGTTCGTTTTTGGTAGACGCTAGACCTGCCATTGAGAATTATCTCGCCACCCTTCGCCTGCAAATTCATCCCGTGAAAAGTCAGCTCTTTGAGACACAGTACGGCACGAACTTTGTGGGGTTCCGCATCTTGCCCGACCGCATTCGCGTCCGCAACGACAACCTGCGGCGCGCTCGTTTGAGGCTTAAGCAATTTCAGCGTCACCGTGTCACAGGAAAAATTTCCCCAGAGAAACTCAGTCAACGGTTGCAAAGCTGGGAAGCCCATCTCAAGCATGGCGATACCTATCGACTGCGACGAGCCATTTTCAACCGCTATGGGTTTGTTGGCTCGGATTAACCCCCTACAATATCGGTGGGGTAGGCAAGCAAAACGCGGCGGTTCCTGGAACAACAATCCTAGGAATTGTCGCTCTGCGTACCGGAACAACAACAATCCCGATAATAGGAACAATAATATCGGGTTTCGCGTTGCCCGTTCCGCCCCGAGGACTCTTTACCCCTTTGCTCGTCTTGCCGAGCGTTCCCTTGCGCCTGTCGGCGGCGCGGGGTCCCGGCGCTTTTGCACTTTTGCCCTTTACTTTTTCCGCCTGACGGCGGATCGAATTTTGGCACTAAGTATAAATGTACTGTTTTAGTGAGAAGAGAGTCATTTATTTTTAAGCACTACTTAAAGCAAGCTGTTACTTAAACCATTACTTAAAGCAGTGGAACTTAGATTTATCCAAATTTTGGATTAAGCGCTCTGTCTCAGAGTTTTAAACCACTTACACCGTCTCCATGTCAGTCTTATTCACAATTTCGAGGTATAAAAGCTTACGAACTCCACTCGTTCTCCAACTCCTCAAGCAATCGCTCTAGAGCAACGCGAGTCAAATCTGCCTTGCTACGATTGAGGTGTTTAGCCGCGCTGGAGAGTCGTTTATCTAGGTCGCGTTCCAGGTCGAGGGTGAACCGAATTTTTCCCGCCTTTTTCTTCGGTTGAGACAGTTGTTCGGTTAGAGAGCCGGAATTGTGAGGCGGGTGGGGT
>NZ_JADEXD010000182.1 GCF_015207285.1 Tychonema sp. LEGE 07203 | reverse complement strand
TTGCCAAACCGTGGGTGTACCAGGATGTGACGAAGGTGGTGCCGGTCAGCCAGCCACCGATGGCTAGGTAGGCGCAAGGGAATAGCAGGATGCCAGACCAGCCTACGAAGACGAAGCGATCGCGCTTGAGCCAGTCGTCGAGTACATCAAAGATGCCTCTTTCGGTCTGGGCGCGTCCGACTGCGATTGTCATAGCGATAAAATCCTCTTGCTTGTTAAAAGACCAAGGTTTCTAATTAAAGTTAACATAACTATATATTATAAGTTGATAATTTTTCAAGTAGAAGAGAAGGATTTTGCGGCGTTGCAGGTGTACTGGCGAATCTGTGACCGATCGGACAAGCGAGATATTTGAGATAATTATAGTGCCGGCTGACTCTTCGTCGCGGGCTGGCTTGGCGGTGGTTGAGGAGCCAGCGGCGCGAAGGAAGTGTGAGTGAGGTAGGCTAGTTGAATTAAAATTTGGCTTTAAGGCGTTTAATCTGATGACTGCAAAAACAACGACCTCGATCGATTCTGTCCTGCGCTACGAGGTTTTGGGATCTCGCCGCTTCAGCAATTACTGGTGGGCGACGATTGTCACCATTGGAGGGACTGGTTTTCTGCTGTCGGGTCTTTCCAGCTACTTGCGCGTGAACCTGCTGCCTTTTGCTGACCCGACTGAACTCATTTTTATCCCCCAAGGCATCGCGATGGGTTTCTACGGTGTCTGCGGCGTGCTGTTGGCGCTTTACCTGTGGCTGACTGTGCTGTGGGATGTCGGCGGCGGTTACAATGAGTTCGATCGAAAAACTGGTAACATTCGGATCTTTCGCTGGGGATTTCCCGGCAAAAACCGCAAAGTTGATTTTACTTGCAAGACATCCGACGTGCAATCTGTGCGGGTGGACATTAAAGAAGGTCTCAGTCCCCGCCGCAGCATTTATCTCAAGCTGAAAGACCGCCGTCAGTTTCCCCTGACTAGAGTCGGACAGCCGATTGCTTTGTCTGATGTCGAAAATCAAGCTGCCGAATTGGCTCGATATTTGCAAGTTCCCCTAGAAGGACTGTAGATATTTGGAATTTGGGATTTTCGATTTGAAATTGGTAGTGTCTCGCAAGATGCTATTGGGCGCACAAAATCGATAAATTTAGTGCGCGTTGCGCCGCGCACATTATCCTGGTAAATCGATAAGTCTAGGGTACGCATTGCGTACCTTGGCTTGTTGTACGAACTTGAAAGTGAAAATACAAATACAAATGCAAATCAAAATTCAGCGGTGGTTGTTCTCACTTTTAATCATTGGTGCGCTGTTCGTCGGGGGATGCGGTAGTTCCCCTGCGACGAACTCAACTACGACACCGAACCAGGCGTCTGGTGAAAGCATTTCTTTGTCTCCGTCTCCTGCTGTAGCGGCGAGTTCGCAATTTAAGGATTTGCCCCGCTTGGAAGGAAAAGCAACGGTGGTAATGACGGTTAAAGGTGCTCCAATTACGATCGAAGTTGACGGCACAAATGCGCCAATTACTGCGGGCAATTTTGTCGATTTGGTTCAGAAAGGTGTCTACGACGGGCTGGTATTTCACCGAGTCGTGCGGGAACCTCAGCCTTTTGTGGTTCAGGGCGGCGACCCGCAAAGCAAAGACCCTAAATTCCCTACGGCGCGGCTGGGAACTGGGGGTTTTATTGACCCGAAAACTTCTAGCGAACGCATGATTCCTCTGGAAATTAAAGCTAAAGGTAGTTCGAGTCCTACTTACAGCCAAACCCTAGAACAAGCTAGGGTTGCCGAGAAACCTGTGTTGATGCACACTCGCGGGGCTGTAGCTATGGCTCGATCGCAGAGTCCTGATTCGGCTTCTTCTCAGTTTTACTTTACTTTGACCGATGTACCGTTTTTGGACGGTAGCTATGCGGTTTTTGGCTATGTGAAGGAAGGGATGGATGTTGTTGATAAGATTGAAGCTGGCGATCGCATTGAAAAGGCTACTGTTACTCAGGGGAAGGAAAATTTTAAACCTGTTAGTTAGTAGTCAGTTGGCAGTTGGCAGTTGGCAGTTGGCAGTTGGCAGTTGGCAGTTGGTAGTTGGCAGTTGACAGGAAAGCAGTTGGCAGTTGGCATTAGTCATTAGTCATTAGTTAGTAGTCATTAGTCATTAGTCATTGGTTACAATTGCAGTGCGAACTTCTAGCTTGCGAACGGGAGGCTAGCACTGCAAAATACTTGTCGCGATCGATCGGACATGATATAGCACTTATCAGAAAGATGAGGTATGCCTTATTCCCGATGCTTTTAGGCCCGATGCTTTTAGGCCCGATGCCCGACAGTACCTCATATGAGAGCTTGAAAGGCTATATGACTGATAACCAGAGGACTGACGCAGGTAGAGGCCAGAAACCGGGTTGATTCGTAGATATCTAGCGATCGAGCAAAGATTTTTCACAGCAACCTGGCTTCTTTGCGTAAGGAATGAACCAATAACTAACAACTGAAAACTTGGGAGGCTAAGAGCAGATTTGGATGTTGTGGTTACGGGAATTGGTCTGGTTTCGGCTTTAGGTAGTCTGGAAAATAGCTGGAAAAAACTGCTGTCTGCCAATTGTGGCATTCGGAATCATCAACCTTTTTTAGAATTTGACCCGCAACCTTTGGCTTTAATTGGCACAAAACCTGCTGATTTCATCGCTTTAATTCGGCAGGTTTTGGCAGATGCTTTGCACGATGCTAATTTGACTTTGCCTTTGCCTGATTGTGGAATTGCGATCGGATCGAGTCGCGGATTTCAGGCAAATTTAGAAATGTTGCTAAGAGGAAAGAAGCAAGAAGGAAGGGAATTCTCGATGCCCGATTCCCGATGCCCAATGCCCCATGCCCAATTCCCAATTCCCGATGCTCAATTTGTGGATTTTTTGCCTCACATGGGGGCGATCGCGGCGGCGAGGGCAATTGGCTCGACGGGGCCCGTGTTCGCGCCGATGGCTGCTTGTGCGACGGGCCTACAGTCGATCGCCCGCGCTGTTGATTCGATCCGGACTGGTGAGTGCCAGCGGGCGATCGCGGGTGCTGTGGAAGCGCCAATTACACCGCTGACTTTAGCAGGATTTAACCGGATGGGTGCTTTGGCAAAAACTGGATGCTATCCGTTTGATGAAAATCGGGAAGGCTTGGTGCTCGGCGAAGGCGGGGCTTTATTTGTATTAGAATCGGCCAAGCTGGCACGCCGTCGCGGTGCTAAAATTTATGGACGAGTTTCGGGTTTTGGCTTGACAAATGATGCTTGTTATGCTACCGCCCCCGACCTGGGGGGGAAAAGTGCGATCGCGGCGGTAAATCAATGTTTGAAACAAAGCAATTTAGCACCGGCTGATATAGATTTTATTCACGCTCACGGTACTGCAACTGATTTAAATGACCGACACGAAGCGCTGTTAATTCAGAAATTGTTTCGCCCCGGAGTTGCTGTTGGTTCGACTAAGGGGGCTACCGGTCATACTTTGGGAGCTTCGGGAGCTTTGGGCGCGGCTTTTTGTTTGATGAGCATTCAAGCTGGGATTTTGGCGCCTTGCACCGGCCTGAAAAAACCGGGGTTTGAATTAGATTTTGTTCGCTGCAGGCGCGAGGCTGCTGTGAGAAATGCGGTTTGTTTGAGTTTTGGCTTTGGCGGGCAGAATGCTGCGATTGTCTTATCTGGCGATCGTTAATTTTTGAGAATTTCGCCGATAGACATTTAAATTGCACGCGCTCGGTAAAGTTAAAATTTTGTAGGGTTTGTTGGATAACTCGATCGCACATCCAATTTAAATCTCAAAAATATTACCATATTTATGGATTTTAGTCAATCAACTAAGAATTTTCCTAAAATTGCTGCTGCTGTCCTAGTCTGGCGCTGGCATCCGGAGGCTCGCCCTTTCCTGGCCGGGAATGCTCAAACATAGAACCCGATTAAAGCAGTATTGTATTTTATCAATGTATCAATGCCGATCGGCGAAGATAGAAGAAAGAAACTGTTTAAGTCAAGCATCAGGTATTATCTCATGGATCTGGCATCTCATCGATTTATGTCTTATTTTGAACCTCTTCAAGCTGCTCACCTGTGCCAAATAGCTGTTTTGGAGAGTTTTGCTGAAGAAACGGTAGTTTTTGAAGAAGGGGAAGCGGCCGATTTTTTATATCTAGTTTTAGCAGGTGAAGTCGAATTTAGCAAGCAGATTGAAAACAATAAATATCAAGCTATTGCTGTCGCCGGCCCAGACAATTTTTTTGGCGAACTCGGAGTTTTAGACGGAGAGCCGCGCAGTGCTAGAGCTGTGGCATTTGCGGGTTCGACTCTGGCAAAAATATGTCGCGAAGAACTAATATCAACTCTCGAAGTAGCTAAAGGCAGTTCCGTATTGCAAATGTTTAATTTCATTATTAAAAATTTGCGAGATACTACGGATCAATATGTTAGCCAGTTCGTGCACAAACAAAAAATGGTATTGGTAGGAGAGATGGTGAGTACAATTATTCACGATTTCAAAAGTCCTTTTACCGGAATTAAGCTCTCCAGCGAAATGCTCAAAGAAATGCACCCGGATGAGGAAACTCAGGAGTGGTGCGAACTTATTCAATTGCAAGTTCAGCGAATGTTGGGGATGGCTGAAGAAGTATTAGAATTTTCGCGCGGTAACTCTGCATTAAGTAAAAAACCAGTTAATCTCATCCAGACATTGCAGCAGTTTGAAAAGTTGAACAAAGTTTATTTTGACGCGGCAAAAGTAGATTTGGTGATGCAGGCAACAGAGGTGATAGTGGAAGCGGACGAAAATAAAATTTTGCGCGTTTTGCAAAATTTAGTTGGAAATGCTGTTGAAGCTTTTGGCGGGCGCGGGGGGCGAGTAGAGATTATTGTGACACAAAGCGAGGAGTGGGCAGAAATTAGCATTTACGATAACGGCCCGGGCATTCCGCAGGCAATTAAGGAAAAGTTATTTGAACCGTTTGTAACTTATGGCAAGCGGACTGGTACTGGCTTGGGAACGGCGATTGCTAAGTCAATTATTGATGCTCACAAAGGGGAAATTACTTATGATTCGGAGAAAGATAAAGGGACAAACTTTTACATCCGACTGCCAAAAAATTTGGCTGTCGGGGAGCAAGTTTAAGACGGTAGATATTGAAAGACATCAGCGTTAATCTGCCTTAATCTGCGGTTTAGCAGCTCAAAAAAATGAGGCTTTCTTGCCTGCGTATGGCCTGAAAATTGCCGCAGACAAGAACACTGTTAGTGAGAAAGGCTATAGTTAAAAGTTTGGCACGAAGCCTCAGAAACCTGGTTGACGTGTAAATATCTCGTTGCCAAACAATATTTTTTAAATAAGCCCGGTTTCGGCAAGCGTTAATAATGTGTAGCGAGCGGCAGAATCATGTAGAATTTAATTAACGAACTGCTAAAAATTCGATGCCATTTACTATTCAAACCTTACCAGCAGAAGTTGTCAATTTAATTGCAGCAGGCGAAGTGATTGACTCGATCGCCGCTGCGGTACGAGAATTAGTTGAAAATTCTCTGGATGCTGGCGCAACTCGCATCGTTGTGTCCGTCTGGCCCGAACAGTGGCGGGTGCAAGTTGCAGATAACGGTACGGGCATGGATCTGGAAAATTTGCAGCAGGCGGCTTCGCCTCACAGTACGAGCAAAATTACTGCAGAAGCGGATCTTTATAACATTGCTACTTTGGGATTTCGCGGGGAAGCTTTGCACAGTTTGGCTCAGTTGGGCTGTTTGGAGGTTTTGAGCCGATCGAACGATTTGGGATTGGGCGATTTTTGGGAAAATCGAGAGTCTGCGGAAACCCCCCCCAGCCCCCCCTTGTTAAGGGGAGTTGAAAATTCGTCGTTTAACGAGGGGGGAGGTAAAAATGCTCGATCGGGCTGGCGGGTGGTTTACAACAACGCGGGCGCTGCTGTGGATGTGGAAACAGCGGCGATCGCCCCTGGTACGGTAGTCACTGTGGCTGATTTGTTTGGCAATTGGCCTGTGCGCCGCACTTTTTTGACGGCGGCACAGCAAATGCGATCGGTTCAATCAATCATTCAGCAAATTGCTATTTGTCACCCGCAGGTTAATTGGCAGTTGCGTCAAGGAAATACGCCTTGTTTCTACGTCACTCCTAGCAGTACAGCGGCACAAATTTTACCTCAATTTCTGCGCGGGGTGCGAGAAAGCGATCTGCAGTATTTAAAAGTAAATTTGCCTTCAATTCCTCAAAAGAATAAATCGCCATATAATTTCGCACAGGCGCAACTGTTTTTGTCAAAAACACGGGCGAGTTACCAATTACCGATGCCCGATGCCCGATGCCCAATTCCCCATTCCCAGTCTTTGGAGTTGGTAATTGGTTTGCCCGATCGCTGTCACCGCAGGCGGGCGGATTGGGTGAAGGTGGCGGTGAACCGGCGGGTTGTACGATCGCCCGAATTAGAGCAAACTATTCTCAGCGCCTTCGCCCGTACTTGTCCGCGCGATCGCTATCCCGTGTGTTTTGTTCACCTGCAAATCTCTCCCTCAGAAATTGACTGGAACCGCCACCCGGCTAAAGTGGAAATTTATCTGCACGATCCGAGTTTTTGGCAAGCACAAGTTAGCGAGGCAATCGATCGGGCTTTGCACTTAAACGATGAAGTTTTGCCAGCGCCACATATTCCCGATCGCGTGGGACAGTTACTGAAGGCATCGGAACAAAAAAGTGCTTACAGTGTCGGGGTTTTAACTCGACACAACCAGGGCGGCGGCGAAGATGCAAAAGGCAATCACATAGGATTGATGGAACTGCGGGCGATCGCTCAAATTCACAATACTTACATTGTGGCGGAACATTCCAGCGGAATGTGGTTGATCGAACAGCACATCGCTCACGAGCGCGTTTTGTACGAACAATTGTGTGCGGCTTGGCAGCTAAAACATCTCGAAAAACCCGTGATTCTCAGTCAATTGTCGGCGCTGCAAATTGATAATTTATCCCGCTTGGGTTTGGAAGTAGAAACTTTTGGCGAACAGCTATGGGCGGCGCGGGAAGTGCCTGAATTGTTGGCAGGGCGAGATGACTGTGCGGATGCGCTTTTTGAACTGAGTAAAGTCGCAGATTTGCAAGCTGCTCAAGTTGCTACTGCTTGTCGCAGCGCTATTCGCAACGGCACTTCTTTGAGTCTTTTGCAAATGCAAAATTTGTTGGATGAATGGCAACAAACTCGCAATCCGCGCACTTGTCCTCACGGCAGACCTATCTATTTTGCTTTGGAAGAATCGACTCTGGCTCGGATTTTTCGCCGCAGTTGGGTGATTGGTAAAAGTCACGGGATTTGAAGGTTGACTGTTGGGCTGTAAGCTGCGCGTTACGTAGCAAAACTGTTTTTTTTACCGCAGAGAGCGCAGAGAACGCAGAGAGGAGGAAAAGAGAGGTTTTGTTGAGGGTTTTTTTGGTGACTGGATATGCGGATAAAATGTTCATTAATGTTGAGTAAATTATCATTATGGATTTGACGATCGCCCGACAACTTTTTTACCAAGAAATTAATCAGCCGGATGGCTCGATCGACCTCGCGAAAGCTGCGCTGTACATGGCTTTGGAGGAATACCCCAATTTTGAGCCGGAAGAATATCTCAATGCTCTCGATTCGATCGCGGAGGAAGTGCGTTTTCGCCTCCCGCCACAAAATTATCCGCTGCGGATCATTCAAACTATTAACGGTTATTTGTATGAGGATTTGGAATTTTCGGGCAATGATGCTGATTATTATGACCCCCGC
This sequence comes from Tychonema sp. LEGE 07203, assembly GCF_015207285.1. Lineage (GTDB taxonomy): Bacteria > Cyanobacteriota > Cyanobacteriia > Cyanobacteriales > Microcoleaceae > Microcoleus. The sequence goes on along the minus strand of NZ_JADEXD010000182.1, from coordinate 3,786 downwards.
AACAGCTTTTTGAATCAAGTGCTCGACCGCCGCACTGGGATTCCGATCTCTTTGTCTTTGGTTTATTTAGAGGTTGCTAAGCGCATTGATTTTCCGATGGTGGGAATTGGAATGCCGGGACATTTTTTGATTCAGCCGGATTTTGAAGATGCTGGTATTTTTGTTGATGCTTTTAATAGGGGCGAGATATTATTTCCTGAAGATTGTCAAGGGAGACTTTCTCAAATTTACGGTCAACCTATGGAGTTGCAGCCGGCTTTTCTCGCCCCGGTAAGTCGCCGGCAGTTGTTGGGGCGAATGCTGGGAAATCTGAAGGCGATTTATTTGCAGCAGCGCGATGCTTTGAGGGTGTTGGGGGCGATCGAACGGCTGTTGCTGCTTTTTCCCAATGCGCTGGGGGAAAGGCGCGATCGCGGCATTCTTTACTATCAAATGGGGCGTTTTGCTGAGGCGCGCCACGATTTGGAACTATACCTGACAAATGCTCCGAATGCTGAGGATGCTGCTGCAATTCGCCAATTGCTCGAAATGCTCGACGATATGTGAACTTAAATTCGCGATCGTTAGCTAAGCTTGCAGCTATTGGATCTCACGACTTCAAACGCAAAAGCGACTATCAATAAACTCCTGCTCGACAGCCAAATATTGCTTTTATAAGTTTTGCAAAGCTATATCAAATTATTCTAAATTTAAGCATATAGCGGTTCTCAATAAAGTGAGTTATGCCCGGCGCAGGCCTATGCCCGGCGCAGGCCTATGCCCACTCCTAGCACCTCATGTTACTGAGAAAGGCCATAACATATAACCGATCGATTAACACCTATCTTTTGATAGGTTACATTTGTGCGACCTGACTGTACAATATTATGTCATTTACGGAAATCCTGAGTCCACTTTCCCGACTGATACCCGCAGAGACGATCGATCGAAACAGTATTTTGACGTAAAGAGGCACAAATCCATGAACTTTAAGTTTCAACAAAGTTATCCGAACAAAATTCAACCGCAGTCAGACCATTTTACCAAAAAAATGTCAAAATCTTTATCATTAGGTTTGGCACTTTTGCTCTCGACAAGTGCAGTATTTCTGAGCAGCGCCAAAGCCTTTGCACTAGACAATGTTACCGTAAAATACGGTGCTGTTGACGTAACTTTACCGATGAGCGACTTGCAAAGCTTTGTAGAAACCGGCACAGCATCACCTCAACTGCAAAGCGTTCTGAATCTGGCGAAACAAAATCCCGAGGCGGTGCGCGAAATATTAACGCGAGAAGTGGCTTTAGATTCCCAATTAGTAACGCGGTTGGCAAATACTTATTTTGGGGAAATTGTTTTAAAAGAATTGGGCGAGGTTGCTTATACGCCGACAACTCGGCTGCAAAGTGCGCCGGCACTGCGCGATGCTTTAATCGCAGCTTCTAAAGATGGCAAAATATCGCTGATCGAAGTGATTCAAAATTACGGGCCTGCCGCTTTAGAAGTGAATGGAAATCAAGCGGTGGTAATCTATGAGCGAGTCATCAAAGATTTGCAAGATATGCAGGCTTTATATCAGAATTCCCCAGCGTTGCAAAATACTGCTGGTCAAGCAAGACAAATGATTTGTCAGCCCAATTCATCGGGAAGTGCGAAGTAAATAATATCAATTCCGGTTGCACTCCTTATAACTGTTGACTGTTGACTGTTGACTGTTAACTGTTGACTGTTGACTGTTGACTGTTGACTGTTGACTCGATTTTATTATACTGATGCAACCGGAAACGATATAACTGAAGTTTTTGGTAAGCGGGAATCGGGAAGCTGGAAATTGCGAATTGGTGCTGCTTTTTGTATTAGCTTTGAGGTTTCATCTATTACCAATTACCGATTCCCCATTCCTGTTATATCGTTTCCGGTTGCATCGGAATGATTTAACCGCAGAGAACACAGAGTACACAGAGGGAGAGAATATATATCTGAATCATTCAGATGCTACCGGATTTGATATAATATCAAATCCTCTCTTCATCGGAATAGTAAATTCACTGTCAACAGTTAACAGTCAACAGTCAACAGTTAACAGTTAACAGTTAACAGTCTACAGTCTACAATCATGTATGAGTGCAACCGGAATTAATATTACCGATTAGCTATTACTAATTTCTTGAGATAATTGCTCGGCTACTCGTTTGAGACGGCGGAGTTGGCCTTTCATGTCTTTTTTTGTCCAAGGAGCTGCAAAGCGATTGAAACCAAATCTAATTAAAGGATTGGGGATTTGGAATTCAAAGCGGTTAATCAACAGAGTTCCTTGGATGTGGGGCTGGCATTCCCAGCGATCGCACCCTTGAAAAAATCCGTCAAACCCCCAAACAATTAAACCGGGTTCTCGCTCTAACACCACGCTCTTTAAAGTGGGTTGCAAAACCGGAATTTTTATGATGAACAAGCTGCGGCTTCCCACCGCAGTATCCCACTCGCCCTCGGGTTCGCAGCGCAGCAGGGGATTGAGCCACTTGTGCATCAAAGTGCGATCGACTATACAGCGCTCTACCAAGGTGGCAGCAGCGCGAATTTCAATTGATTGCTCGAAAACTTGACGAATTGACATGAAAACCTGCAAGCTAGAAGCGTATTCTTACAGTTTCTTATCTTCCTTGTCAAATCTGACGTTAACCTGAGAAAAAAATGAATGAAACTTGGCAAGAAATAACTCAACAGATATCGGGCCCAATAGCGGTGTTGTCCGATGGCTTACGCCCCGCTACGCTACGCATTTTGGCACAAGTCCAACCCGCCCCGAATCCGCTGGAAGATGCCCAACGCGGATTGAACAATTTTGTTGTGGGTTCAAACATTGAAAATCTGATCTGGGCCGTCGGTATCCTGCTAATTGGCTTGATCGTATCGGCTCTCGTGTCTTCTTTAGTCGGGGGATTGCTCAAGAAGACTACTATCGACAACCGACTGGCTGGTTGGATTACCGGCCGCCCGGAAGGAGAAGGCTCCCCGCAAGTGGAAAAATGGATCTCAGCAGCGGTGTTCTGGATCATTTTTATCTTTTTCCTAGTTGCCTTTTTCAACCGGCTCAATTTAACGGCTGTCTCGCAACCTCTCAATACTTTTCTCAATCAAATTGCTGGTGCTTTGCCGAAGTTAGCCAAAGCCCTGATTTTTCTGGGGATTGCTTGGGTGTTGGCGACAGTTGCTAAATTGGCTCTATCGCGGGCGATGCGGACTTTTGGCGTGGACGAGCGCTTGAACCAGCAGGTGGGGAATGCACCTACCGAGAATCCCTTGCTGCTGAGCGATACTCTGGCGAATGCGCTGTACTGGTTCATTTTTCTGCTGTTTTTGCCGCTGGTTCTCGAATCGCTGGATTTGCAGCAGGCTTTGCTACCAGTTAATAATTTGCTCAACCAAATTTTGGCAGCAATTCCAAAAATTCTGGAAGCTTTGCTGATCGGGTTTGTGGGCTGGCTGCTGGCTCAAGTGGTGCAGCGGATTGTTACGAACCTGCTGGCTGCTGCTGGGGCGGACAGCTTGGGCGCTCGGTTTGGCATTTCTCGGAGTTCGGGCGGACAATCGCTGTCGTGGATTATCGGTACGATCGTCTACGTGTTGATTTTGATTCCCACAGCCATCGCAGCTTTGAACGCTTTGGACATCCAGGCGATTTCGCTGCCGGCGATCGCGATGCTCAACGACATTTTGGGCGCGCTTCCCAACATTTTCACAGCAGCCCTAATTCTGGGAGTTGCTTATATTTTGGGGCGCTGGGTAGGCGATTTGGTAACTAATATCCTG
>NZ_JADEXD010000342.1 GCF_015207285.1 Tychonema sp. LEGE 07203 | reverse complement strand
CAAAAACTCAGCGCAGCATTAGCCACATACCAACCAAAAGCAGACCGATCTCCCACCAAAACTAGCAAAAATTCCAGCACTCCGCCATCAAAGGGATTTAAGCCCAACATTAAGCCATCAAAAATTCAGGGGATTAAAAGACAAAGAAGCGTTGGAAGAGTCGGAGGAGGAAGAGAGCTACATCCTGAACCCGACCAAACAATCATCGCCCAACTCAAAAATTGTCCCCAGTGTGGAGAAAAAGTCACCGCCGCCACACAAAAATTGCAATCCGTCTACGAAAAAATCGAAATTCCACCAATTCGCCCCATCATCACCAGAATAGAACGTTATGGTGGTCAGTGTGCCTGCTGTCAAACCGAGTATGTTGCACCTGTACCATTAGGAATGGAACCAGGTTCACCGTTTGGTAGTTCGATTCAAAGCTTAGTTACATATCTGCGTTACACTCATGCCATCAGCTACGAACGGCTGTCGTCCATATTTGGAGAAGTCTTTGGACTCAAGATATCCGAAGGAGCAATCGCTAACTTGCTGGTGCAAGTCAAAACCAGTTTAGATGAGCAAGTAAGTCAAATATTGCAACGGTTGCGGCGGGCAAAATTAATTTGCTCAGACGAAACCAGTGCGAGAGTGAACGGACAAAACCAGTGGGAGTGGGTGTTTCAGAATCAGGATGTTTGTTTACACGTCATCCGCCCGAGTCGAGGAAGTGAGGTAATGAAGGAAGTTCTGGCAGAACATCGTCCCGATATTTGGGTGTCAGACTTATTTAGTGCTCAAAAAAATCACCCAGCACCACAATGGCAAGTATGCGAGTGCTCATCAACTGCGCGATTGCCAATATGCGATTGACGCTGGGGACAGGATTTTTGCCCCAGGGATGAAGAGGTTATTATTAAGGGCTTTTATCATCCATCGGCGACGATCAAAAATAGACGATACTAGACTCAATCGATATCGAGAAAATTTACAGGAAAGATTAACCAAGCTTTTGGATTTAGTACCACATCATCCCGATGGTCTCCGTTTACGAAAACGTTATGGTGGGCTGATCGACAATTTATTTCTATTTTTGGAAGATGTGACAATTCCACCCACGAATAATAGTAGTGAACAGGCGATTCGGATGAGCGTGATATTTCGTCGTGTCACCAATGGCTTCCGTTCTTCATGGGGGCGAGATTTGTTTGCTGCCGTTCGTTCAGTGGTTAATACTGGCAAGCGTCAGGGCTTGACGGCTTATCAATCTATTCAACAAGCTCTCTCTATTGATGGCTCCCTTTTTTCCCCTAGTTGAGCAATTAC
>NZ_JADEXD010000006.1 GCF_015207285.1 Tychonema sp. LEGE 07203 | reverse complement strand
AAAGCCTTCGATTTGTTGGGTGTTCCACTAACTTTGTAGTCATGTATGGGGTGAGGACTCTCGCCCCGAACATCTGTGAGTTTTGGGTTTGAAACATCGGGCGATCGAGCGATCGGGGTAAGTTCCGATTAAAGAGGTACTTTTGAACGTTAAAAATTAAAAATCAAAAATGCAGAATATTTTCCCATTTTTGATTTTTAACTTGCAAGTTACACCACAGCGGCGATCGGGCGGCTGGCCGAAGGACGGCGATCGATCACTTGATCCACCAAACCGTAGTCCTTTGCTTCTTCAGCGGACATGAAGAAATCCCGTTCCGTATCTTCTTCAATGCGCGAAAGCGGCTGACCGGTATGATCTGCCAAAAATTGATTCAGGCGCTGTTTGTGGTACAAAATCTCTTTTGCCTGAATTTCAATATCTGTTGCTTGTCCTTGAGCTCCGCCGAGAGGTTGGTGGATCATGATCCGGGAGTGAGGCAAACTCATCCGCTTGCCTTTAGCGCCGGCACTCAACAGAAAAGCCCCCATGCTGGCTGCCAAACCGAGACAAATGGTGCAAATGTCCGGGCGGATGTGGTTCATTGTGTCAAAAATGCCCATACCTGCTGATACCGAACCCCCAGGGGAGTTGATATAGAGGTAAATGTCTTTCTCTGGATCTTCTGCGTCTAAAAATAGCAATTGGGCAACGATCAAGTTGGCTAAGTCGGAGTCAACCTGTTGGCCCAAGAAGATGATGCGATCGCGCAAAAGTCGCGAGTATATGTCAAAGGCGCGTTCGCCGCGACCGGATTGTTCTATAACTGTTGGGATCATTGACGCCAGCCTGCCTATTACGTATCTTTTTTTTATTTTAGCGATTTGGGCTCCTTTATAGCGAGCGGTTGAGAGGGGGGCGATCGAATTTTAGGGGCAAAATCTTGTAGCTGGGCGGGTTTGAGGCATTGTAGAGTCCCTAGTCGAAACTTGAACGGGTGGGATTTCCTCACTCTCAGCAAAAAGTGTAGCTGCGTATTGCAAAGAAAAGGTTGTTAAATCGAGACAATCTTCCTCAGTCCAGGTATCACTTGGCTCGATGACAGAGATATTTTGCTGTGATAACTCGTTGAGGATCGGAGTTGCCAAGCGTAGCCGCTCTGTTGGTGACAAAGTGCGGATAACTTGAATATAAATTTCTTGAGCCGTAGCCGGCATACTAAATCCTCCTGCATTTAATTTTAACCTAAACGGCACTTACGCATAAATACCAAAGAAACTGGGTTTTTTGCCGTTGCTGCTCTCACGAAATATTCTCAGAAAAACCCGGTTTCTGACCGCCCGTGCCTAAGTCTTATAGAACCCATTTGACATCTTTGAGTTTTTGGGTTGGGTGACGAGAAATACAGACAGAAACCCGGTTTCTGAGATTTACGCAGGCGAGAAACCGGGTTTCTTGGAGTTTTTGGTTGGGTGACGAATACAGACAGAAACCCGGTTTCTGAGATTTACGCAGGCGAGAAACCGGGTTTCTTGGAGTTTTTGGTTGGGTGACAATACAGACAGAAACCCGGTTTCTGAGATTTACGCAGAATAGATATCAAATGGGTTCTATATATTGAAGTCGATCGCAAAAGCCAGACTTCTACGAACTGCGAACCGGCAACATAATTATAAATTCTGTTCCTTCTCCCAAAGTCGAATTTACTTCGATCGCACCTCCGTGTTTTTCTACCACAATCTGACGGGCGATCGCCAGTCCCAATCCCGTGCCTTTACCAACTGTTTTTGTGGTAAATAAATGGTCAAATATTTTAGCTTTCACATCTTCACTCATGCCTGTACCGTTATCTCTAATGCTGATTTTCACTCGCTCTGAGATGATTTCTGTACGGATAACAATTTGTTGGCTACCGGCTTTAATTTCGGCAAAAGAGCGAGTTTGGGCCATTTCGTCAAACAGGTCGATCGCGTTCGCCAGAATATTCATAAATACTTGATTTAACTGACCTGAGTAACACTCGATTTTAGGCAAATCGCCATAAAGTTTGATAAGTTCAATGGCAGGACGGTGTTCGTTAGCTTTGAGGCGATATTTGAGAATTAAGATTGTACTGTTAATGCTGTCGTGAATGTTACAAAAAACTTTGGAGTCGGAGTCGGCGCGGGCAAAAGTACGCAGTGAAATGCTGATGTTCTTAATGCGATCGATCGCTGCTTGCATTGAATTCAACAATTTTGGCAAATCTTCGGTCGAGAATTCTATGTCAATATTTTGAGCATTCTCTTGAATGGGTTCTGCTGGGTTGGGATAGTATTGCTGATAAAGTGATAGATGTTCTAGCAAGTCTTGAACGTGATCTTTGGTATTATTTAGGCTGCCGTTGAGGAAGCCGAGCGGGTTATTGATTTCGTGAGCAACACCAGCTACTAAATTGCCCAAAGCTGACATTTTTTCGTTTTGAATTAGTTGCATTTGTGTCTGCTGTAAGGTGGCAAGGGTTTGTTTCAAATTGGTTTCAGCAAGTTTGCGATCGCAAATTTCGTGACGGAGCTGTTTTTGAATGTTTCGCAAACCGAGATGAGTATTCACCCGTGCCAGAACTTCTTCGACTTGAATTGGTTTGGTAATGTAGTCTACTGCACCTAGTTGCAAACCGGCGACTATGCGATCGGTTTCTGATAGGGCAGTCATGAATATTATCGGAATGTCAAGATTTTCTGGTTGCGCTTTGATGCGGCGGCAAGTCTCAAATCCGTCAATTCCGGGCATCATCACGTCCAGCAAGATCAAATCTGGCTGAATCTGGGAAAGTTTTTGTAGGGCTGCTTCACCGCTTTTGACGACAGAAACGACGAAATCTGCTCTATTTAAAACGTCAAATAACAGGCGAATGTTATTGGGAGTATCGTCAACAATCAAAATTGAATTAGCAGGCATATGATTTGATAAAAAGGTAGAAGGAGGAAGTCATTAGTCAGTAGTTATTTGTTATTTGTTATTTGTTATTTGTTATTTGTTATTTGTAACAACTGGCAACTAAGGGCGGGCCCGCACCATCCACCGCCCCTACCAACTGACAACTGACAACTGCTTTCCGTACAAGGTCATCAGTCCGATGGAAGTCGGGAGAAGGAAGAAGGAAGAAGGAATGCTTGTACGGAAAGCTTTTTAGCTAGAGCTTATGTTTAATGTGGACTTACTTATTTGAGATTTAAGAATTGCGAATGCGGATATATTCGGGGGTTGGCGACCAAATTTATATGCACTCAAAGATAAGGTTCAATCAGTGCGCCGATCGCATCTATGTCAAACTCATCGACTAGGACGAGTATGCGCTCGGTAAAGGCTCTGTACTGGGGGTCAAGTGCATTAATCCGCTGCATTTCGGCTTGGATATCTGCCACTCGACACCGCTGCACTGCCTCGTACAGTCTCTGGAGTTCGTGAGGTGCTGGCATCTTCAAATCCGTATTGCTGGCATCTAAATCTGGGGCAGAAGCTGCCTCGACTGTGTTTATTATTTCATAAATCCACTTTAACTGAAGATATTGCTGGAGTTGATCCAGCAATTCTTCGGCTTGCACGGGTTTGGGCAGGAAGTCGTTACAGCCGGCGGCGCGGGCTTCCTGGCGGTCAAATTCAAAGACGCTGGCTGACGAAGCAATAATAATTTGATTTTTCAGGGCTTCAGATTGGCGGATTTGCTTGACCATTTCAAATCCGTTCATCACGGGCATCGCTAAGTCTGTAATGACCAAATCGGGATGCAGGCTGTGCGATCGATCGAGTCCCTCTTTACCGTTAGTGGCTGTAGTGATTTCAAAGCCGATCGGCTCCAAGAGATTAGTCAGCACAGCGAGGTTTTCCCAGCGATCGTCTACCAGCAGAATTTTGCGCCGATCGCCCTCATACCCCATTACTGTACCGGAGGCAGTCACCCGCGAACCAATCATCCATTCCTGTGCTTCCGGCAATACCACCTCGAACCAAAAATGACTGCCTTTTCCTAGAATACTTTCAACCTGAATCTGGCTGCCCATCATCTGCACGATGGTTTGACTAATGGTTAATCCCAATCCAGTTCCTTCTGTTTGTTTTTCGATTTTGCCTACTTGTTCAAACGGCATAAAAATTTTTTCTAGTTGTGCGGCACTCATCCCTACTCCAGTATCCTGGATTTCAAACCGCAATGTCCAGAGAATTGAGTCTGCCAGAGAGTGACGGTCGATCGCGCTAACCCGAAAGGTGACAGAACCAACATCAGTAAATTTAATTGCGTTACCCAACAGATTAATCAATACTTGCCGCAGGCGTTTATCGTCTACTTGTACGCCCGCCGGCAAGTTCGCATCTGTTTTATAGGAAAAATGAATATCTTTTTGTTCGCTACGAATTTGGGATATTTCTACGACACTTTGCAAAAATGATAGCAAGTGTGTATCTTTCGGATGAAGATCCATTTTCCGGGCTTCAATCTTGGCGAGGTCTAGGACATCATTAATCAGCGTTAGCAAATGTTCGCCGCACTGATAGATAATATTGCTACTTTTGCGATCGGTTTCGCACAGAGTTCGCGATCGCTGCAAAATCTGAGCATAGCCTAAAATTCCATTGAGAGGCGTGCGGAATTCATGGCTCATATTTGCCAAAAATTCGCTCTTGGCTTGGTTGGCGCTTTCTGCCAGCAATGTTGCCTCTTTTAGTTCTGCGGTGCGTTCTTCCACCCGCTGTTCCAGTTCATTTTTGGCATGAAGAAGGTTCAATTCAGCAGATTTATTTTCGTTGACAATTGCCAAAGTTGCAAAAGTAATCAGTGCTGCTACAGCCATAAATGATTGCAATAGCAACATGGCTGCCATCAGTGGTTTATCTGCAAACGATCCCATGTGGAATTTAGCAGCCGTCAGCACCGCAATTTCCACCAGCAGCAGCAGCGCCGTTGACACCCGTTCCCCCAGACGAAATGCACACCACAGCAAAGGAAGCAACAGTAAATATTCCAGTGGCGCTTTGGTGGCAAAGTTAATCTGACAGATTACCGCCAGGATAAAGATTACGATGCCCATTTCCGGCAGTTGTCGCTGCTGAAACGGCTGTAAAGGTTTGGCTTGGGGACTCCAAACTAGGATAATCGGCGTGAGGGTGAGTAAGGTGGAAACGCCCATGACATACCACTGCTGCCAGTAGCTCCAGTAAAAGTTCCAGGGTGCGGCTCCTCCCACGCAGGTGGCAAACACGCCAATCGCTGCATTGATGGCAGGGCTAGGCAAGATAATGACTGCATACTTAAAAATATTCCCAACTTTGGAGAATAGGTTGCCTTTGGGAATCCAGCGGTTGTATAAGAAGGGAACGATGAGCGCGTCGATGGTTGAAGAAAATACAAAAATCAGTGCAACTGCCAGAGTGTTTTGCGGATAGGTGGATTGCCAGAGGATGAAGCTAGCGAGTAAGCTACTTATGCAAAGAATTGGAAGCAAACGGTAGCCAAAGAGTAAAATGGCTGCGACATAAACCCCGGTGGAGGGCCAAATGGGAGTCATCCCTTGTTCGAGGGCGATCGCACCAGATAATTTATTCAGCGCTATATCGATGGTTGGAATCACCACCAGGGCGATGAGGAAGGTGCGATCGATTTTAAAAGCGAATTTAAATGGGAGTTTGAGCATTTATTGTTTTCATCGAGCCTTTGTGTTTATCTTCCACAATTTCATGGGCGATCGCCAACTCTTGCGATCGCTCTGGCAGGCTATAATTAGGTTTGGAAGTTTCTGGGGCAACCGAAATGACTCTTCAAGTACAAACTGAGCCGCTACCAACTCAACAACCAGAAAAAGTTCTGTATCCAGACAGCGACGGACAGCCCATGTCAGATAACACGCTCCAATTTGGTTGGATTGTCAAGCTCAAAGAAGGGTGCGAAGCTTTATTTAAAGACAATCCGACTGTATTCGTAGCCGGGGATTTATTGTGGTATCCCATTGAAGGTGACAATAAGACGAAGCGCGCCCCCGATGTCATGGTGGTATTTGGGAGACCCAAAGGATATCGCGGATCTTACCAACAATGGCTGGAAGATAATATCGCTCCGCAAGTCGTTTTTGAGATTTTGTCACCGGGAAATAAGTTATCGGAAATGGCGCTGAAGTTGCAGTTTTACAACCGCTTTGGTGTAGAAGAATATTATCTCTACGATCCAGAACGCAACGATCTAACTGGATGGCAAAGAACGGAAACAGGACTAGCGGTAATTGAATCCTTGGATGGGTGGGTGAGTCCGCGTCTGGGAGTCCGGTTCGTGTTTGCAGAACCGGAATTAGAGGTGATTCGTCCCGACGGACAGCGGTTTTTGTCTTATGTAGAGTTAATCGAACAGCGGGATGAAATTCAGCAACAGCGCGATGAAATTCAGCAACAGCGCGATCGGATGGCTGCAAAACTGCAAGAATTGGGTATCGATCCAACTCAAATTTAAGAACTTTTCAGAATGCGATCGAGTTTTTCGATACAACCATCATAAAAATGGTTCGATCGTTCGGACTAAAGTCCTCACTACAAACCTGCTTCATTTTAAAGAAGTTGAGTATCTCGATATTCTGTTATTTTACTCAAATTTTTATCGCCCAACCTCGGCGGTACATTCCATACAAAACCAACCACCAACACAATACCGCTGTCACTGCAAAAGCCAGAGAACCGTTCAACGGCCCGGCCCACGGCACAAACCAGTTTTCGTAAATCCAAGTGTAGGTAGTTGGAGCATTTTCGCCGCTACCGATATGAGTTTTTAACAGAAGTCTGGCGACAATCCCGGAAGCAACAAACAGGAAAATAGCATTCACTCCCATGATTTCAAACGGCCGCCCCCATTTCCAATTCCGCACTTCTATTGTTTCGTAGCAAGCTGCTAGCAATAGCAGCGCCCAACCTGCGGTAAAAACTACATAGGAACTCGTCCACAGTTGTTTGTTGATTGGAAATAAAAATCCCCACAAACGGCCGATTACCAAGCAAATGAGGCCGCATCTTGCTAAATTTAAACTGGTGCGGGTTTTAATTGGCTGCACGCGCAACCATTCCCCTGTAAAGTAGCCGATGAGAACTGTTACAACTGCGGGTAAGGTACTCAACAATCCTTCGGGATCGAAGGGGCCTCCTTTGTACAGGTGTTGGCTGCCGAGAATTAGCCGATCGACATATCCTCCTAAATTTCCTTCTGGCGTGAGTTCGCCGGCAGTGTACCCCCCTACAGCGCCTGCGGTTAGTGCAGCCCAATAGCCCAAAAGTACGGCAATCGCGAGCAGTTTTTGATGGCGGGGGGAAAGGTTGAGAATGGCGATCGCACTGATGAAATACGCTAAGCCGATGCGCTGCAATACTCCCATGATGCGGATTTTACCGAAGTTTTCCACTGGGGCGCTGTTGAGAAGTACGTCAAGGGCGATCGAAGATGTATTTAGCAGCAATCCTAATATAAATAAAATCGCCGCGCGCCGCGCAATTCGCCAGTAAATATTTGTGTTTATTTTTGTAGTAGTTTCGGTATATTTTGACAGCGAGAAAGACATCGCGCAGCCAAGGATGAACAGGAAAAACGGAAATACTAAGTCTGTGGGAGTGCAGCCGTGCCACTCTGCGTGTTCTAGCGGCCAGTAAATGTGTTTCCAACTGCCCGGATTGTTGACTAGAATCATTGAGGCGATCGCAATTCCGCGAAAAACATCAAGGGATTTTAAGCGCATAAATTAAGTTATTTGTTCGCGGTTCGCTGTTCGCTGTTCGCTGTTAACTGTTGACTGTTCGCTGTTGACTGTTAACTGTTGACTGTTAACTGTTGACTGTTCGCTGTTGACTGTTAACTGTTGACTGTTAACTGTTGACAGTTGACTGTTCACTATCTTAGCTGATGCCCTATGCCCGGTTTGCCCTATGCCCGGTTTGCCCTATGCCCAATTCCCAATTCCCTGTTTGCCCAATTGCCCTGTTTTGCCAATTCCCTGTTTGCCCAATGCCCCATGCCCTATGCCCAATTCCCAATTCCCAATTCCCAATTCCCTAAATTTCAATTCCTTCCAGAGTCAGAATGACTGCATTCTTCATCAACATATCGCAACGTTCTGCATAAAACTGTGCAGCCTTATCATACTTGTTGACTTGCAACACGCGCAAAAACATTTGTCTTGCTTGCGCGAATTGCTGCTGGTAGTGAAAAAAAATGCCCTGTTCAAAATCAGTTTGGGTTTGTCCTTTTAGTTCGATCATCATATCCGAGTCGCCGTCGTAAATTTCAAATACAGCAACAGGTGTTTGTTTTCCTTTTACTTGAACGCGATCGAGAAACCGACACTTATAATTTTGTGGATCGTCTATCCGGCAAAGAGTTTGGACGCTAGCTACAATACTGACTCCGTAAAGCTTTGTCAATCCTTCCACCCGCGCTGCTAAATTCACAGCATCAGAAATTACCGTACTTTCCATCCGTTCCGCTTCGCCAATAGTACCCAACATTAAAGTTCCCGTATGCAAACCAATCCCTATCGAAATAGGTTGATAGCCGCTATTTTGCCTGTGTCTGTTATAAATTTTAACTTGCTGCTGCATCTCAATTGCTGCCTGCACCGCATCTTCAGCACAGTTAGGAAACAGCGCCATAATTCCGTCACCAATGTATTTATCTATAAAACCGTTGTACTGGCGGATAACTGGACCAACTCGGCTCAAATAAGAGTTGAGAAACTCAAAGTTTTCTCTAGGAGACATACTTTCTGATAGACTTGTAAATGAACGAATATCCGCAAACATAATCGTCATTTCTGCCTGTACAGAGTCTCCCAATCTGGCATCAACAATGCTTTCAATCTTGAGAAATTTTAAAAATTCGCGGGGAACAAAGCGGGCGGAAGCAGTTGCAATTTTTTCGAGTTCGCTTTTGCTGGCTTCGATTTGAGTCAGGGCGCGAAATGCTCTCAGCGCTGTTACTACCGTGGTAAATAACTTTTTGTTTGTTAGCTCCGTTTTAGTCTTATAATCATTAATATCGTAGCTGACAATTACGACATCTTCTGGCACTTGTCCCGGCTGTCCGGTACGCAAAATAATCCGCACTATTTTATTGTCTAAAATATCGCGGATGTATTTTACTACTTCCAAGCCTGCCTCTTCTGTTTCCATCACTACATCCAGTAAAATCAATGCTATATCTGAATGGGTTTGGACAATTTCTTTAGCTTCTTTTCCAGAAAAAGCGCTAATAAATTTCAGGGATTTATTTTCAAATATAAATTCATTTAAAGCTAGTTTTGTAATATTGTGAATTTCTATTTCATCGTCTACAATTAAGATTTTCCAAAAGGCTTCAATTGGCTTGTCTTCCGCTTCGTCTTCTTCAGCAAATATTAATTCATCATCGCCCGCCACTATTAATTCGTCATCGCCCGCAGCGAACAGATATTTACTAGCTTCTGACATTTATTTATCTCCTAAATCAAACTATATTAAAACTGGCGCTATAATAACTAATTGCTAATTTGAGCCGGAAATTCAATCATAAATCTTGTGCCTTTGTTCCTTTGACTTTCGCAGGTAACTGTGCCTTTTAGTTTTTGCGTGACGAGGTTGTAAATAATGTGCAGTCCCAATCCTGTGCCGCCCTTGCCTCTTTTGGTAGTAAAAAACGGTTCAAAGATTTTACTGAGATTTTCAGGGGTAATTCCTTTGCCGTTATCGGCATATTCAAATATTAGCCGATCGCCCTCTAGTTTAAAATCAAAAGCCAGAATCCCTTCGTCTTCTGCATCGTAAGCGTGAATTAAGGAATTCAACACCAGATTTGTCACAATTTGACACAGCACGCCCGGGTAACTGTCCAGTACAATATTTTCATCGCACCTAATCTCTATTTTGTGTTTGGTTTGTCTTAGTTTGGCGGTTAAAGATGTCAAAATCTCTTCTAGATAGTTTTTCACATTAAACGTGCGTTTTAATTCGCTCGACTGATCTACAGCCACTTCTTTGAAACTGTGAATCAAGTCAGCCGCCCGCGTCAGGTTTGATAAGATCATATTACTGCTTTGCATGGCCGTATCCAGAAACTTTTCTAACTCGGAACGTTTAATTTGCCCCTTGCTGTAAAGCTCAAAAAATTTCGTGACTTTTTCCGCCAGCAAAGAAGCGGCAGTGATGCCGATGCCGATGGGAGTATTGATTTCGTGGGCAACACCTGCAACCAACCCACCAAGGGCGGCCATTTTTTCCGATTCAACCAGTTTCTTTTGGGCAGACTTTAAGTCTTCTAAAGTTTGCGATAGCTCCGAAGTACGTTGCTGTACTAACTTTTCGAGATTCAGATTGAATTGCTGCAAGTTTGTGTAAAGTTGGGCGTTTTCGATCGAGATAGAAATTTGAGAAGACAGCAGTTTTAATATTTCTAATCTGTCTGGCGTAAAAGCACCTGTAGTCAGATTGTTTTCTAAATATAAAATGCCGCTCAGTTTGCCTTGATGGATTAACGGAGTACAAAGAATTGATTTAGGTTGAACGGCAAGTATATAAGGTGCGCGAGTAAATTGTCCTTCGCGGCTGGCATCGTTTAAAACTATACTTTCCTGGGTGCGGGCGACGTAATTAACGACTGCAACTGCTAGCAAAGTTACTTTTTGCTCCTCATCTACAAAATCTATGGGAATTGATTGCATGACAGCAACGCGATCGGCATCTACAAATCCTGATGCTTCAATCACCCATCTTTGATTTTTTTCTATTATTAAAAAACCTTTTTCTCCCCCGGCATTTTCAATCACAATTTTCATCATTTTTGCCAGCAATTTGTCTAGAACTATTTCGCTGGCTAATGTCTGTGATGCTTTGACTGCGGTTGTGATGTCTAGCATCCCTGCACCGCCGCTCGTAGTGCAAGCGCTGCTCGTAGATTTGTGAGTTTCGATATTAGTTGAAATCGAGGCTGAAGTTAGCAACTGCCAGTATTTTGATTCTAAATGTCTTACTTTGGCTGCCGCTCCCCAGCGCTCGTAGCAATAACGCGCTTCTGTCAAGTAAGTTTTAGCGATTTTTTCTCGTCCTATGGATAGATAAAATGCTCCTGCCAATTCTGCTGCGAGTGCTTGTACCTGTATGTATCCGTTTTCTTGCGCTCCGGAAATTGCACAGTCGTAATATTCCATTGCTGTAACAATGTTCCCCAAAATTCGCGCTGTTTCGGCAGCAATCAAGTCGCATTTGTGTCGGAGGTTCATCGGCGCAGATAGCGCTTTTTTTTCCAGTTTTTTGAGGTTGCTCCTAATGTAAAAAAGATGCTCTTCTTGTTCCTCACTTGTTGCGATCGGATAGGCTGATAGTCGGGCAAGAGCATCGTAAAAATGGTATTCAGAAACATTGATCGAGCCCGCTACTCCGTCTAAATAAACTTCGGCTTGCGCTGCATTTTGTAATGCTTGCTCGACATTTCCCAACAAATATGACAATATTAATTTTTGCAAATAAAAGTGCTGGAGACCGACGCGATCGTTAGCTTTCACAAGCAGCGGCAACATTTTTTTTTCGCTGCAAGCTACACTTAATAAAATCTCGGAATTTTCCAAGTTTCCCATCAATTGCAAAACTGTTTGCCGATATATTTGATTCCAAGTCAATACCGTTTCTTGCTTGAGTTGCAATAATAAATGGTTGTAATTTGCCATTTTTTGTTCGAGTTGCGGCAATTCTTGACCGATGAAATATAAAGACTGACAAATATTTACGGCAGCATATCCGACAGATTCTAAATCACCATTTTCGAGGGCGTTTTGATAGGCTTCCTCTAACAGCGGTAAAGTGTCTTTAACGTGATGCTTGCCGTGCATCAAAACGAATGCTACTAAATTAAGGGTCTTGCTTTTGAATTCTAAAGCATTTAGTCGATCGATCAAATTTAAAGCTAATTGACCGAAGCGATCGCCCGATTCAATATCTCTAACTATTCTTTTCAAAATTGCTCCGTAATTAGCATAACCGAAAGCAGAAAAAGCAGAATTTCCGTAGTTAATCGACAAATGAACTTGCTCGCACACTATTAGCGGCAGCAGCACGGGTTCAACTATAAACGTAGCTGAAAACATACTGGAAAGCACGCGCATAGTTGCTAATTTGCGCGGATTTGTCATCGCCGGCAAGTCAATTAAATCTTCTATTTTTTTTCCGGTTAAATAAGCTGCGGTTTTGGTAAGTGCTTGCTGAATGTGGAGGGGAGTTGGCGATTCAGGAAAGTTTATTCCCAACATTTTTAGTGCTTCTAGACCAATTTTGACTGATTCTTGCAGTTGGGTTTGCATCGCACAAGCTGTGATTCTGATTTCAAAAACTTTGATTTTGTCTAGTTCATTTTTTGCGTGCTGCAGGACAATTTCTGCCCATGTTTGCATTTGTGCAAATTCGGCATTGAGGTAAGCTGCTTCTGCCGCTGACTCGTAAAGTGCCAGAGTCAAATCGTAGTTTGTTTGCCAAGTTTCTGCCGGAAGCAATTCAATACCGGCGGTTAAATATTTGAGGGCGAGTTCGTAAGCTGCACTGGCTTTTGCTTTGCGCCCTGCAATTAAATTTAATTGGCATAATTGAAATTTTTCTGATTCACTGCTGATGATTTTTCGGGCGGCATTTAGTTGGTTGACTGTATCGAAAACATAGTCTTCCAATTGCTCTGGAGGTGCGTTTTGCAGCAGAAATCTGCCGATTTCGAGATGGGTTTCTTGTTTCTGAGATTCGGATATTAAAGCGTAAGCGGCTTGCTGAACTCGCTCGTGCAAAAATTTATAAGTTGCGCCCGCAGCATCAGTTACTGGCAGGGAAAATTCATCTGTAAAATCTCTAGATATTTTGTCTGTTACTTCTGTGCTGGCTGCTAGTGCAAGCGGAATTTTGTAGGCGTTATTTACGGGCAAAATCAGACCGGACTGAAGTGCTTCCCAGAGGTCGGTTGCTGTGGCAATTAGAGATTTTTTGCAGATTTTTGAAAGAATTCCTAAATCAAATTTGTTGCCAATACAAGCGGCTAATTTGAGCAATTCCTGCGTAGTTTCTGAAAGTTTCTGAATGTTGTAGATCGTCAATTCTACAACATTGTCAGTTATTGCTATTTCTTGGATTTGTTCGATATCCCACTGCCACTCACCTGTGATTTCGCATTTTTTCCAAACTGGAGCTGCTGTTTTGGGGCGCGACTCATCAATGTTAGGTTCGGCTTTATTAATAACAGAATTATTGGCAGGTGCCGATTTAAATTGTAGCAATTTTTGTGAGTAAAGATATTTCAGCAGTTGAGTTAAGAAAAATGGATTTCCTCCTGTTTTTTGCAAAAGCAATTCTGCTAAATCTAGCGATTTTTCTGGCGGGCAGTTGAGAGTATCTGCAACGAATTGATTGACGCTGTTAATATCTAAAGGCGAAAGGGCAATCGCGCTGAGTGTTCCGCCTGCTTTTCTAATTGCTTCGGCGGTGAGCATTACGGGATGATTTGCATCTACTTCTTGTTCTCGATAGGCTCCAATTATTAATAAATATTGACTTTCGAGGTTTGTTGCTAGCAGTTGGATTAACTTGAGCGATGCTGAATCTACCCACTGCAAGTCTTCGAGAAAAATTACCAGCGGGTGTGCTTTTTGAGTAAAGACGCGGATGAATTTTTGAAATACTAAGTTAAAGCGATTTTGAGATTCATTTGCTCCTAAATCTGGTACTGGGGGCTGCTGCCCGACAATCATTTCTACTTCTGGAATTACTTCAATAATTACTTGGCAGTTGCCGCCCAGGGCATTTAAAATTTTCTGCCTCCAAACTTGAAGTTTGGCGGCTGTTTCTGTGAGGATTTGCCGCAACAAGTCTTGAAAAGCTTGGAGTAAAAAAGCGTAGGGAATATCGCGCTTAAATTTTTCAAATTTGCTGTCGATAAAATACCCGTTTTCCCGCAGTATTGATTTGTGAATTTCATAGACTAAACAGGATTTTCCCAAACCTGCACAACCGGAAATTAAGATTATTTCTGTGTTGCCGCGTTTTATGCGATCGAAGGTACTCAGAAGCTGATTAACTTCGGTTTCTCGCCCGTAAAGTTTTTGGGAAATTTGCAGGTGAGTCGATCGATCTTGCTCGCCGAGGGCGATGTGAGGAATTTCGCCTGTGGTTTGCAGCCCGGCGAGACATTTTTCTAAGTCGTACCAAATTCCCAAAGCACTTTGATACCTGTCTTCGGCGGTTTTTGCTAAGAGTTTCATGACGAGATCGGAAACGACTTGAGGGATTTTTGGTTGATTGATTGTGCTGTTTATTTTGTGGTTTATTTTCTCGCAAGGAGTAACTGGATTTTTGGCAAGATGGCAGTGTACTAATTCCATCGGATCGATCGCACTAAAAGGCAATTCGCCGCAGAGCATTTCATAAAAGGTGATGCCGAGAGAATAAAAATCGGTGCGGTAGTCGATCGCCCGATTCATCCGTCCAGTTTGTTCTGGAGACATATAGGCGAGGGTGCCTTCGAGTAAATTGGGATGGCCAGGGGCGGGGTTTTCGCCCGGTAGCAGGGAGGCGATCGCAAAATCAGCAATTTTGACATCCCCTGTCTCGATATTGACAATAATATTGCTCGGTTTAATATCTTTGTGGATGATGTGGTGCTCGTGGAGTTGGCCGAGAGTTTCTGCTAGCTTGATGGCGATTTGCAAAAATTGTTGTAAGTCTAGCTGGTTGTTGCTGAGAAATTCTTTTAGAGAAATGCCGCCAAAATCTTCTAAAATTAAAACAGGAAAGTGATTGTATTTTTCGAGTCGATAAAATTGTACTATTCCTGGCAAATTCAAATTTTTAATAATTTCGGATTCGTGCAGGAGTTGGGCTATTTGTGCTGGGGTGGGGTAGGGCTGGGCGAGGGTTTTGAGGATAACGGGTTTTTGTTCGTCAAGCTGCATTCCTCGATAAATAACTGTGCGATGGTTTGTATAAATTTCTCCGTCAATGCGGTATCCGGGGATGGCAATCATGCTGTTTGAGGGTGTTGGAAAAAGTAAAAGTTTAAGTTGAGAATGCTAGCTGAATCAACGGGAAATAAATGATTGTTTTTGAATGAGAATTTTCAATTGAATAAGCGGGAATGAATGGTGAGATAATGGTTGAGATATTGCCTGCGATACTGTGAGGTAAGTGTAAATCAAGATCGCATCAAGAGGAGGGGTAAGCGAATCGGTAAACCGGCTGCGATCGGGACTCAGACAAAAAGTGTTTTGAGGCGCTCTTGAGAGAGTTCTGGGCGATCGGCGGAGGTACTACTGGCATTTAAATTATTGTATATTTCAATGATTTGTTCCCGTTGGCAGTCAAATCCTCTCCATCCTTTTGTGCTCTGGCTTTTCTGGCTCTTCCAATGTCCTCCTCAAACATAACAGACAATCTAGATGCAAACAAAGCCGATCGCCAGTGCCAAAATAAACTGGTGCGTGCAAATCAACAGCTAAAATCTCCAAAAAATCATGCAGAATATAATTGCCTCAAATCCAGCTACTGCGGCCGATCGCGCTTTTGGCACCGCAGAGATTAAACTGCTGGTACTGGATATCGACGGCACGATCGCAGGTTTGTCAAATGAAATCCGAAAACCCGTCAAGCAGGCAATTTTGGCTGCTGAGTCGCGGGGAGTGAAAGTGGCCGTTGCGACGGGCAGGATGTACCAGTCGGCTTTGCGTTTTCACTCAGAAATCGGCTCAACTTTGCCGCTGATTTGCTACCAGGGCGCGTGGATTCAAGATCCGGCGACTCAAAAGCGGCTGCGACACTTGTCGCTGTCGAAACAAACTGCTTTGCAACTGTTAGATTATTTTGAAGAAGTGCATTCGCGATCGATCCTTTCGATCCATTTCTACATTGACGACAAACTTTACGTGCCCCAAATTACCGCAGCTACCCGAATTTATGCTCAACGATCGGGCATTGAACCAATTGTAATTAAAGATTTGCGGCGAGATATTCCGGGGGAACCGACGAAGGTTTTGGCTTTGTGCGAGAATCCGGAGGCACTTGACGGCTTGCTCAGCAGTATGCGGAAGCGCTACACGCCTGCGGAGCTTTATTTGACTCGATCGGTGGCTACTTTTTTTGAAGCGACGCATCCTTTGGCGAGTAAGGGAGATGGGGTGCAGTATTTAGCCGAGGAATTGTTGGGTTTGCAGCCGGCTCAGGTGATGGCGATCGGCGACAATTTTAACGATCTGGAAATGATTTCCTACGCGGGTGTGGGCGTGGCGATGGGGAATGCTCCTGACGGCGTGAAGGCTGGTGCTGATTGGGTAGCGCCGGATGTGGAGGAAGATGGGGTGGCGGCGGCGATCGAAGAGTTTGTTTTGGGCGATCGTTGATATTTGTAGCACGAATAATATCAATTCCGGTTGCACTCAGACATGAAGTTAACTGTTAACTGTTAACTGTTAACTGTTAACAGTCAACGCCTGAATTTACTATTCCGATGAAGAGAGGATTTGATATAACGCAGGAATGACGGTCAAAATTCACATCTTGCACCATTTTCTTGTGGGGAGTAGGGTTGGGCAGGAGAGCCCGCCCATAAAAAGCTTCCACACGATTGGTGCAAGATATCTGTTTACAAAAACTTTCACCGACTCCCAGCGGGTTGAAGAGTCGTAGCGTAGCGGGGCGTAAGCCATCGCACATTTCTTTCAAATTCTATATTTCTTAGTCCGCGGAGGCGGACATGGTTTGACAAGAGGCGGTTTCTAACCGCCGAGGATTTCTCTCTAATTCTATATTTCTTAATCTCCAGAGGCGGAAACGGTTTGTATAGACGCTGTTTCTAACCGCCGAGGATTTCAACTAACCTACAATTCTTAAAAGTGCCTTTTCACAGAAAAAGCACCGACGACTGGCCGTGTTTCGTCTCGGTGCTTTTTCTGGTTCGCTCCTCACACGTCCATCAATATAGCCGACTCGGTGGAAGCTGTCAATAGTTTTTGCAAAAGTTTTTTTTTGAGTCTTTCCCAGCCTGGGTGCAGGTGCGGTGGAGCGAGGTAGAACCTTTGGAATGCAAGGGTTTTGCTCGATCGCCTTCTCCCTTGCATTCACCAGAAATATTTCACTTCAATTCCTGCATCCAGTCCAAAATCAGAGCGTTGACTTCACTGGGCCGCTCGTCGTGGGGACAGTGGCCCGTGTTGGGAATTGAAACAAATTTCACTGGTTTATCGTTGGCGGCCAATTCTTGGTAAATTTTGCTGCCGGCGATGGGAGTCCAGGGGTCATCTGCACCCCAAAGTACCAGTAACGGACGATCGACCTTTGGCAGCAATTCTGACGGTTGAGGGCCTGCTGGGGCTGTGAGAATCGAGGCAAACACCTGTTGAGCTCCGGGTTCGCAGGAGGGGGCGTGGAGGAGTTCTACGAGTTCGTCGGTGATGGCTTCGCGGTTCCCGTAGACTTGGCGCAGGGTGTTGCGGATGCGGTGTTTTTGGCGGATGTTGTTGAAGACAAACGGGCCGACGAGGGGCGATCGAACTAACTTACTAAAAGTCCCCATCACTAATCGCAGCGGGAAATTCAGTTCCTCCGGCCGGTGGTTGAGCCCGCCGGCACAGTTGATCAACACACCGCCTGCAGATATTTCTGGATGGTTGGCGACTACCATCAAACTCAGCAAAGCGCCGATCGAATTTCCGACAAATACCGCCGGTTCCCGCACAAATTCTGTCCAGAAATCTGTCAGCAATTCTTCCCACAATTCCAGCGTATAATCAAGCGCAGGTTTGCCAGAAGCCCCGAATCCCAACAAGTCCAGCGCAAATACCCGGTAGCCGCCCGCCGCGAGTGCGGGGATATTTTGCCGCCAATGTCCTATAGAAGCCCCAAACCCGTGAATCAACACCAAAGGGCGGCCGGTTCCTTGGACGGTATATTGGATTTTGTGACCTTTCCAAGTCCAAATTAATTTTTCAAAGCTGGTTGCAGATACTAATTCTTGTGCAGTCACGGCTATTATGTAAAGTTTCGTTAACTACTTTCATCATAGCAGAAGTCAGTAGTCAGTAGTCAGTAGTCAGTAGTCAGTAGTCAGTAGTTAGTAGTCAGTAGTCAGTAGTCAGTAGTCAGTAGTCAGTAGTCAGTAGTTAGTAGTCAGTTGTCAGTTGTCAGTTGTCAGTAGTCAGTAGTCATTAGTCAACAGTCAACAGTCAACAGTCAACAGCTAACAATTCCCAATTCCCAATTCCCAATGACAACTAACAACTAACAACTGACAACTGACAACTGACAACTGACAACTGACTACTGACTATTTTTTTTCCAACAACCAATAAGTCCTCATATCTCCCTTACCTTTCACCGGAATCACCCCTCGCATCTCAAACAAATACTTATCTTTCAAAAGCTCGTAAGTAACATCAGTAACTTGAATTCTGCCGGCAAAACCCGTACCCTCCATCCTCGATGCCACATTCACCGTATCTCCCCACAAATCATAGGTAAACTTGCTAACACCAATCACTCCCGCCACCACCGGCCCGGAATTGATGCCGATGCGAATTGCCAGTTTTTCTCCTGTCTCGGCCGACAATTTGGCTATTTTTGCCTGCATTCCCAAGGCCATTTGGGCGATCGCTC
Organism: Tychonema sp. LEGE 07203; assembly: GCF_015207285.1. Taxonomy (GTDB): domain Bacteria; phylum Cyanobacteriota; class Cyanobacteriia; order Cyanobacteriales; family Microcoleaceae; genus Microcoleus. The sequence goes on along the minus strand of NZ_JADEXD010000006.1, from coordinate 49,862 downwards.
CAGCGTGATCCTCTTTCGGCGTAGGCAATCCCCCAACAACCATATAAGCATCGCCAATAGTCTTAATTTTCTCCACACCGTACATCTCAGCTAACTGGTCGAAGTGAGAAAAAATCACGTTCAATCGCTTTACCAACTCCGTAGGAGACATTCTCGCCGACAGCCCAGTAAACCCAACAATATCAGCAAATAAAACACTTACTTCCGCAAAACTGTCAGCAATTGTGCTTTGCTCTGCCTTCAAGCGTTCTGCTATTGGTTGGGGCAAAATATTCAATAGCAATTTCTCGGTTTGTTCCTGTTGAACTTTTAGCTCTTCTTGCGCCAATTTCCGTTCTGTAATGTCAGAAACAGTGCCCTCATAGTACATCAAAACGCCTTGTGAATCCCGAACAGCACGGACATTTTCTGATACCCAAATCCGGCTACCGTCCTTGCGGCACACCATAGATTCAAACCCCGAAACCGCATTTTCTGCATCCATAGCTGCCACGAATTCCAGGCGGCGTTCCGGGTCAACGTACAGTTGTTCGGCAATATTTTTAATGCTAGACATCAGTTCTGCTGGCGAGTCGTAACCGTACAACTTTGCCAAAGCTGGATTAGCGCTGAGATAGCCTCCAGAAGGAGTGCTTTGAAAAATACCTTCCATCGCATTTTCTACAATGCTGTGATATCTTTCTTCAGCAATCCGCAGCAATTCTTCAGCTTGTTTTCGCTGAATCAAAGCACCTAATTGAGTGCCAACTGCATTAAAAATGTCTATAAATCGCGCGTCTTTCGGACAAGGCAAAATTTGAAAGAAAACTAGCACCGCCAATACTTCATCGCCTACCAAAATCGGCACGCCAAAACCAGCTTTGAATCCGAGTTCTCGTGCTATTTCACTTCGGAGAAAATCCGGGTAGCCCCGAGAAATATCTTCTACCCATTCCGGTTCCTTGGATGCCCAAACTCGTCCCGGCAGCCCGATATTCATGGCAAATGTCAGTTGTTCGCTTTGGCTGCGGAAGGGTTCCATGCAGGGGTTGCTAGCATACCAGCCGCGGGCAGATTTCAGCACAGTTTTTTCTGCATTGGGAATCCAAGCTTCTCCCACATCCCATCCGATTGTTTCGCCCACTTGACGCAGAATTACTTCTAAAGCTGAGTGAAAGTCTACAGCTTCGCCGATCGCCCGCGTCGTTTCCAGCAAAAACCGGATTGATTCTTCTGCCTGCTGCCGTTCGGCAATTTCTGCCTGCAATCTCGAATTGCGATCGTGCAATTCCCTAGCTTGCTGTTGCAGTTTAGATTGCAAAGAACGCAAAGAAAGTTGGCTTTCCACGCGGGCCAATACTTCTTCTACCTGAAACGGCTTAGTAATATAATCCACTCCCCCTACTTGAAAAGCCTTAACTTTTTCCATCACGTCATCTAGCGCACTAATAAAAATTACCGGAATATCTTTAGTCTTTTCATTTTTTTTTAAATTCTCACAAACTTCGTAGCCGTTCATTTTCGGCATATTAATATCTAGTAAAATGAGATCCGGAGGAGAAATTTGTGCCCCTTGCAGAGCCAGTTGTCCGTTAATCGCCTTCCTGACTTGATACCCGTTGGATTCTAGCATAGTCGATAAAAGTCGCAAGTTGTCCGGCATATCGTCAACGATCAGAATGTCTCTAGGAGTCGCTGGTAATGGCTGGTCGTTCATCATAATATAATTGAGTTAAATCGATAATGATATCTATCCGAAAATTATCGACTAAATCCGTTAAAGCGTTAGCCAGATTTGCCTCAGTTTCGGGAATTTGCTCGATGAGTCCCAGGATGCGGTTGTCATCAACGCAAAGTGCTGCTTGGTACAAATCGACCACCCAGTCTGCGGGCATTACACTCAAATCCTCGGCGGTCAAATCTTGAAGCAGTCTCGGTGCTGAACTAGAAGTAGATGAGTTTTCTTCCTCATAAATATAACGCAGGTTCAGGTAATGCGCGATCTTTTCAAATAGTACCTCTTCACGAAACGGTTTACAGATCAAATCGTCACAACCAGCAGACAAAATTATTTGCCGCTGTTCGTCAAAAGCACTGGCAGTCAGGGCAATAATTATTGTTTCTCTACCTTCTGGAGTTTGCTTGATCTGTCTTGTCGCTTCGTACCCGTCCATAACTGGCATCAGCATATCCATTAAAATCAGGTGCGGCTTCCAAATTGAGTGCAAAGCAACTCCTTCTTCACCGTTAATTGCTTCCGAAACTTCAAATCCTAGCGGTACGAGGAGCTCGAGCAGCAGTTGGCGATTTTCCGCTACATCTTCAACTATTAATATCCTGTAGGTTTGCTGTCCGGGTTCTAAAGCAATAACTTGTTTGACGGCAGATTTTTCTTGTTCGTCACTTTCTGTTACTACGTTAACGCGGATATTAAAAGTAAAAGTTGTGCCTCGATCCAGTTGACTTTCAACAGCCAGAGCGCCTCCCATAATCTTGACAAACTGTTGACTGATGGGTAATCCTAGACCAGTTCCCTGCATGGATTTGCGACCTGTTTCAGTTTGTACGAAAGGCTGGAATAAAGTAGAAATTTCCGAGGGAGAAATGCCGGGGCCCGTGTCGGCAATTTCAAAAAATAATTGGGCTTCTTTTTGTTTTGCTGCGTTGTTTTCTGCTTGGCTGCTGGCGCGCAAAGTCACCGTTCCGTGTTGAGTAAATTTAATCGCATTGCCGAGCAGGTTAATTAAAACTTGTCGCAACTTAGCTTCGTCTGTTTCAATGTACTGCGGCAAATCGCCGGTATCTTCAAAGATCAGGCGCAAGCCTTTTGAGTTGGCTTTTAGTTGCAGCATTTCTCTGAGGCTGCTGAGAAGATTGTAGAGGTTGAAGCGGCTTTGATTGAGGGTGATTTGACCTGCTTCTATTTTGGACATTGACAGCACATCGTTGATCAGTTCCAGCAAATGTTCGCCGCTGCGGTTGATAATTTCTATGTATTCTTTTTGTTCTTGCGTGATTGAACTGTTGCGGGCCATGACTTGGGAAAAACCGAGAATGGCGTTGAGAGGCGTGCGGAGTTCGTGGCTCATGGAAGCGAGAAATTGGCTTTTGGCGCGGTTGGCAACTTCGGCGTTTTCTTTGGATTTAAGTAGTTCCATTGACTGCCTTTGAGTGCGGGCGAGCAATTCGGCTTGCTGCAATGCAACTCCTAGCTGAGTGCCGACATGAACTGCAACGTTGATTTCAGCTTCGCTCCACTGGCGGGGAGCTGAATTTTGATAGGATGCTAGCAGTCCCCAGAGTTTTTCTCCGCAGAAAATTGGCACGGTAATGTAGGATTTTGCTTGAAATTTTTCTAAGAGTTGGATGTAACAATTACTGAAGCCTTGCTTGTAAATATCTGGGACGCAAAGGTAAGTTTTACTTCGGTTGTAGGCTCCGCCTTTGGTGTCTTGCAAATAGGTATCCCGCACTTCTTGTGAGCTGCTATCGAATTTTTGGACGAGGCACTTTTCGCTTTCTAAAGCGTCTTCAGTGAAGTTAGAATCGACCTGCTGTGCTTGGATGAAAGAAACCCACTTGCTGTCAACTGATTCGGCTACAAATTCGCCGCTCCAGTCAGGATTGAAACGGTAAAGGGCGACTCGATCGCACTTCATGGTTTGGCGCAATTCTCGGGTTGTGGCTTCAAAAATTTCTCGGAGATCTAATGTCTGGCGCATTCTTTCAATGATCCGGGCGATCGCTCTTTGCCGCAAAGCACTTTCTTGCAGTTCAATTTGTGCTTGCTGGCGTTCGGTAACATCTACAGCCATTGAAGCGATGCCGATCGCCTTGCCGTTTTCGTCAATTAGCTGAGTATTGTACCACTCGCAGAGGATAATTCTGCCGTCTTTGGTCAGATTTTCGCAAATGCCGCTGGATTTGTCCCTCAAGCCCTGATTGAAAATCTCAGCTCCTTGCTCGCGGTAGCTTTCAGGTACGATCAAATCGGCCGCGACTCTCCCTTTCGCTTCCAACTCGCTGTAGCCAAAAATAGTTTCCGCCGCCGGATTCCAAGTGATAATTTCTAAATTCAGGTTTAACTCGATCACTGCGATCGGCGTTTGCTGCAATAAAAATGAGATTCTTTGCTGCGATGCTAGCAGTTTTTCTGCCGCTAATTTGCGGTCTGTGATGTCATTAGCCGTACCGAGAATTTGTTTGGGTTTACCGTCATTTGTTCTGACAAATACTGTATCCCAACTGTGCATCCACCGCCATTCACCGTTTTTGTGTTTCATGCGGTATTGACATTCAATGACATCGCCGTCTTTGGCTCGCTCCACTTTTTGGAGGCTTTCAAGAAAGTCTGACCAATCGTCGGGGTTCAACAACGTTGACATCATTTCTGTACCCATATCTTGTACTTCTCGGGCGCTGTAACCGAGCATCGCAGCCATTTGTCGGTTACAGTAAACATTTCGCTGTTCAATTAAATCGTAAACGTACAATAGGTTGGGATTGGAATCGGCGATCGCCTGAATGAAGTGCTGGCTTTCTCGGAGTGCAGATTCTGCAAGTTTGCGATCGCTAATATCTCGCGCTACCATAATCACTGATTCAGCAGAAAGCACAGAAATTTTGGCATCGAGCCAAACTTCGCGATCTCCGAGGGTATAGCTATATTCAATATTGATGCTTTGCTTCGTTTTGAGAACTTGTTGGATGGTATTTAATACCAAATCTGCCACAGGTTCCGGCAAGATTTCGTGGGCAGTTTTGCCAATCATTTCTCCGGGAGATTTCACCAAATTGACCGCTGCTGTCGGGGCGATTTTGATGCAGCGCCCTTCTGCATTTCTCACCAAAACTATGTCAGTCATGGCAGCAAAAATCGCCCGCAATTCTGCTTCGGATTCTTGCAGAGCTTGCTCGGCGCGGATGCGGGTGCGAATTTCTGCTTGCAACTGTTTATTTTGCCGGTCGAGCTGCGCGAGTCGGTTTTTTTCTCGATCGATCAGTTTAGCTTGAGCGATCGCAATTCCTACTTGACCCGCCACAGCTTCTAACAAGTCGATTTCATCTGTTGTCCATTCCCGGTAGCGATCGCACTGGTGCAAACAAATAGCGCCGTTTGCCCTGCCCTGGTAAGAAGTGCGAATTGCCAGCATCGATTTCAACCCAACCAGGCGGCAAATCGATTCAACAGCTTGCAAAAGAGGCTCTGAGTAAACGTCGTCGGAGGCGATCGCCCGATCTTGGATCATCATTTGTACCACGTGAGGATTGCCCCAAATTGGAACGATGACGTTCCGAATTGATTCGCACTCGGGTTCGAGATACTCGGCCGCCAGAGGAAGATCGACTTGGGGGGTAGTAAGGTAAGTATGAATCAAACAGCGATTGACACCGAATGCCTGACCGATTTGAGTTGCGGCTGTTTGAAAGATTTTTTCCGGCTGCAAGCTCGATCGAATTTCTTGAGTTATTTTTGCAATCAGCAACTCTCGCTGAACTTGCCGTTCCAAAGCAGATTTAGCTGATGCCGTTTCTATTTCTGCTTGCTTGCGATCGCTGACATCAAAAATTACGCCATACCACACAATATCGCCATTATTGCGCTTTTCCGGTCGAGAATTAGATTGCAGCCATTTAAGTTTCCCCGACGGCGTAACAATCCGCCATTCAAAAGCAAAAGGTTCTAAAGTTCGAGCGCTCTCACAAATCTTTTCACCCAAATATTCTCGATCATCAGGATGATTTTGATCGAAGCACAAATTAGGATTTTTCAAGATATCCTCGCTCTCTAATTCGTAAATATCCCGACAAGCATAACTGATATATTCAAACTTGAAATTTCCATCAAGCTGCTTCATGAATTGATAAATCACTCCCGGTATACTAACCGCCAATTTCTGCAACTGCGCTTTGCTTTCCCTGAGTGCTTGTTCTGTTATTTTGCGAAATTCTACCTCTCGTTGCAGTTCGGCATTCTGCTGTTTTAACTGTTTCGATAGCTGTTGTATAGTCAGTTGGCTTTCAATCCGCAGTAAAAATTCTTCTACTTGAAAAGGCTTAGAAATGTAGTCAACTCCGCCGACTTCAAAAGCTTTGATTTTCTGAAAAGTTTCATTAAAAACGCTCAAAAAAATCACCGGAATTTCGCGAGTTTTTTCGTTAGCCTTCAGTCGTTCGCAGACTTCGTAGCCGTTCATTTTGGGCATGGCTATATCTAGTAAAATCAAGTCTGGGAGCGCAGTAAAGTTTGCATTTACCGCCATTTCTCCCGAAATTGCTCGCTGAACTTTATACCCTTCTTTCGTCAATATCTTTGATAGAAACCGGAGGTTGTCGGGTCGATCGTCAATAATTAAAATGTGAATATCTTTTTTGTCGATCGCCATTTTTTCTCTAGTCATTTTGAGGTTAGCTTCTTAGCAGCAATGAGATTGATGATTTAATAAATTAAGCACCTTTGTCATACAAAAATCCTCGACCGCAAAATCAAATCTCAGCAAATAGAGGATTACTTTTTACTTTTTTATATTCGCCCATCTAATAATCCAGCTTTTAGTCGATCGTTCTTTTGGTCGATTGTCTTAAATTTGCAACTCAAATCAACCGCATTTTTGCCATATTTTATTGCAAAAACAAGTCCCACTATTCGCAAAAAAACTAAATTGTCTGAAAAAAATATCGTGACTTAGGCACTCCTGAACCGAGAAACCGGGGAGGATCGCCCAAGCTTCTAGACATTCTGCAGCCACCTTCAAAAAGTTTTAGCAGAAATACACACCTGGACGCACCCCGATCCGAAAAAAACCCGATTTTTTTGCTCTTGCCCCAGGCTGCAACGAAGTCTTCCGGTGAAAAAACCCGTTTCGACACACCCCCGCGCCAGCCTCAAGATATTTATAGCTAACTTCAGAGTTTCACACTCCCCCGCACCCAAGGCTTAGCCTATCAACTCTTTTCTCGGTCTTTTCTATGCCAGCAATTCCTTAAGTTTAGCAAGATTTTCATTGCTGAGGGAGATTTTAATTTCAAGTTCTTGCTCAGCCTCCCACAGCAGCAATATATTATCTTCGCTCAACGCAAATTCTGGATTGTTTAATTCAAGTGTTTGATATTTAGCTTCGGGAAATCCGATGCGAATTACCACTTCTGATTCCAACTGAGGATAGAGGTACAATTGCTGTTGCAGGTTGTCTAGTTCTAGTTTCTGAACTGTGGTGTTGCGTTTGACAGGAGAATCGGGCTTGTACCAATAAAGAGTATCCTCGCGAATTTCGGGATTGACTATCACAAATGTTACGTCAAAACGCTGGGGTTGCCAGTGAATTTCGCTCATACCGCCGATTTGCGGAATCAGTCGCTCAACCCAGCTAATTTCTTTGCCGTTGAGGTTTTTCCACCACTGAGCGATATTATCGAAGTTCTCAGCATTTTCGGGATTGTTGCTGCCAGACTCCCAGACAGTTTTTAGTTGCATATACAGGTTCTCCAGCGAATTTAAATTTGAGATTGCAGGCTTTTAATTAGACATCTCCAGCCAAGCCTGTAAAGAGTCCTCAAGCTAGCCTGCGAAGCGAGAATTGCAGAAGTTTATTAGACGAATCCTCAAAATTCTGTAAACAGCCCGATCGCGATCCTGCTTTACAAGAATTATGGGAGATGTCTGTTGGCGATTCATTCGTTCTACAATTATCTTCATGGATTTACCAATTATCTACCACGAAGATTATGTTGCACCCCTGCCGCCCGGTCACCGCTTCCCGATGGCAAAGTTTGGGCTGCTTTACGAAATGCTGCTCGCGGACGGGGTAGCAGATCGATCGCAATTTCACGCTCCGGAACTTTTAGGGTCAGAATGGATTCAGCTAGTCCACGATCGCGATTACATTCAAGCTTACTGCAACGGAACACTGGATGCCAAAGCTCAGCGGCGAATTGGTTTGCCTTGGAGTCCGGCCCTTGTCAACCGCACTTGTATCGCATCCTCCGGGACAATCCTAACTGCTAAGCTTGCTTTAGAATGCGGTTTGGCTTGCAATACTGCAGGTGGAACTCATCACGCTTTCCCCAATTACGGATCGGGTTTTTGTATTTTTAATGATTTGGCGATCGCCTCCCGCGTCCTCCAAAAAATGGGTTTAGTTCGCCAAGTTTTAATTGTCGATTTAGACGTGCACCAAGGAGACGGAACCGCTACAATTTTCCAAAATGACAGCAGTGTTTTTACTTTTTCGATGCACTGCGAAGTTAATTTTCCCAGTGTCAAACAAAAGGGCGATTTAGATATAGCTTTGCCCGTCGGCATGGAGGACGACGAATATTTACAAACTTTGGCTAAACACTTACCAGATTTGCTCTCCGATGTCAAGCCAGATTTAGTATTGTACGATGCCGGAGTAGACCCTCACCAGGCTGACAAACTGGGAAAATTGGCTTTAACTGATACCGGGTTATTTCGCCGCGAAATGCAAGTTTTATCTACTTGTTTAGCTGGTGGCTATCCCGTTGCCTGCGTCATTGGCGGTGGCTATTCCGATGACATGAAAGGGTTAGTTTACCGACATTCGCTGCTGCACCGATCGGCAAGTCAGGTTTACAGGCAATATCGACTGTGATGCAGAGCGGCGAGACTTCGGAAATATGGCACAAAAAACAGTCTCCCTCACCGAAACAAATAAAAATACTATTAGTTATAGCTCCAGCTTGCCAGATGGGTACAACTTGAGCTAAAAAGTTGTTAAACCAAAAACTGCACCTATGTCCAATGCCAGCGAGCCAAATCACCCCTATCCACTGCTGGTTGTCATTGTTAACTACCGAACCTCTAGTTTGACAATAGACTGCTTGCACTCTCTAGTTAGCGAAGTGCAATCCCTCCCCGGTACGCGGGTTGTAGTTGGCGACAATGCTTCAGGCGACAACTCTACCGAAGAAATACCAGCCGCCATAGCCGCATTCGGCTGGAGCGAATGGGCCTCCTTCGTTCCCCTAAAGCGCAACGGCGGATTTGCCTGCGGGAACAACGCCCTGATCCGTCCCGCCCTTGAATCCACCAATCCCCCCCCTTACATCCTGCTGCTCAACCCAGACACCGTAGTTCGCCCCGGAGCTCTCAAAGCACTGGTTGACTTCATGGACTCCCACCCCGAAGCAGGCATCGCCGGCAGCCGCTTGGAAGACCCCGACGGTACTCCCCAGCAGTCAGCATTTCGGTTTCACAACATCTTAACCGAACTAGATTTTGGTTGGCGGACGGGCTTGCTGTCCAAGTTATTAGCCCACTGGGTCGCAGCGCCTCCCATTTCCCAAGAAACCTGTCAAACTGATTGGGTAGCTGGAGCCAGCATGATCGTCCGTCGCGAAGTATTTGAAAAAATTGGCTTGATGGATGAAGTTTATTTCATGTACTGCGAAGAAATGGACTTTTGCCTGCAAGCGAACAAAGCTGGCTGGAGTTGCTGGTACGTACCCGAAAGTCGCGTTGTTCACTTAGTAGGTCAAAGCTCAGGTGTCACTGACACCAAAAAGCCCCCTAAGCGACTGCCACAGTATTGGTTTGATTCCCGGCGCAGGTACTTTATCAAAAACTACGGCTTGGTTTACACAGCATTAACTGATGTATCCTGGGCTTCGGGTTTTGCAGCCTGGAGGGTGCGCCGCGTACTTCAAGGCAAACCCGATGGCGATCCACCACAATTACTCAGGGATTTTGTATTAAATAGTGTGTTTTTTAAGGGGGGTAAGATTGAAAAATCCAAAAACTTTTAAAGCGAGTGGGTAAATCCGTCAAAGCCAACTAAACCAGGTTAACCTAGGCAAGCAAAATATTTTATGATGCAGCCGATAAATTAGTATTCTCGATCGATCGAACCGGATCGATCCTTCCTCAAAAACCTGATAGACCCATTAATATCGTGGGCATCTAGCAATAGAGCAAACAAAAACTAGCGTGAATTAGAGCTTATGGTAACTGAGCAAAAGTTGAGCGGCACTGAAAATCAAGTAGAAACCCGCGGCATGGGACTATGGCAGCAAATTAAAGAAGACTGGATTGCTCACGGTCGAGATTGGACAAAACCGGGATTTCGCGCCGTAGCAGTGCAGCGTTTTGGTGTCTGGAGAATGCAGGTAGAACCGAAATTACTTCGAGCTCCTTTGAGCATTATTTATCGATCGCTCTACCGAAAAGTCCGCAACAGTTACGGGATAGACTTGCCTTACACTGTCAAGCTCGGTCGTCGCGTGGTGATTGAACATCAAAACGCTATTATTATTCACGGATATTGTACGATCGGTGACGACTGCATTATCCGCCAAGGTGTAACCTTGGGAAACCGCTATTTGGACAAACCGCTAGAATCCCCTCAATTGGGCGATCGGGTTAACGTCGGCGCTGGTGCAAAAATCCTCGGAAAAGTCAACTTGGGAGACGACGTAAATATCGGTGCTAATGCTGTAGTTTTATCAGATATTCCGTCCGGTCAAACTGCCGTTGGCATTCCCGCCAAAATTATAAAATCCCGCCCTGCCGAAAACAATCCTTAAATCATTTTATCGGAAAGTGTCCCCGCTTTTGTGTTAAAACAAACAGAGAGATCCGGTTTAACTTTCTCTGTTCTCTCAAGCAAGTTAACTGTGTGAAGATTCAAGCAATCTCCATACTCAGGTTAGAGAGTAATCCTAAGGTAAACTGCACAAATACGCACAATTGTCTACATCATCAAAACACTGCACAAACAATGGTTGAGTCAATCACTAAGCCAATCATTTCTGCTACAGAACCAGACTGGAGCCGCGAAAAACTTAGCAAGTGGTGGGAACCCAGTCGCCAACTGCTCAAATCTATCCGAAACTATCAAAAGTGGCAGCAGCACGGTGGAATTGCAGGATATATTTTATGCCGTTGGAACGTGATCCAGTATCGATTTTGGAGCGTTGTCACTGCCACAGACATCCCTTTGAACTGCCAAATACAAGGAGGACTGCTGCTGACTCATCCTAATGGCGTTGTCATTCATCCCAGTGCTTCCATTGGCCCTAACTGTCTGATTTTTCAGCAGGTGACAATTGTTGCTGATGTCAAAATCGGCGGTCACGTCGATATCGGTGCAGGAGCTAAAATTATTCGCTCCGTAACGATCGGCGATCATGCTTTGATTGGTGCCAATGCTGTGGTGATTTGTGACGTGCCACCCGGTGCAACTGCTGTGGGAATACCGGCAAAAATAATCGAAAAAACAAACCAGGAAGTCTGAACAATAATTTCTGTTGCTGAATACAGGTATGAATTAAAGATTTCCAAATTACTATAAGCCAAGTATGATGAGTTTTATAACTTACAATAAAAGTTGATTAATACCGTAAATCAGCAACGCCGAATTTACCATATAAAGATATTGTGAACTTACCTTGAGTGTCACTACAATATTAAAATAACTGTTCAGTCGTTGAATAGAAGAGGTAAGACTTGAAACAAGTTGGATTGGTAGCGATCGGAGGAAATGAAGGGCAGCGCCTCCGCCAGTGCCTAGTCTCGGCCACAGACCAAGTTTCCCGCGTTGTCTACGTCGATTCCGGCTCAACAGACGGTAGCCTAGAGTTAGCCCGATCGATCGGCTCTCTTGGCTCTGTCGTGCAAACTGTATTTTACAGCACAGAATTTTGGCAATCGAATCGCCCAAATCCCGATAGCCAGGAGAGCCATAATTCGCAGCCCAACCAGAATTAGCAGCAGTCTGCTGCCGCACGAGAAATTCCCCGCAGCCACAGCTTGCAGGAGCAATTTCGATCGAAAAACACTACTCAAACTCAAAAAATAATTCAATGGGTACACTCAAAAAGCCAGCGCACATTGCTATTTATCTGCATTGCCTGTTCAATGGGGGTATAGAGCAGGTAATGTTGAACTTAACCCGCAATTTTGTAGCTCGCGGTGTCAAGGTAGATTTGGTACTTAACTTTCCCGGAGCTCTTTTCCTGTGGGACTTTCCCCCATCCGTTCGGATTATCAACCTAGAAGCTGAAAAGATATTAACAAGAGTTCCTAAATTAGCGCGTTACCTGCGACAGGAACAACCCACAGCTTTAATGTCAGCCAATCATTATGCAAACGAAATAGCAATATTGGCCAAGCATTTTTCGGGTACACCAACACGGATTGTGGTATCAGACCACACGCATCTTTCTCAGGAAGCGGGAAGTAACTCTCCCTTAAGCTTTAAATATTGGTCGCCCGCGATAGCGCGACTTTTATACCCTAGGGCCGACGGCATACTAGCAGTATCTCAAGGAGTAGCTGAAGACATAGCTGCTCGAACTGGCTTACCAGCAGATCGAATTCAAGTAATTAGCAACCCAATAGAGACAGAACGAGTCATAGAAAAAAGTAAAGAGCCTGTAGACCACCCCTGGTTCAATCCCCCAGAATTGCCAGTAATTCTGGGAGTGGGGAGATTAGAAAAACAAAAAGATTTTCCTAGCTTAATTAATGCTTTTGCTAAAGTAAGACAAGCGCGATCGACCCGGTTGCTGATTTTAGGCGAAGGATCGGAACGGTCTCGACTGGAATCTCTAATTAGCGAATTGGGTTTGGAAAATGACGTGAAAATGCCGGGTTTTGTAAAAAATCCTTTTGCATACATGGCACGGTCGGCAGTATTTGTCTTGTCTTCAGCTTGGGAAGGTCGGTCGGTTGTACTGGGAGAAGCAATGACTTTGGGAACCCCAATTGTTTCTACAAATTGCCCGAGCGGCCCCTATGAAATCTTAGACCGAGGCAAGTACGGCGAGCTAGTACCAGTAGGCGACAGCGAAGCGCTCGCGCAAGCAATTTTAAAAGTATTGTCCGGTCAAACAAAGCCAGCCGATCCAGCTTGGCTTGCCCAATTCAACCTGGAAGGTACTGCTCAAAAATATCTGGATATTCTGGGCATCACTGATTGCGGATTCCGCTCAGCAGTTCCGGTAAAGTAACTACAATACTCCTAGGGGCGGGTTCGATCAAAAATTTACCATTCAGACTAGCAATCTACATCAAACCGCCCCCAAAGAAAGCGACAGAATTTGATTGTGGGCAATTCCACTGTTGGCAGAGAGACAAAAATGGGGAGCATCCCATTTTCACTTTCATATCATCGACGGTTGCATCAGAATAATATATTTGAATGAGATCGGTGCGAGCGTCTCGCTCGAGACCAACTATAGAACCCATTTGACATCTTTTAAGCTGCAAGCCTTTTAACCATCAGCCTAATAAAACAAACATTTATCTTGGCACTTGCATTAACTAAAGTTCTCTCGAAGTTCTTAAGGAGGATTTTGCATCTTTCCATCCAAGCATTTGACCGTTCAATTATCCACTTTGCCCTAACCGGAACAAATCCAGACTTGCCAAGGGCTTTTTTTTCGGGTTTCAAGGTTTTTTTTGAGAGTTCAAACCCACATTCCGCACCCCAACTGGCACTACCGGCGGATTGAGGTAGTAAAAGTGAACTATCCGAGATCGAGCGTGAGTAAAAATACTTAAAATATCTGTGCAACAATCGTATCACCCAGTTAGGAATTCCTAAAAATTGACATAAGGGCATGAATTAAATCTTCTTAACCCATAAAACGTCAATAATCACACTGTTACTAACTATTAATTGCCAGCATATATTTTCAGTAATCTGACAACTATACATCACTGCTGTATCTAGAATTACTTAAGTGTAAGTCTGTTTTACCAATCAATAATTGACTTCATTTCACAACAATAAATAATAAGCACGACAGGTGACTGGAAACAAATTTAAGATGGCTAACCGTTCGGATGTCAAATTAGAAACTTGTTGAATTCCTTGAACACAAACGGCATGAATTGATTGAAAACTTTGGAATATCCAGCGCAAAGTAGGTCGATTAGTGACCTTACCCAACTGATTTTTTACGTTTTTATTAGTGAGTTGCAAGTTTTGCCGGAGTAACCTCTGACCTAAAGTATAAACCAACAAACATAAACCCATTACCAAAGTTAAAGCCTCGATTCTTTCCGGCGACTTTAGAAACACGCTATCCGTAAAAAATAGCGGGTCTTTCAGGAACCCAAATCCTCTCTCTGCCGCCTGCTGTTCCTTATATTTGATAATCATTTCATCAGGATTTAATTGTGACGCATCCAGCACATTAGTAGCTAAGATAAATCTGCCACTAGCTTTGGTTGTGCGGGCAATCACATTAGCATCTAATTCCAGTTTTGCTTCAACTTTAAATATCAAGATCGAGGTAAGTTTGTTATCAGAAATAGTCGAATTAGTATCAGATTTTGCTGCTGCTTCTCTGCTGCTAATTTGGGTTAAATTATGATATTTTAGTTGTTTAGATAAACGACTTGCTGCTGAAACGGCATCTGCTGAACAAGCAAATTCAATATTTGATAGCTCTCGCAATTTTTTCTGGGATTCAACTTCAGCTTTTTTGAGGTTTTTTGATAATTTCCGTTGGTCAGCATCACGACGCAAACTGCTCTCTACTACTAACCATCTTTGTGCAATTCCACCATAATTACTTTTGTGTTCTGACCAACGATATCCCGTTATTGAACTTTCAGTGAATTCTGATTCATTTAGCTGAGACACCAGTTGCTGCGCTTGTTTCAGGCTTAGTGGTACACGAGTTAACCATCTTAAATGGGTTAACATTTCTCGCATTGGGAGCGGTATATAATGCACTGTCAGCTACCATTAAACTGTCGAGATTTAATTTTTTTTTAAAGTCTTGACAGATTGAGGCGAATATGGAATTATCTGATTCGTTTCCTGAAGCTACTCGTAAAAATAGTGGCACATCTCCATCTCCACTACAAATTAGGTCTAAAATAAATTGTTTTAAGTCGGGACGATGGTCACGAGAGTAGCCGTAGGTAATTTGAATTGGTATTGGGGATGTTTGATGGTTGATTGATGAATTATCTAACTGATTGCTATCCATTTCTGTCTTAGCAAAAGATACTGATGGCAATTCTTGTTCAGATTTGCCATGTAGATGAAATGAACTTGAGTCGAGGTGAGATGTGTCGGTATTTATCTCAAATTTTTGAGCTGCTGACAGGGCAATGGTTGTAAATATTTCTGTAATTCCTGCTAAATATAATTTATCTAATACTCTTCCTAAGCGGTCATCATTTAAATGTGATGCTTGAATCCCTGCTCCAAGTAAATGTTCTGTTACTTTCCCTTCAAAAAATTTAGAAAATGAGTATAATGGGGCGGAAACCATCCCTAATCCATTGATGATCGTGGCTTTAACTACCAGGCCGGGACTGACTATCTCACCCGGTTGTTCGCCTACTAATTCATTGATTTTTTCAACAATTCCTATTTCATCAACTAGACCGGCTATCAAGCCCAGATGATCTAGGTTTTCTACTTTTATCTGGGATGCTTTCTGCATGGGCTGCTGAATCCTGATTTAAGCGTTTATCGCGATTGCTAGTTTACACTGTTTTTGGTGATTATTGGCTATGGTTGCGAGCGCAATTAACGCATTTTTGTCATCAATCAGGTTACGAATACGCCATAAACTTCGTTTTCTACCGCTCGCCCTTTTAACTCGTATCAGATTTAACTCATGCCTTCACTTCTCTTGTCAGGAATTTTCAGCCCTCATGATTGGAGTGTGACCAAAATTATTGAGTATTTTTACTCACCATTGTCTCGGGTGATTCACTTTTACCCCCTCAATCCGACTATGTGCCAGTTTGGGGTGCGGAATGTGGGTTAAAACTTGATTTTAGTCATAATTTGTGGATAAATCTTCTCTAACTCAATAGTCAGATGTTCGGGATGATATCCGTTGTCTAGCAAGAGGGCATTTTTGGGAATACTTCCGGGTTTAGATTTGAAATAATCGATGTTTTTACTTAACATTTCAATCAGACCAGCATCCTTTGATAAATCGGCTTTTTTGCAGCGAGCAAAGAAGGAATGCCCGATCGCATCAATAGCTAGAGCAATCCAAAATCATTATCAAGACTGTGATACAATTATATGCAATACTTGATTGTGACAATAAACAAATGAATAAATTACAACTGCCACCAGAAGACCTGGAGAAAGAAAAAGCTTCCTGAGAATATTTCATTATAGTCAAAGGTTTGGCTTAAGTGGAGTAGATTGCAGGTTAGATCGGCACTTGACAATTATGAGTTAGCTCTGGGGTCAAAAATTCAAAAGGTTTAATTATAACATAGATTTTTTTGGCAAGTGGTCTAATAAGTTACCAGTAGTTGAACACCGAAGACAGGAACTCGTTGGGATTTATTTTATAAAGATATTGTGAAGTTAGCTTGACTGTTACTAAAATATTAAAATAACAGTTCAGTCGTCGAATTGAAGAGGTAAGACTTGAAACAAGTTGGATTAGTAGCGATCGGACGAAATGAAGGGCAGCGCCTCCGCCAATGCCTAGTCTCCGCCCTGGGTAAAGTGGCCCGCATCGTCTACGTCGATTCCGGCTCAACAGACGGCAGCGTTGAGTTAGCCCGATCGATCGGAGCTGACATCGTTGAACTCGACCTATCTACACCCTTTACCGCAGCCCGCGCCAGAAACGAAGGCTTTGCCCGCCTGCGGGAACTTACACCAAACATCGAATTTGTCCAATTTGTCGATGGCGACTGCGAATTGGTTGACGGATGGATCGATCGGGCAAAGAGCGAACTCGCAGCCAAACCCGACGTAGCAGCAGTATGCGGGCGCAGGCGCGAACGATACCCCAAAGCAAGCATCTACAACCAGTTGTGCGACATCGAGTGGGATACCCCCATCGGCGAAACCAAAGCCTGCGGTGGCGACTCCATGATGCGCGCCACAGCATTTGAGCAAGTCGAAGGTTTCAATCCCGCACTAATCGCCGGCGAAGAACCAGAAATGTGTCTGCGGTTGCGCCAAAAAGGTTGGAAAATCCTCCGCTCAGACGCAGAAATGACCCTGCACGACGCGCAAATGACCACTTTTGCTCAGTGGTGGAAGCGCGCTCAAAGAGCCGGTTACGCCTACGCCGAGGGTTCGTGGATGCACGGAAGCGAACCAGAACGCCATTGGATCAAAGAAACCCGAAGCACCTGGTTTTGGGGATTAGTCTTGCCAGCGCTAGCCTTGGCAATGGCATTGCCGACAGAAGGCTGGAGCCTGTTACTATTGAGTGGTTACCCCTTAGCAACCTATCGCACCTATAACTATTATGTAAAGCATGGAGATATTGCAACTAAAGACGCAGCCATCTACGCTTTGTCTTGCGTATTGGCCAAATTTCCCCAGCTACAAGGTCAAATCCAGTTTCACCAGCGCCGATTGCTGGGGCAGCAGAGCAAGTTGATTGAATACAAAACAACCAACTCTATTAATTCAGCCAACTAGAATTACAGCTAACTTCCCAGAAAGTTCACCCCTAAGTAGTAAACAAATGAGCGATCGAAAATTAAAAGTTTTACTAATTGTAGAGCAGTGCAATCCTGACTGGGCATCAGTACCTTTGGTGGGGTACAATTTTTTTAAACAAATAAACAATTTAGTTGATGCAACACTCGTCACCCATATTAGAAATAAACCAGCTATTGAAAAATACCCAGAATATGAAAAAACCATCTACATCGAAGAAGGAAAATCAACCCAGCAATATTATAAAATAGTCGAAAAGCTTGCCGCAACCGGGCGAATGAAATGGCCAATTTATCATGCCTTGAATTACCCAATTTATGAGCAATTCAATCAACAAGTATATCAAAAATTCAAAGGAAAAATCCTCAAAGGAGATTATGACATAGTTCATGCAATTACCCCGATGATGCCGCGCTATCCGTTTAAGGTAGTCAGTGTTTGCCAGCAGACTCCTTTTATTCTAGGACCTGTGAATGGGGGCATTCCCTTTCCCCCAGGTTTTCAAGAAATTGCAAAACAAGAATTTGCTCAATTCAACTTTTTGAGAGCAATTGGTCGAGCATTAATTCCAGGTTATGTAGAAACTTACAAAAAAGCAGATAAAATTTTAGCAGGTTCAACATATACTTTAAATATGCTAAAAGATTTGTTTGGAATTCCCGATAAAAAAATTGATTTATTTTACGAAAATGGGATTTCCGAGGAATTTTTAAATCAGACAAATATCATCAATAAAGATGTTAGCAAGGTCCATCTGCTTTTTGTGGGTAGATTAGTGCCTTACAAATGTGCCGATGTTGTCATTGAGTCTATTGGGAAATTAGACCCGGCAATTAAAAGTAAAATCCGCTTAACTATAGTAGGAGACGGCCCAGAAAGAAATAACTTGGAAAACCGAGTAAATGAGCTTAATTTAGGGGAAATAGTTAGCTTTGCCGGATGGGTAAATCAACAAGAAACTCTGGAATATTACAGAAAAGCAGATATTTTTTGCTTTCCTTCGATCCGAGAGTTCGGGGGCGCAGTGGTAATGGAAGCTATGGCTTGCGGGCTCCCCTGCATAGTTGCTAATAACGGCGGTATTGGTGAATACGTGAATGAAGAAACTGGTTTTAAGATCGAGCCGATTTCTAGAGAGTATCTCACACAGGAGTTGACAAGTAAAATCAAGCTGTTAGTCGAAGACGATCGCCTGCGGGAAAGTATGTCAGCTAAGGCGATCGAAAAAGCCAGAGAATTTGCGTGGCAAAACAAAGCGATAAAAATTGTCAATATTTACGAAAAAATGCTCGGTGAGAAAGGTGTTCGTGCATCGGCATAGTAGATATCCTTGAATCAAAAATTAGAAAGTAGGTAAGAAATGAGCGCAAAAATTGGATACTTTATTCCACAATTTCCTGGACAAACACACATTTTTTTCTGGCGGGAGCGACAATTTCTTGCAGAACTTGGAATTGAAACAGATTTAGTATCAACTCAACCGCCCCCCAGAGCGCTCGCTTCTCACCTATGGGCAGAAGAAGCTCAAAAAAATACTGTTTATCTATTTCCCTTTGCTGCGAAAGATTTTATCAACTCATTCCTAGAGGTTCTGAAAGCTGGTCCTGCTGCATGGTGGCAGTGCCTCGCAGTTATTGCCAAAGCGAGTGACACATCGTTATTTGAAAAAGTTAAACTCTTAGCATTGGTTTTTGTTGCTGGCAAACTAGCAGGGTTAGCAAGAACAAAAGGTTGGTCGCACATCCACGTTCATTCCTGTGCCAATGCCGCCAGTATAGCGATGTTCGCCTCATTACTCTCAAAAGTATCGTATAGCCTGACGCTGCACGGCCCCCTAACTGACTACGGCCCTAACCAAGAACAGAAATGGCACTTTTCAGCTTTTGCAATAGTCATTACTAAAAAGCTTTATGACGAAGTGAACAAATGCCTTGCGGGTCATCTTCCTCAAAAGGTTGAAATAGCTCCTATGGGGGTTGACCTCTCGCGTTTCCACAGAAAAACACCATACTCCGCATGGAATGGAAGTGATGCTTGCCACATTTTTAGTTGCGGACGCCTCAACAGATGTAAAGGTCATGCGGATTTGATTGCTGCGATAGATATACTCAGAAAACGAGGATTTAATGTTGAGCTGCAAATTGCTGGAGAAGACGAACAGGGTGGCAGTGGCTACCGCCTGGAGTTAGAAAAGCTGATCGAACAGCTTGGCTTGAAAAGTTGTGTTAGCCTTCTCGGTGCGGTGTCTGAAGATACCGTCAATGAGTCCCTAGAAAAAGCACAGGTATTTGTCCTTGCCAGTTGGCACGAACCTCTAGGTGTCGCCATCATGGAAGCGATGGCAATGGAGATGCCTGTAGTAGTCACAGGGTCAGGAGGAGTAAAGGAGCTTATAGATGACGGGATGGACGGGTTACTTGTAGAACCTGAAGCCCCCGAGCAATTAGCAGACGCGATCGCCAATCTCCTCCAAAATCCCGAACTTGCTTTGAGCCTCAGTCAGCAATCCCGGAAAAAAATTATGGCCAAATTTAGCCACGGCCGCAGTGCAGAAACTTTAGCTCAGTGCTTGGAAAAACTAGGAATAACTAACCCGTGTTAGTTATGCCAAAGAACAAATTTAATCTCAGACTACATAAATCCATTTGAGTCCCAAACAAGATGCGAATTTTAATTGTTGCTCAGAATGCCTCAACTAAATTCGGCGGCGAGTCATTGCTGCCGGTCAACTACTTCCGGATACTTCGATCGCGCCAAATAGAAACATGGTTAGTGACGCACGCCCGCACCCAGGCAGAACTCGAAGGGCTGTTTCCAGAAGACCGCGATCGAATGCACTTTGTACCCGACACTTGGCTGCACCGGCTGCTCAGCAATTGCGGGGAATCTATCCCAGCAAGAGTGAATGACTTTACTTTTGGGCTACTCTCTCACCTGTACACCCAAGTGCTACAGCGCCGTGTTGTCCGGCGGCTGGTGAGCGAACACGAGATTGATACTGTACACGAACCGACACCAGTCTCGGCAACAGTTCCTTCGTTGATGTTCGGATTGGGAGTGCCGGTAGTTATCGGGCCGATGAACACGTCGGTTAAATTTCCTCTGGCTTTTCGATCGCGCCAAAATCCGACTATTGATATTTTAATCGCGATCGGTTACAAGTTCGTCGATGTCTTCAATCGTCTTTTTCCCGGTAAAATCCAAGCCGAGACGCTGTTAGTGGCAAACGATCGCACGAAACAAGCTCTGCCTTCTGGAGTGCGAGGTAAAATTATTGAACTTGTGGAAAACGGCGTGGATTTTTCGGTGTGGCGATCGGACTCTACCGAATCAAAGCAAACCAATCAACAGGTTAATTTTGTCTTCTTGGGGCGGCTGGTAGACTGGAAGGGCGTAGACTTGCTGCTAACAGCCTTCGTCCCCGTTACCGCGAAATTCGATGCAGTCTTAGAAATCATCGGCGATGGGGATATGCGAGGCGAACTAGAAGCTCAAACAGCTCGTTTGGGACTCGACAGCAAGGTGGTATTTAGCGGCTGGCAGTCTCAGGAACAATGCGCCCTCAAACTGCAACAAGCTGATGTACTGGTGATGCCGAGTTTGCGAGAACCAGGTGGGGCAGTGGTTTTGGAAGCAATGGCAGTGGGGCTGCCCGTCATCGCCGTTAACTGGGGCGGCCCGGCAGATTATCTGAATTCCACTTGCGGTATTTTAGTAGAACCAGATTCCAGAGAAGGCTTTGTCAAAGGACTCACTGAAGCTATGCTGAAACTCGCCCAGTCGCCGGAGTTGCGGCAAAGTATGGGTAGCGCTGGATACTCGCGCGTTCGGGAGCATTTCGACTGGGAGCGCAAAGTCGATCGAATGCTTGAAATTTATCAACAAACCGTAAAAGATAGCGTCCGCTAAGCAGCAGCTTTCCTCTGTCTGTCGAGCTGTAGGGGCAGTGCCAAAAATCTCAAGCACAACAAAAAACGGGTTAACCCGTATTTGGTTAACCCGCAAGCTTAGAAACGCGCACGGCGATTAATTTTGCACTACCAGCTTGACGTTGGCGTTTTGCAAACCGCGCTGCTTGACTGATGCCAAGGTCTTGTTGACTGCGTATTTCTGGTTGATGGAGTTGATCAACTCGGTTTGATTGTGCTTTTTGGCGACGCCCCACAAATCTGCAATCAGGTCAAAGGAACCATCGCTATTGCGAGACCAACCCAAGTCGTATTCGCCTTCCAGAGTTGCCACGATGTCGGAGCGAACGCGCTGGCCGTTATAACCGCGAACGTCAGCTTCTGACTTGACTGAAATGCCTAAGTCGCGCAGGGAAGCTTTCAGGATTTCGGCATCGGTGATTTTGGTACGCAGAGTGCTAAAGTGAGACATTGGATTTCCTCCTAATAAAACTGAGAGAGAAACAACAACGGTCTGGATTTAACTTGGCCGCTGAGCGGCTCTTCAATCGAACTGCTAGCTGTTGCTAGCCTTTGCTCCTGTTTGGACCAGGAGAAAGCTTTTAAAATTCCATTCGCTGGTATTCAGCGACGGAAGACGCAGCGGGCCGCGCGCGCTGTCTCGCCCATTCTCTCAGGGCGCTGACCTGTTCGGTCATGGTTTTAGACAGTGGCAATGTAGATTTAATGGCCGCGATGATATCTAACTGCGTAAACTCTCTATCTTGAGCAAAGGCTTCGTACATTGCTGCTACTAGCCCTTGTTCAATTTCAGCGCCTGAAAAGCCCTCGGAAACGTTGGAAAGCTGCTCTAAATCGAAGCGAGAGATGTCCCGACGCCGCTTTGACAGGTGAATGTTGAAAATTTCTTGGCGTTCTTCTTTGGTAGGCAGGTCAACAAAGAAGAGTTCGTCGAACCGGCCTTTCCTCAAGAATTCCCCCGGCAACCGCTCGATGCGGTTGGCTGTTGCCATTACGAAAACTGGGGAAGTTTTTTCTTGCATCCAAGTGAGGAAGGAACCGAAAATTCGGCTGGATGTGCCTCCGTCTGAGTCAGCAGAACCAGTGCCTCCAGAAAAGGCTTTGTCTAGTTCGTCGATGAAGAGGATGGCTGGAGAGATGGATTCTGCGGTTTTGAGCGCGTTGCGGAGGTTGGCTTCGCTGCGGCCCACCATCGAACCGTCATAGACTCGGCCCATATCTAGCCGCAGCAGGGGCAGTCCCCAAAGGCGCGATGTAGTCTTGGCAATTAGCGATTTTCCGCAGCCCGGTACGCCGAGAATCAACATCCCTTTTGGTTGGGGCAGGCCGTATTCTCTCGCCCTTTCTGTAAAGGCGTTGGAGCGCTGCTTGAGCCACCGTTTCAGCTCTTCTAAACCGCCTACTGCATCCAGGGTTTCGTCTTCTTCAACGAACTCTAGAATGCCGTTGCGCCGAATTAATTGCTTTTTCTCCGACAGAACGATGTCTACTTCTTCTTCAGTTAAGCGCCCGGTGGAAACTTGGGCTTTGCGATAAACTTTTTCAGCTTCGTCCTTGGTCAATCCCAAGGCAGCTTTTAAAAGTTTTTCTCGCCCTTCTGTGGTAATGCGCCGCGATTTCGTTTGCTCCAACTGGCCAGACAATACTTGGTTGAGTTCCTTCATGTCTGGAAGCGCGAAGTCTAATACCACTACTTCCTTTTCTAGCTCGATCGGGATTTGCTGCAAAGGAGACATCAGTATAATTGTCTTTTGCGTTCCTTTGAAGTTGGCGATCGCATCCCGCAACAACCTTGTTACCGTGGCATCATCTTTAAAAGGATGCAGGTCTTTGAATATGTAGATACTAGCGTTGCTGTTCGGTTCCCGCTGCCTGATCGCCCAATCAAGAGCTGCCTGTGGCGAGAGGGTGTTTTGCTGGGTATTTGTGCGAGGTTGGCCATACTCTACCATGCCCTGGGTTACAGTCCAGACAAAGACTCGGCGCTGCGGTTTGGCTTGAGCTATTGTCGAAATTGCTTGCTCACACCGCTCTTCCTCGGATGTCACGAGGTAGATCAGAGGATATTGAGCTTGGATTAGAATACTGATCTCTTCTTGCATATTCCTCGACCCACTAGAGACGGTGCTATCTTTGCTGAATCTCAATGCTGCCTTTAGCCGAATACGAAAAATTTTAGTAAATTTAAGTTCTAGCTGTTTGGGGAAGCAAGGCATTCTTAGCAGGGAACCAATTCTTCCTCTCCCGGTTGGGCAGTGCTGGCGCTGACACCCGACACCTGCTTTACTGGAAGATCCTGTTCAGCCAATACGCTCGGCTGACTTTTGACCGATGCCAGTTCTCCCTCTCGCATTACTACTGAACCCGTGCATTCTGGACAAGTGTAAACCCGGTGGGTTTGTCCGTAGGAGGCTTCTACTTCGTCAACCAGTTCGGAGTTTCCTAGGTAAAAGACAATTGCCCTTTCTGCAATTGATGACATCGGTTCAGATTCTACTGCGGCTTTGATTTTGAGCTGGCGATGCAGTTCAGGTGGAAGATACAGTGTAACTTTTTGCTTTTCTTGCATATGACAGTGAATTGACTTACCCGGGTATGTATATCAGAATAGCGGCTTGCTTTCTTGCTGTCAAGACTCTATGCTGTTTTAACGCTATCTTGTAATATTTCGTTACAATTGACTGAATTTTGGGGCGGTCAACAACGCAAAATAAAGGGATGTAGCTGATGAGGCAGCGGTGCAGCGGCGGTTATGGCTAGCGTCAAGGGCGATCGACCATAAATATATAGAACCCATTTGACATCTATTGCTGTTGCCACAAGCCTTATGCCAGAGAGATTTCAGCTTTTTTGTTACCCGAACCACCTGATTTCTAGTCTTGTGGCTGTTGAGTTGTGCCAGACGGCTGCACCGCTGCCTTATTGTTCAAGAAAAGATGTCAAATGGGTTCTACAGCGGGATTGAAGGGGCGATCGCCTGCTGCCCGATCGCTGTGTTCGCCAAACAGACAAAGGGGGCCCGGAACAAAAAGTTGCATGACATCTATCTAAAGGTATCTATATTGCGATTACTTTAACCTGAAATGCAGCAATTTTACCAAAGTGCGATCGTCCTCTGGGTTGATGTAAGTGGCTGGGGAAATTTGTTCTAATAAATGGAAAGTTAGAATTGAGGTCACAGTTTCAATGCGTAAGTTAAATATAGGTCTATCTGAGGAGCAACGTGCAGGTGTTATCGAACTATTAAATCGCGACCTGTCAGATGCTTATCTGCTGTTAATCAAAACCAAAAAGTATCACTGGGATGTAGTTGGCCCGCAGTTTCGATCGCTCCACCAGTTGTGGGAAGAACACTACCAGGCGTTAACGCTAAATATCGATGCTATGGCCGAACGGGTTAGAGCTTTAGGCGGCTACCCAATTGGTACTGCTGAGGGTTTTCTCAAGTATGCTTCGATTAAGGAACACGTCGGCGATTTGCCTTTAGCAAGCGAGATGGTGTCGCGTTTGGTTGACGATCACGAACTGGTGATTCGCAATCTCCGCAAACACGTCGAACAGTGCGGTGAAGAGTTTAAGGATGACGGAACCGCAGACTTTTTGACGAGTTTGATGGAACAGCACGAGCAAATGGCTTGGATGTTGCGATCGTTTATTGAAGGAGAATCGCTTTCGCCAGACGGTAAGCAGCCGAAAGCTCAAACTGCTACAGCTTCTCGCGCTTAGAGATATATAAGTCAATAGGGTTCACTTAATATATTTATGCCCCGGAGATCCCCCTCGCATCCCCTTCTTAAGGGGGACGCAAGAGGGCATTCTTGTCCCACCCCCTACTCCCCTTGGGAAGGGGGGTTAGGGGGGATCGTCTTAAGTAAACCGTATTGATATATAAGTAGAAGCAAGAAGCAGCAAAAATTTATTTCCGTTGATTTAACTATCTTTCATAGCTTGCCTCAAAAACCAGGTTTCTTTAAGAAATCTGGTTGTTTTATCTTGGGTTTATTTGCGTTATCGGTTGGCAAAATTATTGAATCGCATTCTTTCATATACCTGGGACGGGAGCATTTTATGAATGCTGGTTCGCCTGTTGATGTTGGAAATTGTTGTGCCTTCAGTCTCTGTTAATGTTGATTTTAAGTCTGACCGAGATTGAGTAACTGGTGAAAGTATTATTTTTAATATACTTTCTATTGACAAAATGTAGAAATTATGGCGCAAAAGAGTCATCAATGAATCTTCTTTAAAAGCTCTATACAGCCAAAATAATGTACTCCGATGGTTGCCGCTACGGTTGCTTTTAACGGCTAAATTGTATATATAAAAACTGCTGTTAGACCAGCGATAAATGTTGTCAGGAATTTCAGGATGCCTCTCCCGTACCTGTGCCATAATTAGAGAGTGAGATTTTGCCATTGCTGCATAGTTGCAAGACATACTGCTGGGAATCTGTCGGTAGCCAACTAAAAATTCTGGCACTACTTTAAATTGATAATGTTCAGCGATGCGGAGAAAAAGTTCTAAGTCTTCGCAGCCTTGGGCGTTTTCGGCTTTCAATTGGCAATTGTAACCGCCGACTTTCTCGAAACAAATGCGGCGGATCAGAGATGAGCTAGCATTGCCCATAAAATATTTATAAACTAAAGCTTTGTATGCTTCTCCTTCGATGGTGGAGTTGTAAAATCCACCTGTGAGTAAGTCTTTTTCGTTGATATCAAGTGCCCAGGAATAGGCAACTCCTACGGATTGTTCTGATTTAATTAAGCATTCGACTTGTTTTTCTAGGTTTTGCGGATACCAAATATCGTCGGCATCGATGGGTGCAATGTATTCGCCTTTGGATTTTTCTATTGCTAGGTTGCGTGCGGCGGCGACACCGGCGTTTGACTGCTGCAATAAGATGATTCGGCTGTCTTTTTGGGCAAAAGATTTGACGATTTCGGGTGTTGTATCTGTAGAGCCGTCGTCTACTATTAAAATTTCTATGTTTTGATAGGTTTGAGATAAAACAGATTCTAATGTTTTAGCAAGAAATTTTTGAGCGTTGTATGCAGGTATGATGACCGAAACTAATGGCGGGTTTAAGTTGTGGTGGGATGTGTTCATGTAATATAGCCTTTCTGTGCTCTGGTATGAGGTACTGTCGGGAATCGGGCATCGGGAATCGGGCATCGGCCCGCGCCGGGCATAAGGCATACCTCATCTTTCTGATAAGTGCTATATAAAAACTGGTTTGTGTAAAAATTTTGGCTCGCAGGGAGCAAGCTAAGGGTATGTTAGCAAATTACTCAAGCTCGATCGTACACCGTTAAAAAAATTACGATGTATGTTTTAAATATATTGCCAAAATTCATCAAATGTGCGTTGCTACAGCGGTGGGGACACGGACTTGGTGGGGGAGTCCCTTGCGGATGAGCTCTGTTAAAGAAACTGTATTAGTCAAGTCCTTACCCCGCGCAAAAACTGGTGCTGCGCCGCGTACTTTTGTCGTGGATAACCGCAAATTTGAGACTTTTGTTGGGGAATCTCGATCGAATGCTGCAAGTCAATATTCAATGCCCCGATCGACTGACAGCAGACTGCCCCCAGCATACTTAATGTTGTATTTTATACTATATACAGTCGATCGAATCAAATTATTGTGTGGCGGAACACTGTCAGAGACAATCGGTGGTGGGGCTTTTTCTAAAGTTTACAAAAACAATGACATATTTAAAGATTTCATAAAGCTGCTGTCTGCATCACCTGAGTCTCAGGAAAAAATGACTTAGAATACAGGCATCAACGGGGAAAAATGCGATCGAGAATGCCAGCAAAAAATATAGTTGAATATAAATAGAGATCGAGTTATAAACAAAATAGTAGAGCTGATTTTACTGTTTGTAAAATAACAGCATTAAAATTCAAGCAATTTTTTCCCATGCAATTTAAGTTATTTAGGTGATGATTTCTACCGCCGACCCGACTGTATCCGTGATTGTCCCAGTTCACAACGGGGGTTCTTACTTCCGCACTTGTTTGTCAAAACTGGCTCAAGCTGTGCCCAGACCTATCGAGATTATTGTAGTAGCAGATGGCGAAAGCGACGGTTCTTGGCGACTGGCAAAGGAATTCGGGGCAAAATTAATTAGAATTCCTGAATGCCGGGGCCCAGCCCGAGCCAGAAATTTGGGAGCGCAAGCTGCGAAGGGAGATATTCTGTTTTTTGTGGATGCTGATGTGGCTGTTTGTCCTGAAGCAGTGGGCTATGCGATATCGGTGTTCAAAAATAATCCCCACTTGACTGCTTTCATCGGCTCCTACGATGATGCTCCTGGAGATCCCAATTTTCTCTCGCAGTACAGGAACTTGCTGCACCACTACGTGCACCAAACCGGTAACGAAGAAGCTTCGACTTTTTGGGGCGCTTGCGGAGTGATTCGCCGGGAAATTTTTTTGCAGATGGGTGGCTTTAATGAAAGTTACCGCCGAGCTTCGATCGAGGATATTGAATTCGGCTACCGTTTGAAACAAGCAGGTTATCAAATTCGGCTGTGCAAAACATTGCAGGTGAAGCACTTAAAGCGTTGGGAAGCGATGGGGATGGTGAAAGCTGACTTTTTTTACCGAGCGCTGCCTTGGACGGAACTGATTTGGCGCGATCGGCAATTGAATAACGACCTCAACTTGCAAGTGTCGAACCGCATCAGCGTGATTTTAACTTATGCAGTGCTGCTTCTGGTTTTGGGGACGTGCTGGTCGCCGAGCTGCTTGGTAGCTGCTGGCGTGCTGGCTGTACCGCTAGTAGCGATTAATGCACCGCTTTATCGATTTTTTCAGCAAAAACACGGTCTCATATTTGCTCTGAAAACGATTCCTTGGCACTGGCTTTTCTATTTTTACAGCGGACTGGCATTTGCGATCGGCACCGCTCGGCACTTGTCCCAAAAAAAGCCCTCAAGTGGTAAAGTTAGCTTGCCGGTATCGCTGAATAAATCAAGGCAAATTGTCCTTCAACATCAGATCGATCGATAGTTTCTCAGGGTATTCACGGGTGCATCTATCTATTTTAGAAGTTATAAATAATGGTATAGTTCGATAAAAAAGCTGGAGGTAGGCTGAGTGAAACATTATCCGGTTGCGATCGTCGGTGCGGGCCCTGCGGGCTTGACTGCTGCCTACGAGCTCGTCAAACAAGGCATTATCCCTGTTGTACTAGAAAAAGGCGATAAAGTTGGGGGAATAGCTCGCACCGAAACCTACAAAGGCTACCGTTTCGACATTGGCGGCCACCGCTTTTATACTAAAGTTGAAGCCGTGCAACAGTTGTGGCAAGAGGTACTGGGAAATAAGTTTATTAAAGTGCCGCGATTGTCCAGAATTTTTTATCGAGGTAAATTTTTTAACTATCCGATCAGTGCCTTCAATACTCTGTTTAATTTGGGCATAATTGAGAGTACGCTAATTATTTTGAGCTATGTGAAAGTTAGAATTTGGCCGCTGCCGGAAGAAACAACTTTTGAACAGTGGGTGATCAATCGTTTTGGCGAACGCTTGTATAAAACATTTTTTAAGACTTACACTGAAAAAGTTTGGGGCATTCCTTGTTCAGAAATTCAAGCAGATTGGGCGGCGCAGCGGATTAAAGGATTGTCGCTGACGACTGCAATTATTAATGCTTTGTTTGGCAGCAACGATACTAAAACGTTAATCAAAGAGTTTGATTATCCGGCTTTGGGGCCGGGGATGATGTGGGAAAAGTTCGCGGAAGATGTGGAAAATAAAGACGGCAAAGTTTATCTCGATACTAAGGCAATTAGCTTTGAGCGCGAAGGTAATAAGATTAAAAGTATTACTGCGGAGCAAAACGGAGAATTAGTTGAATATTCGGCGGATAATTTCATTACGAGTATGCCGATATCGGCGCTGATAGCGAGACTGAAACCGCAGCCGCCTGAAGAGGTGTTGCACGCGGCGCGATCGCTCAAATATCGAGATTTTTTGATTGTAGCGCTGATTGTCGATCGCAGGGATTTGTTTCCTGACAACTGGATTTACATTCACTCTCCCGAAGTCAAAGTGGGACGAATTCAAAACTTTAAGAATTGGAGCGCCGCTTTAGTTCCTGATGTCAGCAAAAGTTGTTTGGGAATGGAATATTTCTGTAGCGTAGGGGACGAGGTTTGGGAAATGTCGGACGCTGAACTTGTGGAATTAGCAACTCGCGAGTTGGTTGGTTTGGGGTTAGCAACAACTGCTGAGATTGAAGATGGAGTTGTCATACGGCAACTTAAAGCTTATCCAGTTTATGATGGGGAATATCGCGGACATTTGCAGGTACTTGAAGGTTTTTTGAAGGGTATTGAGAATTTGCAGACGATCGGGCGAAATGGTATGCACCGATACAACAACCAAGACCATTCTATGCTGACGGGGTTGCTGGCGGCGAGAAATATTCTCGGCGAAAAGCACGATTTGTGGGATGTGAATACTGAGCGATCGTACTACGAAGATTTTAGTGTCGATCGCTCCAAGGACAAAAAAGATGCGTCTTTGATTTCGCAGTCTAGTTGATTTTTGGGAAATATGGCGATCGCGCATTTTGCTTTTGTGGGCGATCGCTTAACACTCTCTAACCCTAAGAATCTAATCATTTATAATAGTCGCTCTAGGTGGTTAAAAGGATGAGAGGGAAACTATTATGAAACTCGCGGATTTGCCCCAAAATGTTCTTGATGATTTATGTCAAGACCAAAAGTGGCGTTTAGATATCGATCCAGGATTTGACAGCAAACACGAATTTTGGATGGCGTGGCACCATTTTCTCAAGTTACCGGAGCAATCCTACTTTGAGAGATCCGAAGATAGTCTGGCAGATTTTCTCACAGTCCAAGAGTATAACCTGCTGCTGCCAGTGCCGCGATCGCACCATGCCAGTATTCATCCCGTTCGATTGATTCCGAGTGGCGATCGACAGACACTCACCTTGTTGCTTCAGGACTCTTACCATCGCGATTGGTTCACAAAGCCCAGCGATGCCCGTTATGGATTTCTGGCGATCTGCGATCGCTATCAGAAGTTTGGTTGCGATTTCTATCTTGCCAATTATTATCATTTCGCTTACCTTGTGGGAAGAGATTACGAAGTGGCTGTAACGATTCTTACTCAAAAATTAGGTCAGCTACCGTAGTTGATGTCCGATTGAATGATATCGATCGCCCTCAAGCGCTAAGCGGAGGGATTTGACCGGGCATGATATCAACTATCATCAGGTAACGGCGGCAATAATGCCTCTACTTGTACCAGCAAACTCGGCAAAACACTTGTAACAATATTCCAAATAACTTCCGAACTCACTTGGTCATAACGGTGCACCAAAATATTGCGTAAGTTAATCCTATTTCGCCAATCAATTTCGGGATGTAACTGCTGAAAGTCGATCGAAATTCTCCGAGAGACTTCCCCCAAAATCCCCGAATGCCGTTCTACAGCACTTTGCATCAAAACACTTTCCAGGTAAGTGTCGCATGAAACATCAGCCGTAAACTCTTGAATCCGACGGATTGCTTGCGTCATGTCGAACAAGTGAAGCACTATCGCGATCGCCCGCTTGCATAAATCACTCGATGCGTTTTCAAAATGTTCGATCGCCGATAGGGATTTTTTAACAGCTTTTTTTCCACCAAATCCACACAACGATGAAATAAATGCTCTATCTCCTCCTGCATACTCAATAAATGAGACAGCGTGAGGCGGTGGGATGGCTCATAGGTGACTAATACATCCACATCGCTATCGGGGCGAAAGTCATCCCGCAGTACCGAGCCAAACAGGGCAAACTCGACAATGTTCCAGCGCTGGCAAAATCGTGCGATCGCATCTAGAGAGACTTTTAGGCGATCGCTAACTACATATTCTAAATCTGATTGCAACTCAACCATCCGCGAGCTAACCTCCAATCTTGTAGCTAACGTCTTTTAATTGTAACATCCCAGGTCTGATTGACATTCTGATGCTAATATTTGAAGTAACTTTTACTTCGGAAATAGCTGGCATCATTACCCGACATTTGGGACAAAACCAGCAAACTTTTTGTTTGTGAATGTGCCGCAACAATGGCTCAGAACAACAAGGACATTCCTGCATTCTCTTTTACCTATATAATTAATTAGGGGAAAACTATTTTAGGGGCAGCCATATGTCCTAAATAAAGATAGGCAGCCGAGCGCAGCACAATTTCGGAATAGAGAATTTTTTGGATGTCTAAACTCGGTGCACGTTTTGCAGTGAATTTGTAAGCCACGATTTCCCCTTCCAAACTGAATTCACTATCCGTCAAGTAATGGTCGTAATCGTGCATTCCCTGAAAAATAAACCCGTAAATGGGATTGGGATAAACCGAAGAATCGTAACTTTCAGCAGATACCCAAAGTTGCCCTTGTTTGATATCTGCAAACATTTCTTCTGCGTTTTCGTAACGCATATAATCTGAAAATTGTAGATTTAAAGGCAATTGCTGGAACTCACCCATTAGCCAATCACAGAGTTGGGCGATGGTTCGATCTGAAATTTCGGCTGGCTTACTTTCCAGATAGAGTTTGGCGAGAGTTTCTACTTGTAATGCGGTTATGTTTGCTTTGGTGAGAGTCATATCGCTCCCCTCCTAACCTTGAACTACCTTTATTCTGACATTTTTTATCAACAACTGTTATGAGCTAGCTCATAGTTGAAAAAAAATAGTCAAGGCTATTTAATCGATCGCACTCCCGATTAATTTGCCATTGCTAAACGTACTTGCTGTGAAACGCAAGCTGTGGCTTTAATTAAATCGGCTGCTTTTTCGCCGATCGCAATTATCGGCCCATTCGTATTTCCTGTGGTGATTGTTGGCATGATTGACGCATCTACCACACGCAATCCCTCAACTCCACGTACCCGTAATTCGGAGTCTACAACCGCCATTGAGTCAGTTCCCATTTTGCAGGTGCCGACAGGATGAAACACCGTACTGCACGTTTCCCGGATGTACGCTTCAAGGGCTTCATCGCTGTTAACACCGACACCGGGAGCGACTTCCTCACCCCGAAACTCATCAAAGGCACTTGTCTGAAACAATGTGCGGAGTAATTTAATTCCTGCAACCAACTTTTGCCGATCGGATTCACTACTGTGGAGATAGTCAGAGCGAACGCATCTAAATATAGAACCCATTTGATATCTATATCTGCGTAAATCTCAGAAACCGGGTTTCTCTTTATATTTCTCTTCACTCAACCAAAAACTCGTAGAAACCCGGTTTCTCGCCATGAGCGTAAATCTCAGAAACCAGTTTCTCTCTATATTTCTCGTCACCCAACCCCAAAACTCAAAGATGTCAAATGGGTTCTATACTCACCACTGATGAAGAGTGTTCAATAAGATGCGCTCCCCCTGCTGGGCCAAGCAGACTCAGGCGAATAAGCCATTTTTAAAATCTAAATTTTGGATATCGCCGACATTGAAGTAGTGACAGGATGCAGATGGCGCACGTAATATTATGTCAAGTATTAGTGATGATGCTATTTCTATCGTTGCAGTTCAAGCATTGTCAATAAATACTCAAAAATCTTAGCACGTAATTGAATCAGATATGACCCAAGTCCCGACCTTCTTGTGGCAGCAGTGTATCTTTAAGAGTTGACACAAATTTTTTTAACTTGTGCTAACTCTTGACTTACAGACTTACACAGTGAAAATATGCTAAGACGCAAGCAACAAAAGAACCAACCTATGAACTTTTCCCAGAAATCAGGCAAAAGCGCCACACCCTCAAAAACCCACACAACCCAGAATCCGGGCGCGGCCCGATTGCGGACAATATTTTTAGCCGCCGCCACAGCCTCTCTGTGCGCTAGCTGTCAAAATCCTCAAGCACCAACCGCCACAGCTCCCGGAGCGACTCCAGCAGCCTCTCCCGTCGCCGTCAGCGCCCCCGGAGACCCAAATACTGTCAAAATTGTCTCCATGCTGCCGATGACAGGCAGCGCCTTGGGTCAATCTCAAACAATGGTCAACGGCATCAAACAAGCACTAGCCGAAACTGACTCCAAAGCTTGCGACGGCAAAATCAAAATCGAATACGAAGTGCTCGATGATGCCACCGCCGCCGCCGGCAAATGGGACCCGTCCCAAGTAACGTCCAACTCTAACAAAATCGTCGCTGACGGTTCGGTAGTAGCCGCTATCGGTCACTACAACTCCGGTGCAGCCAAACTTTCCATTCCCGTGCTCAACCAAGCTAACGTGGTGATGATCAGTCCGGCAAACACCTATCCGGGACTGACTAAACCTGGAACAGGCGAACCCAAAGAACCCAACGTTTATTATCCTGCAGGCACTCGCAATTTCACCCGCGTTGTCCCCGCTGATGACCTTCAAGGGGCTGTCGCTGGAAACTGGGCAAAATCTTTAGGAGTGCAAAAAGTCTTCATTCTCGACGATCAAGAACTTTACGGCAAAGGCATCGCTGACGTTTTTGAAGCAACTGCTAAAAAGTTGGAAATTCAAGTCCTCGGCCGGGAGGGAATTGATATTAAAGCTAGCGACTACAAGGCGTTAATGAATAAAATCAAAGCTTTAAATCCAGACATGATTTACTTCGGGGGCACTACTCAGAGCAATGCCGGACAAATAATTAAAGACATGAGAAATGTCGGGATGGCGGCTGATGCAGTTAAGTTTATGGGGCCCGACGGCATTAAAGACCAAGCTTTAGTTGATGCCGGAGGCAAAGATGCCGAGGGTGTTTATGCTACTTTTGGTGGCTTGCCTCCTAAAGAATTGACTGGTGAGGGCGCTAAGTGGTACGAAAGTTACAAGGCAAAATATAATGCTGAACCGGAAGCTTATGCAGCTTATGCCTACGAAGCTGCTAAAGTGGCGATCGGCGCAATTAACAAAGTCTGCAAAAATGACCGGGCTGCAATCCGCGATGCTGTCTTGGCAACTAAGGATTTTAACGGGGTACTCGGCACTTGGAGTTTTGACGCTAACGGCGACACGAGTTTGACTACAATGTCAGGAAATGTTGTTAAAGACGGCAAGTGGGAGTTTGTGAGCGCCCTCAAGACTGAATAATTAGTCAGTTGTCAGTTGTCAGTTGTCAGTTGTCAGTTGACTGTTGTCAGTTGACTGTTGACTGTTGACTGTTGATTGTTGTCAGTTGACTGTAGTGATTTTAACTGGTTCCTAAGCAGAGCCTAGGAACCAATGTCACTCTTGGTATGCTGGACTTTCCAATCAAAAAAAAATGGAGGTAGAGCCTCCGAATCCGCGTTTCTAATATCTGCCTAGAAACAAGTAGAATGAATGTTCCTAACGCCCAATTTTCAATGCCCAATTACGAATAATTATGAAAAACTGGAAAAGTATTCTCTTATATCTAGGTGTAGCTTATATAGTTTTGTTGTTAGGGCCGATCGCCGGATTTGACTTGCCCAAAATTATTGGAGAAATAGCCAGCAGTCCTGAAGTTTTGATTCAACAATTATTAGTTGGTCTGGTTAATGGCGCGCTGATTGCGATTATTGCTTTGGGTTATACGATGGTTTACGGCATTATTGAATTAATCAATTTTGCTCACGGCGATTTGTATATGTTGGGTGCTTTTGCTTCCCTAACTGTGTTCGGGGCTTTTGGCATTGAAGACGGCGCACCGTTAGCTGTGGCGATACCGGTGATGTTAGTTGCTTTAATTGTATGTTCGGCGTTTTGTGCGGGGCTGAATATTGTTGTGGAAAAGTATGCTTATCGGCCTTTGAGGAATGCTCCGCGTTTGGCTCCTTTAATTTCGGCGATCGGGGTTTCTTTCATTTTCCAAAATATGGGGTTGTTTTGGGGAGGTTTGAAAGCTTTTATTCCAGTGATGGGTTCTAATTCCGCTGCTCCGAAAAGCTTTCCCGATTTGTTGCCCAGAGTCGATATTCTCAAAGCTTTGGGAATTGAAACCAGTATTGTATTTACTACGAAAGATTTAATTGTGTTGGTGGTGGCGGTTGTATTGATGGTTTTGCTTCATGTGTTTGTGCAGTACACTCGTCTGGGAAAGGCGATGCGGGCAACTGCTCAAAGCCGCGATGCTGCTAAGATTATGGGAATTAATGTGGATCAGATTATTGCTCTGACTTTTTTGATCGGGGGAGCTTTGGCTGGTTCGGCTGGGATTCTGGTTGGTTTGTACAATAATACTATTGTTTTTACGATGGGTTTTACGGCAGGTTTGAGGGCTTTTACGGCGGCGGTTTTGGGTGGAATTGGCAATATTGTGGGTGCGATGTTGGGAGGGGTTTTGATTGGGTTGCTGTCGTCTTTGAGCGATCAGTATTTGTCGAGCCGCTGGACTAATGCTTGGGTGTTTGGGGTTTTGGTTGTGATTTTGGCTTTTCGGCCTGGGGGTTTGTTGGGCGAGAATGTTCAGGAAAAGGTTTGAAGGTGCAGGGTTGAAATAATGGCAAAAGAAAGACATTTATCATTATTATAATGTAAGGACTGCTTTAGAAAAGGATGGGTGGATAATTACAGACGATCCTTTCCCTCTACGACTTGGCTTGCGCGGTGTTTTAGTAGACTTATACCATTTTTCTGACCTATGTGCTATGGATGAAGTCTTAGCCCCCCCCAAGGCATCGGGGGGGTTGGGGGGGGTAATATCTAGCGCTACTTTATTCCATTGGTATTAGGAGCTAAAAAGCTGCTAGCAGCCGAACGCGAAGGACAAAAAATTGCAGTTGAAATCAAAAGTTTTGTCGGCAAGTCTCCAGTCAAAGATTGGGAAAATGCGATCGGGCAATACACTTTGTACTTAAAAATCCTGTAGAAAAAAGAACCAGATCGCACCCTATATCTAGCAATTACTGAAGAGATTTATACAAGTTTCTTTAATGAAGATATCCTGCAGGTTGTACTTGCAGATAAAGTAATGAAAATTATCGTTGTCGATACTATTCAGGAGGTTATTACCAGATGGATAAACTAGATGAATACCGCGAGTTGATTTATAAGATTCTGTCGTACTATGCCGGCCTACCGTACAGATATGCCGAGATTAATAATCAAGTCATTGTCAGCGAAGACAGAAATGATTTTTTATTGATGAGTGAAGGCTGGGAGGGCCAAAAGCGACTTCACTACTGCCTCGTTCACGTTGAAATTCGGAACGGCAAATTGTGGATTCATTATGACGATATTGAAGATGGCATTACCGATGAATTACTGGAGGGTGGGGTTCCTGAAAACTGCATTGTTTTGGCGTTTCATTCGCCGGAAGTACGCAAACATACCGGATTTGCGATCGCCTAAAAAGTGCGATCGATCCTACCTGCAGGAAACAGAAGATGGCGAAGACAAATGATGCACTGAAGATCCTTCAACAAATGACATCTGAAGATCCTGAAATGGAGGAAATGATTAAGGAATCCTCTTTCAATGCAGAACTTGCACAACTGATTTATCGTGTTCGGACGCAAGCAGGATTGACCCAACAGCAACTTGCCGATCGCATTGGGACAAAACAGTCGGTGATTGCGGAGCTTGAAGATGCTGAGTATGAGGAACATTCGCTTTTAATGCTGCAAAAAATTGCGCGTGCGCTCAATCAGCGATTGGAGGTTCAACTGATCCCGATCGCCCTTGAGGAAAATCGCACTCAGCAGCGTAGTGCGTAAATTGAGAAATGAGTATGCGCGATCGCCTATTATTTACTCGATTCCACTATTTTCGGTTCGATACTAAAGCCAGGTTTGAGCCAGCTAAAAACTTCGCCTAAAGTCAACTGCATTTCCCCCATAAATTCGGGAACCGGAAGTATATCTGTCGGTTCTTGCAATGAAATCGGCTGCTGTCTTGCGGGATAAGCTAAAATGTTTTTTTCATCGGGATCGAGCAACCAACCCATCTGACAACCGGCATTCAAACAGTGCAAAATATTGTGGGTGACTTTGGTTTGGCTTTGTCCGGGGGACAAAATTTCTATTGTCCAGTCTGGGTGAGCGTTAAATGTATTGGCAATTTCGCCGTCAGCGTCTAGGGG
The DNA here is from genome assembly GCF_015207285.1 of Tychonema sp. LEGE 07203. Classification (GTDB taxonomy): domain Bacteria; phylum Cyanobacteriota; class Cyanobacteriia; order Cyanobacteriales; family Microcoleaceae; genus Microcoleus. Next base: position 12,498 of record NZ_JADEXD010000006.1, on the reverse strand, counting down.
AATGCGATTCCAAACAAAAATCGCGATATCGGGAACAATAGAACGTCCGCCAAAGGTGCAGCGAAGTTCTGGAAATGCCCAAGCAATCCGCTGAGGTTTGCCCGCTGCATTAATCGTCGTGATGAGTTCTCCCTGAATTGTGCTGTGTTTTCCTTTTGGCATGGGTTTTTGTAAAATGGCACCGTTGATGTATTCGCTAGCGGGTTTGGTTTCTGGCAGTTGCAAAAACTCGTCCAGGGTGATAGTTTTTTGAGGAGCTTGTACCATATCGCGATCGCCCGTTTGAAGTGTGTTTCGGTAACAGTTCCAGTATATTTGAATTTTCGTCGCTTTTGGTGCAACAATCGAACTCAAAAGACTTTAAACTGTAGCTAGCCTGATGACAGTTTCCAAAGCAAGCACTCGATCGCATTGATTGAGGCAGAAGTTGGCACTGCCCGCGTCAGTCGCATCTATAACTGCGATTCCTAGCATTCTTTCATCTAACTACTGACTGCTGACTAATGACTAATGACCACTGACTAATGACTAATGACTTCTTCTTATGTCAAATAAAATAATCAAAGCAATTAAATCGACTGGTATTTTAGGAGCGATCGCCTTTTTGACTGTTGTATTATTCGGCGGTTGGAGCGGCACCGTCATCGGCTGGCTGATGGGCACGGCTGCGGGCTTCATTGCCAGTCGGGAACAGAAGGTTGAAAATCCGAAAATAGGTGCAATAATTGGATTTTTGGCGGGGTTGGGATTGGGCGTTTGGCTGTTAGTTGCTAGCGTCCTCGAAGGAGTTATAGTTAGACCTTTTTCTGGTCAATCTGCTGTGGCTTTGCCGACTACTCTGCTGTACGGAATTTGCAGTTTGGCGATCGCAATTTTGACAGCTTCGTTAATGGGTGCTTTGCAAGGTTTGCCGCCGCAACGTCAACGGCTGGCTACTCTGGTAACATTAGCTTTTATTCTAATTCTGTTTCCGTTTATCGACCTCGAAGCTCAAACCGGCTGGATTGCTACGGTAGTACAGATTCAAATCTTTATTATGTTGGCGCTGGGTTTGAATATTACTGTGGGTTTTGCGGGGTTGTTGGATTTGGGATATGCGGCGTTTTTTGCGATCGGCGCTTACACCACAGCTTTGCTATCTTCCGGGCAAATAAATATTGCTTGGAATTTTTGGGTGGTTTTGCCGATCGCCGCCGGTGTAGCTGGAATGGCGGGCGTTATCCTGGGTATTCCGACACTGCGGCTCAAGGGCGATTATTTGGCGATTGTTACTCTCGGTTTTGGTGAAATTATCCCGGTGGTGTTTCGGAATTTAACCGACATTCGGATCGACGAACCAATCTCGAAGATTGTAGCTTTAATTTTGGGCAAGCCGGAACTGGTGCTGTGTCTGGTTGGGTGCGATCGACCTTTTAACCTCACCGGTGGCGAAGCGGGAATAAACCCGATCGGGCGTCCATCTCTCCCCATCATCGGCACTTTCACCACCGGCAACTACTTTCCCTGGTACTACCTAATTTTACTGCTCGTCGTCTTCGCTTACTTCATGATTTCCCGACTCAGAGATTCCCGCTTGGGACGGGCATGGAATGCCCTGCGCGAAGACGAATTAGCCGCAAGTGCGATGGGCATTAACCTGGTAAAAACAAAACTTTCGGCTTTTGCAATGGGAGCGACATTTTCGGGGTTTGCAGGCGCATTTTACGCTGCCTATATCAGCGCGGTTTTTCCCAGCGTCTTCGATTTCTCAGTGTCGGTGATTATCCTGTGTATGGTGATTTTAGGCGGTTTGGGCAACATGACCGGGGTGATTTTAGGCGCTATCATTATCATGTCTGCCGATCGGCTTTATCTGCCCCAACTCGCCCAAGTCCTCAAAGGTTTCCTGAATACTTTTGTACTTCCCAGAATTGCAATTCCCCAGTTGCGAGACTTTCTCGCCACCAGTTTAGATCCAATTCAAATGCGTTTATTTCTATTTGGTTTAACTCTCGTCGTGATGATGATCGTGCGGCCGGAGGGGCTAATTCCAGATAAAATCCGCCAAGCAGAATTGCACTCAGATAGTGAAGCCAGCAATGAGTCTTTAGCAGATGCCAGAAGTCAATAGATCCATTCAATGATTGTTGTGGAACAGGCATCTTGCCTGTTCTTCAAAAGATTTTTGGGATATTTATAATACTAAGAGGTAAAAATGATCGATGAGTAAGAATGTAACTGGGACTGCTTTTCTTGTAGCAGAATTTAGAGCAGAAGAGAATCAAGAAACAATTCCTCTTTACACTGATAACGTAGTAAAAATCTGGCTGAATGAAGAAACAAAAAAAATAGCAGACCAAATATCTCAAAACTCTCCCGCCGCGAAAGAAATGGTTAAGCTGCGGACTAAATATTTTGATGACGTTTTGTCAAATCAAATTTTAGGAGGTTGCAAGCAAGTAGTTATTCTAGGTTCGGGTTTGGATACTCGCGCTGCTAGAATCAATGGAGAAAAAGTCACTTATTTTGAAATAGACGACGGCGCGACACTGCAATTAAAAGAAGAAACTCTCAAGGCTAACAAAGTTACAGCAAATGTTCGCTACATCCGCGCAGATTACGTAAAAGATGGTTTAATTTCCTTGCTGCAGCAGAACGAATTTAATTTCAATATACAGACATATTTTTTGTGGGAAGGCAACACAACCTTGCTTGCCAAAAAAGATGTAATATTTGTGTTAGAACAAATTCGCGACAATCTGAAGAGTTTTCGATTGTCCTTTGATTATATGTCGGAAAAAGTGATTTTGAGAACCACGGGCTACCAAGATATCAATGATTATATAGATAAATACGAAAGTATGTATGCACCGTGGATTACTGGGTTTGAAAATATTGCAACTTTGGCTGACGAACTCAACCTCAAAGTTATTGAGAACTTTTCGACTGCTGATTTGCACGCACAATATCGCCCTCTGCGTTCGCTGGAATCTAATCTTTTTAAGTTCTACTTTGTTTGTACGCTAGAAAATATGTCCGACAATAAACTTGAATTGCCAAAATAGCAAGGACGGGCTAGAAGCCCATCTCACAAAAATCTTTTTTTATTGTGGGATGGGCTTTGAGCAGCGTCAGAAAAGTTGATAAAAAGGACTTTTGCCATCTTGTACAATCTCCCAAGTTGATTTGCCAGGGTGAAAGTAAAAGCTCGCACTGTAATATAATAGATTAGGAAACAAAACCAAAATGTCATTATTAGAAGCACGGCAACTTACAATGCGATTCGGCGGTTTGACTGCGGTCAACCAAGTTAGTTTAACCTTAGAAAAAGGCTCGATCGCCAGTTTGATCGGCCCCAACGGTGCGGGCAAAACCACATTCTTTAATATGCTGACAGGTATCTACAAGCCGAGTGCCGGTCAGTTGCTTCTGGAACAGAAGAATATAACGGGTTTGCCTCCCGATCGCCTGACAACTTTTGGCATTGCTAGAACTTTCCAAAACATCCGCTTGTTTAACAACATGACTGTGCTAGATAATGTTTTAGTAGGCAGGCACTGCCGATTAAAAGCTGGTTTGTTGGGTGCAATCCTCCGCCCGTCGGCTGTGATTTCCGAGGAACGGGAAGCTAAAATAAAAGCGCTGACTATGCTGGATTTTGTCGGTTTAGGTGCTTCTAAAGCGCTGGAGTTGGCAAAAAACCTTTCCTACGGCGACCAGCGCAGATTGGAAATTGCCAGGGCTTTGGCTTCCGATCCGAAAGTGTTGCTTTTGGACGAACCGACTGCGGGAATGAACCCGAACGAAACGGCCGATCTAACTCGCTTTATTTACCGGATTCGCGATGAATTGGATTTGAGTATTTTGCTGATCGAACACGATATGAAGGTGGTGATGGGAATTAGCGATCGCGTCAGCGTGATGGAGTACGGCATTAAAATTGCTGAGGGAACTCCGGATCTAGTTCGCGCCGATCCTCGCGTAATTGAGGCATATTTGGGAAAAGAAGAAGATGGACATGGGTGATGGGTAAATATCTCCATATTTTGATTAAAATTCAGGTAAAGATAGCCCACAAAGAGCAATAATGCTAGAAATCAAAGACATTCACACCTACTACGGAAATATCCACGCCCTCAAAGGAGTATCGTTAACCGTCAAGGAGGGAGAAGTTGTAACATTAATCGGTAGCAACGGGGCGGGGAAAACTACCACTCTCCGCACGATTCAAGGGCTGCTGCGCCCGCGCCAGGGTACTGTATTGTTTGAGGGAAAGCCTTTGGAGTCGCTTTCTACAGAGGCGATCGTCCGTTTGGGCATTTCTCAAAGCCCGGAAGGGCGACTGATTTTTGGGCGCATGACGGTACAAGAAAACCTGGAAATGGGTGCTTATCTCCGCAACGATACTCTCGGTATCAAGTCTGATATGGAAAAAGTTTTAAATTTATTTCCGCGTTTGCGAGAAAGAATTAGTCAAAAAGGGGGTACTCTCAGCGGGGGGGAACAGCAAATGCTGTCGATCGCCCGTGCTTTGATGTCGCGCCCCCGTTTGTTATTATTGGATGAGCCGAGTATGGGCTTGGCTCCGATGTTGGTGAGTCAAATTTTTGCGATCGTCCGCGATATTAATGCGGGCGGAACTACTATTTTATTGGTAGAACAAAACGCCCGCATGGCTTTAAGTGTAGCTCACCGCGGCTATGTCATCCAAACTGGCGAGGTTGTAGTCGTCGGTACCGCTAGCGATTTGCAGTCAAATGAAACTGTTCGCAAGGCGTATTTAGGGGAAAGTTAAATATAGGAATTGGGCTCTAGCGTTGCGGAGGGATTGGGCGAGCGCGAAGCGGAGGGATTGGTAATCGGCTATTAGGTCGTCTCCGCTTAGGCAATGATAATTCTGTGTTATTTTGACAATACAATAGCAGCATTTTGAAGTTGATTTGGGAGTAATAAACTATGTCTGTGATGACCGAGGCTCTTGAGCGAATCAGTATTTATTGTGAGCTAAGCCAGCCAGATATACCCAGAGAAGAAATTGAAAAAAAACTCAGCTTTTTTCCATTTCAGCTATCTGATGAAGCCTATGAATTTTATCAGTGGGCAGGCGCACCTGTAGGTATGAGGTGGCCAGATGATGACGATTGTTCATACAGTAGTTCGACATATTACTGTGCGCTGGAGAGATTTTTAGGAAATGCAGATGACTTAATTCATTTCCTGTCTCTTGAGGAGGCAAAAGGATATTATTCTCCATCTTTTCACGATCCAAAGTATCTTCCATTTGTTTCCTATGAAAATGGTTGGCTATTCATTGCTGGTTCGGAAACAAAGGTTGAAAACTCACCTGTGCTACAACTAGAAGAATGTGACCCTTCTTTATGGTTTCCTAGTTTAACCAACATGATGTTAGCGATCGCCGAGTCTTTAGAAACGGTTGGAACTATACTCCCAGACTTTGATTATCATAATGAAGATTATAGAACTAACAAATACCGCGAAAAAATTCAAGAACAATTGCAAGTAGTGGAAGCAATTGCTATAAAGTACGGCTCCCCAAGAGGGGCAATTCTTACCAACTAATTCTATTGATTCAACAGTCTTAATATCGTTTCTAAAAAAACTTGCAACAATCATTAGTATTGGGCGAGATGCAGCGGAGGGTTTTCACGAATCCTATTTGTCAGGTGCGTCGCTATTAGATTGTGGTTTTTTCTGGGAAATTCAAGGGTGGTGACGCACCTGACAACTGTTTGCAAAGCGTATTTAGGGAAAAGTTAAATAGCTATTTGGGGAAGGGGTAAAGAGTCATTAGTCATTGGTCATTAGTTAGAAGTAATGGGTAATTGGTAATTGGTAATTAGCAACGTGCACCGGGCATTGCAGCCGCAGCATCCGATGTCAAGACGGCAGAGGGCGGGCCCGCACCATCCACCGCCCCTACTAATAACCAATAACCAATAACTAATAACCAATAACTAATTCCCTATTTGCGATCGCAACTTCCCCGTTTTCAATTCCTTCTCAAAAGCCGCCCGCACCTTTTCCCACTCTGATTCGGCTTCCAACAAACGATCGCGCGCCCTCCTGGCATCAAAAACCTGTTCCCCTCCAGACTCAACCGCCACGCGGCCCATATACTCCAACTCCTTGCAAACTTCCGAAAAAGACACCGCTCCTAAATTAGCGCTGCTCGACTTCAGCGTGTGAGAAGCCAGCTTCAAACTATCAGCATCTCCGAAAAAGATAGCCTCCTTAATTGTTTCTAAATGCTGCGGTGCATCTAACAAATATATCTTAATCAACTCCCCCAAAAAATCCGGGTCTTCATCATCGTCTAACTCGCGGAGACTTTGCAAAACCTGAAAATTAATCGGCGAATTTGCTACCGGTTGAACGATCGAGTGTCGAGTATCCTCACTGCCAACGGTGTCAGCAATATCTGGATTGTTCAGCTCAACAACTGCATCAAATTCATCCCGATGCAGGGGTTGGCACTGCGAGAGGGCGATCGCCAACTCTTCCCGGCGCACCGGTTTAGTAATATAATCGTCCATACCTGCTTCCAGACACTTTTCGCGATCGCCCTGCATCGCATTAGCCGTCATCGCAATAATTCTCGGCTTCTTATTAGCCGGCCATTCCCGACAAATGCGGCGCGTCGCTTCCAATCCGTCCATCTGGGGCATCTGCACGTCCATCAGCACAACATCGTAAGATTGGCGCTTCAGCGCCTCCAAAACCTCCAGCCCGTTAGCCACAATATCGGCCCGATATCCTATCCTGTCGAGCAAATGCGTAGCGACTTTTTGATTCACCACATTGTCCTCTGCCAGCAAAATCCGAATCTGACTAGAATTAGCTGCATCCTGTGAGGCAGAATTGCTCGCAACCTGCCTCAAAACTGCTGGTGTCCGCTGCGCGCGGTGCTGTTCTTGAGAATTTTCAAAATACTTCAATCCCGAAGTCAAAGTCGCCACATTTGAAACTTCTCCCCTACCGCTTTTGCCGGCCACATATCCAAAAACTTGCAGCAACACATTATAAAACTGCGACTGTTTGAGAGGCTTAGTTAAAAACGCCGAAAAATGTACTTCTGTAGTTTCAAGTTTTTTCCAAACTTCCGCCTTGCTCAAATAAGTAAACAGCACCAAAGGCAGCGTAACTTTGCGGGGGCTTTTAACTGGGATGACATTCGGATTTAGCCCCTCGCGGCCAGACAATTTGCTCAGCTCGAACGAACGAATTTTTACAGCCAAAGCCACGCCGTCCATATCTGGTAAATTCATTGCCAAAATAGCCAAATCAAACTCCGAGTTTGATTTGATAATTTCCAAAGCCTCAGCACCCGAAGTTGCAGCCACGGGTATCATTCCCCAAGCCTCAGCTTGCCGGATCAAAACTTGTCGGTTAATGGCATGATTCTCGACAATTAACAAATGCTTGCCATCGGCAAATTCCGGCAGTTTTTCCTCAGCACGGCTTTGATTGGCTTCAGCAATCACCGTGAAATAAAAAATCGAACCAGAACCCGATATTGACGGCGGAGCAAATCCCGCAGGCGACATTCCGGCGGTACTTTGTCCGATCGCCGAAACTCCCGGTTGAGACTTAGAACTTCGCGGATCGACCTGACTGACGACCCACATTTTACCGCCCATCATATCGCTCAAGCGCTGGCTGATAGCCAGTCCCAGCCCCGTCCCGCCGTAATGTCGAGTTGTCGAAGCGTCCACCTGCGAAAAAGCTTTAAACAGGCGATCGATCCTGTCTGGCGGAATGCCAATGCCCGTATCTTGGACAGCAAATTGAATCTCGTACTGCCTGCTATCAGGCAACTGTCCCTGCTTAATTGCTAGCAGTTGCGGCTCTAGAATATTGCTTTTTTCCGGCGATTTTTTAGCAGGTGCAGGCTCAATTTTCCTGGCCGTACAGCAGACGACTATTTCTCCCGATTCTGTAAATTTAACTGCATTTCCCAGCAGGTTTACTAAGATTTGGCGCAGCCTCGTGACATCTCCTAAAATATTTTTCGGAACAGAATCGTCAATAAAGTAAGCCAACTCTAAACCTTTTTCCGAGGCTCTTGGAGCCAGCAATTCCAGAGATTCTTCTATACAGTTTTGCAGCTCGAAAGGGCTGCGTTCCAAATCCATTTTGCCCGATTCAATCTTAGAAAAGTCGAGGATATCGTTAATAATAGTCAGCAAAGCATCGCCGCTGGTGCGAATTGTCTCCACAAAATCCCGCTGTTCTGCCGTTAGTTCCATATCCAGCAGCAAACCCGTCATCCCGATTACCGCATTCATCGGAGTGCGGATTTCGTGACTCATCGTAGCTAAAAATTCGCTCTTAGCTCTGTTAGCAACTTCCGCCGCTTGTCGCGCGTGTTCCAAAGCTTCGTTTTGCTCTGCTAACTGTTGCTGCCGGTGAACTTCCTTTTCTAAAAGTTGTGCTTGAGCTAAGGTAATTCCGACTTGAGCGGCAACATCTTCTAACAATTCTATTTCGTCGGGAGTCCACTGGCGAGTAGCATCGCACTGGTGCAAGGTAATAATGCCATTCGGTTTGCCTTGATAGGAAGTGCGAACCGCCAACATAGATTTTAAGCCGATGCGGCGGCACATCGGCACGGAAGATTCGAGCAAAGGATCGGCAAACACGTCGGGAGATGCCAGGGCGATATCTTCAGCGAGCAGTTTTTCTGTGTAGGGGTTGTAAGTGACAGAAAGTTCTAAATCTAAAGCCGATTCGTTACCTGGTTCGAGATATTCTGCGACGCAAGGAAGGTGCGGATAGGGTTGGGAAAGATAGGTGTGAATTGTACAGCGATTTACGCCGAATACGCGCCCGATTTGGGTGGCGGTAGTCTGAAAAATTTCTTGAGTATCTAAGGTCGATCGCACTTTTTGAGTGATTTGTTTGAGGAGTAAAACGCGCTGGTACTGACTCTGCAAAGTGCGATCCCGCTCTTCGCGGGCAATTTCCGCGCCGATGTAATTGCCCATCAACTTTAATATTTCAAAATTTAGCGGTTTCAAAGCAGGTTTGGCGGTGCTCGAAGTAAAGCTCAAAGTGCCAAACACTCGCCCTTCCACTGTTACCCGCGTGCCGACAAAAGCCTCGAACCGGCGCACGGCATAAGCGGGGTGGTGCTTCCACTGAGTAGTGCCGGCGGATTCGATAGAAATAGGTTCGATCGATCGCAAAACCTCTCGTTCAAAAGTTCTGCTCAAAGCAAAACCGTCTCCTTTAGCAAATCCGAAGGGAAAATCCGACGGTACATAAGCCGCGATCACTTCGTAGCGATCGCCCAAAACCCTGCCCAACAGCCCGATATCCATCCCAAACTGACTGCAACCCATTGCCAGCAACCGAGCAGTGCGCTCCTCAAAAGAGCCTGTCGAGTCCACCATTACCTCGTAGAGCGATCGAATTGCCCGCTCGCTTTCCCGCAATTCCTCAACGCCTTCGACGCGGCTGCAGACATCGTGCAAAGTCCCTAAAATTCCCGCAATTTCACCTTGGGAATTCAGCCTGACTTGAGCAAACATTTCAACAGAAACAAAGCCGGAATTCGGGTGAATTCCCAATTCGTTTTTTTCCGAGTCCGGATTGTATTTAAATCGCAGTTCTTGCCGACAAAATTCCGACTTCCCCGACAGCAAAGACTCCAATAAATTTGCACACTGCGGGCCCTCGTCTGGATGCACCCAATCTAAAAAATTAGTTTGCAAACTTTCGGCAACTGAAAAACCAGTAATTTCAGTCCAAGCGCGGCCGAGAAATGTCCAAACTCCCGCCGCATCCATCTGAAAAATTACTGTTGCTTTCAAAGCATCAAATACTTGGAATTGCTCGCGATCGCCGTTTTTGAGTTCTAACTGCTGGTTTGGAGTAATATCTGTATGAGTTCCTACCAAGCGCAGCGGTTTGCCTCCAGCGCCGCGCAAAACTTGACCCCGGTTGAGCACCCACAGAGTGCTGCCGTCTTTGCAGTACATCCGGTATTCTGCTGCAAAATCCGGTGTCTTTTGTGCGAAGTGATCTTCTAAAGCTGCTTTTACTCCGTCAATGTCATCTCGGTGGATGCGACTCCACCATTCCGATCGGCGATTGGAGATTTCTCCTGGTTTGTAGCCCAGCATTTCTTGCCACCGCGCCGAATAAAAAAACTCATCTGTTTCGAGATTCCAATCCCAAATCCCCTGATTGTTGACAGCAGCGGGGAGATTTGGGGACTCGGCGAAACTGTTTTGAGCAATTTCTCGATCTCGGTGGCGATGGGCTGCCGGAAGCTGTATTTGGGCGGCGAGTTTTTTGTATTGCGCGTTGCTCGATTCTAGCTGGCGCTGCAAAGCTATCGATAGCGAATGCAGAGATTTTGAATCCAGCGCTTGTAAAAGGATAGTTTTAGGATTGACAATCCCGATCGGGTGATTGCTTTCGTTAATGACTAATAATGGCAACTGGCAGTAGTGTTTTTGCAGCAGGGCGACGGCTGTTTCTAGGGTAGAGTGCGATCGTACCAGCGGCGGCGAGCTGCTGCAAATCGCTCCGGCTTTAATTTTGTTCGAGTCTATTCCCAACGCTTGCAACTGCACGATGTCCCGCGAACTTACCACCCCAACCAATTTGTGGAGGTTGGGATTTGTAAATTTGGCATTTGTAGCAGTCGAGTTTTGTTCGGGAGTTTCAGTAATTAATACATAGCTAACATTGTATCTAAACATCAGTTGCGCCAAATAGCGAACCGAAGAAGACGCAGGAGCGTGAATAATTCGCGAAGCTGCGATTTGAGGAATTTGATTGAGTTTAATTAAACTCGCCGGCAGCTCTAATTTCGGCAGTGAACTCGGCAGCGGCGGAGGGAAGGCAAAGGTCGCAGGAGGAAAAGCGCTGCTTGATTTTTGTGGCGATTCCCCAATTTGCTGCAACAGTTCGACCAAGCTTTGAGAGCTAATTAAACCGACAAGTTCTTCAGCGTCGCTGACGACGGGCAAATGACTGATATGATTGTTTTCCAGCAGATTTGCTAAGGCAAAAAAGTCGGGAATTTCCGATTCTCGGACTACAGTTACGGTTCTGATCATGATTTGCTCGATCGCAAATCCCCTCAAAGCCGAGCCGATGGAATCTAGCTGTACCACATCTCGCGCTGTAAAAATTCCCAACACCGTCGGGCCGCCCAGATGGGGAGGTTTTGAGCCGTTGAAACCCAGCCCGTTCGATGGCGGTACGCGCGGTACGCCGTTGTTGAAACCCAAATGTTCCCGCGATTGTGGGGAAGTCCCGTTAGCGGGATTTTCGACTTGAGAATTCCCGCGCGCTTCCACCACGAGCACGTAACTGGCCCCTGTGCTGCTCATCAGCTCGATCGCCTTTTCTACAGGCGTCTGAGGAGTGACGGTGAGGGGATTGCGGTTGATGACCTGACTGAGGGAGGGAATAAACATCAGGGGGCATAAAAGTGATATTTGTTAGAAAAACCCGATCGCGGGCAGCGGCTGGATTGAGAGGCTTTATCCGCGAGGTTTCCAAGCACGCTCAAAGTTTCTTTACAATTAAACTCACCCCTACTTCCAGCATCTTGGCATTTAAAATTAATTTCGTGCCACATCCTGACCGTTGACGGTTAACGACAAGCCAGAACCAATGCTATCTGCCACAGGGCGGACTTTTAACTGGCCGGCAATTCCTCGCCGGGCCTAACTGCTGCGGGTTGACGAGCAAGAATTTCTGCGACTGTCTAGACTGCACCCTACTTTCTCGCCCTCAACGGAACTCTCGCTCAGATTCTGTTTGAGGCAACATAACCATACACTACCAATTTACCAGCGGCAGGAGGCTTGTTACAAGATTGCCAATTAGTAGGTATATAAACTGTGCAATTAGCGGGCAGGAGAACCGAGAGCGAGAGAACCCGAAAGGGGGAGCTTTGGATATATAGCCTTTCTCAAAAATGTCAGGAGTTGAGATTTTAGATTTGAGATTTGAGATTTTAGATTGGGGGATTGAGAACTCGATCGGTCAATACCTCATTTTTGGCTCTAACTGCTATAGATTAGGGATTGAGGGATTGAGGGATTGAAGGATTGAGGGATTGAGGGATTGAAGGATCGATCGGTCAATCCCTCATTTTTGGCTCGAACTGCTATCAAACAAATAATTGCGATAATAACTGACTCTGTTATTATAGCAAATATTAATAATTGCTAGAAATTCTTAATTATTAGAAATTTTTATTTTAAATTACCGTCTACAGCAGGAATGTAGCGATCGCACCCGCAGCAGTACCCGATATTTTAATTGCGACGGCGTTTTGAGCAAAAATTGCGTCGGGCTGCAAAATTTAAGGATCGGGGCGATCAAAATGCCTATAACTAAACTTATAATTATGGTTTTTGATAATACTTGAATGCTGACGTTGGACGTTGGACATTAGACCCAAAGCGAGCGGGGACAGCAAAACATGACTAATGACTGATGACTGATGACTGATGAATAATAACTAATAACTAA
>NZ_JADEXD010000181.1 GCF_015207285.1 Tychonema sp. LEGE 07203 | reverse complement strand
TTAATCAGGAGAAAACATTGCAGCGTAGTCTTCGTCAAAAAATTAAACAGGCTTCTATGAATAATGATTATATGATGACGGTTCTCAACTCATTTTGTCAAGCTTGATTGAGATGCTCTTACCCTGATGCCGCAACAGCTTAGCATGGGAACGATTAAACCGCGAAGCTGAAAGCGGTTCAGTTATTTTTTTTTTGGAAAAATGGTATCAAAAAAGTCGATCGCCCGCAATGCAAAATCCCGGAGCTTTGGTGACTGTGAGAGCAGCCATCAAACCCCCAGGATTTAAGCTTTTCCTCTTAAACGAGGCTCAAAGTATCCCCAGTGAGCTTTAACTCAATCAGCAGTAGCCAATTCGGTACTGTTGCTGCCGCGCTTCCGCGTTAGGGTATTGAACAGCATCTGACCCACAGCTTTAATCAAATTGCCTTCTAACTCCATAAACATTTTCATGTTCATGCCAAAAGCTGCATTAGCTTCGTCAACAATTCGCTCTGCTGTAGCTTCGTCAATCGGCAGTTCGTTCATTGCCTGACGGTAGTTATTCTTAAACTCTTTTTCATCAGGAATATCCTGGAATTCATAGAAAGCAGTGCCTTCTCCCTCAGTAAGATTCATCCCGCGCTGAGCAATTCCCTTGAGGATTTGTCCGCCGGACAAGTCGCCGAGGTAGCGAGTGTAAGAATGAGCTACTAACAGTTCCGGTGCTGTGGCAGAGATTTCGTGAATCCGCTCCACGTAGGCTTTAGCTGCTGCTGAAGGGGCTACTTGTTCGCGCCAGTTGGCACCGTAGTAGTAGAACAAATCTTGCTCTAAACTTTGTTTCCGATTCAACTCAGAAAAATAAATTTTTGAAACAACCGGATGCTGCTTTTGGCGCTCCATTTCCTCTTCTATTGCCGAGTAGACAAAGTAGAGGTTTCCTACTAACTTTCGGTAAGAAGTTTTTTCTACAACGCCTTTTAAAAAACACTTGACAAAACCGACGTTTTCTGCCATTGTGTGAGATTTTTTCGTTCCCTCACGCAATTTGGTCGCTAAATTGATGCTCATGCTATATTTTCCAACCTTCTATTTTTGTGGTAGCTGATGGATGCGTCAAAAATCTAAAAATTACCTAAGTATTTACCTTATATCGATTTGATGAGAGATTGTATTAATTTTTATAACAAAATCTAGAGCGCTCGAACGGCCGTGATGCCCGATCGCCCCAAACGGCAGAAGGCATCACGCGGGCCGAAAAAGTTTAGTCATCAGTCGCCAGTCATTGGCTATTAGCTAATAACTAATGACTAATGACTAATGACTAATGACTAATGACTAATTTAGATGTCCAAGTCGAGCATATTGAGTTTGGGGCCGTAGGTTTCGATAAATTCGCGGCGGGGGGCGACTCGATCGCCCATTAAGATCGTAAAGATGCGATCGGCCTCTGCTGCGTCTTCAATCTCCACCCGTTTCAGCGTCCGAGTTTCCGGGTTCATCGTGGTATCCCACAACTGTGTCGGCATCATTTCGCCCAAACCTTTGAACCGCTGGACGGTGTAGTTAGCATTCGCCGGAAATTCATTGCGGACGAGATTGTTCATTTCGCGATCGCTGTAACAGTAGTAATGATTGCGGCCGCGTTCTACTTTGTAGAGAGGAGGACAAGCAATGTAGATGTAACCTTGTTCTACAAGTGCCCGCTGGTAGCGGTAGAAGAAAGTCAACAACAGCGTGCGGATGTGTGCTCCATCTACGTCAGCGTCAGTCATAATTACGATGTGGTGATACCGCAATTGACCGGGATCGAATTCTTCGCCTTTGATGCCCAAACCCAGGGCGGTAATTAACGATTGAATTTCGTTATTTTTGTAGATTTTGGCATCGTCGGTTTTCTCAATGTTGAGAATTTTACCGCGCAAAGGCAGGATTGCTTGGAATTGGCGATCGCGCCCTTGTTTCGCACTGTTGTGGACAAAAACTCCCGCAGCTAATGCAAAGTTGTGACTGTTAGGCACTTCGATGTCGTAAACATCGTACCGTTCCTCCAAATGTTCGATCGACACAACGCGGTGGTTGTAATTGCGAACAGCTTGGCGAGCCAGCAATTGATCTCCGCCAAAGTAGCGATCGCAAAAAGTTTGGTACTTCAACAAACACTTATCCTTTTTCGTCCGGCGGCAAGCATCGTAATAATCTACATTAATACAGCCTTTTTGCAACTCCACATACTTCAACATTTCCAGAGTTTTCCGGTAGTAAGTTTCGTTCAAAGCAGCTTTGCGTTGGCGGCGAAACTCCGGCGTCCACTGTTCCTTAGTTTTTTCGCGCCGCCAGTCCAACAAATTCTCATCTTGCCATTGTTCTTTAGCAAGTTGAGAATGAGTCTCCCGCGCTTCAGGATTGTTAGCAAAATGATTGCGAACCCGTTCCGACTGAGCCAAACGGTTTTCTTCGGAGCTCCAATACTCTTGCTGCGCTTGGTTGAGCAGTTCATTATTTTGCTCGCGATAAGCTTCATTCGTGTCGTAAAACTCACGCCACTTGCTCGTCATGTAAGCTTTATACTCTTCATCTTCCCACTGAGCTTTTGCCTGTTCAGACAGAATTTGTCTGGTTTCAGGATGCTGCATCCGCTCTTTCATCATCGCCCGAAATTCATCAGTCATGTGAGCTTGACGGCTCTTTTCAATGACATCTGGCCTGTGCAATGTTTTCTCAAGGTTGGCGCGGTGTAAAGCCAAGTGTTCCTGAGCAGATAGCCGCTGAATATTGGTCGGATTGTTGTTGAGTTTGTTGAAGTCAACGTGGTGGCGGTGATTGCCGTCAGATGCTTGATAAACGCCATGTTTGAGGTTGTAGAAATCCGATAGCAGATGACTGTAAATCCACTTGTCACTGTTGGGATTCCAAACCATTTCGTAACCGTTAAGCCCCTGCCCATTTGGCTTCTTTTTAGACAACTGGCGGTTGAGAGGCATTAACGAATCGTCCGGTGTCAGCATGGCTGCTGCTTTGTAAGTGCCATCCCGCAACATGAACCGATGATCTGGAGTACAAGTAATTGTCTCGCCATTGTCTAATGTCAGTTTGACAACTTCAGCATTTGCTTTAGTCATGCGAGCGTTAGTTATGCGCTCAAACCCTATGTTTCCACTTTCGCGAATGGTGTAGCAAAAGTGTTCTTTACCTTCTGCTTGTTCGTCAACTATCTCTTTGATAGTTTTTGTAGTGCCGTCAGCTAATATTATTTCTTGAAATGAAAAAAAACAGCCCCCAGCACTATCCCCTTCAACTAGGTATATCTCAGACAGGGCGGGGTCTCTGGAGCTACAGTCCGCTAATTTTCCGGGCAAAGGAGACGATTCTAAGACGGATTTGCGGCGCACTAAGTCGCGGGCGCGGCGGGCAGCTTCAGCAGCTTTAAATGCCTGAATTGCTTTTTCCAAAATAGCGTCGGCTACTTGGGGGCGAAATTCCAAATATTCGGTCAATACTTCGCCTACCAAGGAATCGACAATTCCCCGGACTTCGGTATTTCCCAACTTGGTTTTTGTTTGGCCTTCAAATTCTGGATCGGGGACTTTGACGGAAATTACTGCTGTCAAACCTTCGCGGACGTTTTCGCCGGCGAGGTTGGGTTCGTTTTCTTTGATTTTGTTGCGCTTGCGGGCGATCGAATTCATCGTCCGCGTCAAAACTGCCTTCAAACCTTCTAAGTGAGTACCGCCGTCGATCGTCCGAATGTTGTTAGCAAAACCCAGAACGTTGTCGCTAAAAGCATCGACGCACCACTGCAAAGACACTTCTATCTGCACGTTGTTGCGTTCTCCTTGCACGTAGATCACCTCTTCGTGCAGTGGTTGCTTGTCGCGGTTCATGTAGGCGATGTATTCCTTGATGCCGCCTTCGTAACAATAAGTTTCGACGCGCGGTTCGCTGCTTTTGAGCAATTCCAAACGGCGATCGCTAAACGTAATTCTCACGCCCGCATTTAGATAAGCCAATTCTCGCAAGCGTCCGGCAACTGTAGCGTAATCGAACTCAATGCCAGTGCTAAATATCTGAGTGTCTGGCAGGAAACAAATTGAAGTACCGCTGCGATTTCCTTTGCTGGGCTTTTCCTCAAGTTCGCTGACTGGAAAGCCTCTTTCGTAGCGCTGCAAATGTTCTTTTTGGTCGCGCCAAACTGTAACCTTTACCCACTCCGAAAGGGCGTTTACAACCGAAATACCTACACCGTGCAATCCTCCAGAAACCTTGTAACCGCCACCGCCAAATTTACCGCCGGCGTGCAGTACAGTCATTACTGTTTCTATTCCCGATTTGCCAGTTTTGGCAACGATGCCGGTGGGAATACCGCGGCCGTCATCTGTGACACTGACTGAACCGTCGGCGTTGAAGTCAACCTCGATGTGAGTGCAGTGCCCAGCCAGCGCCTCATCGATGGAATTGTCCACAACCTCGTAAACTAGATGGTGGAGTCCTCGCGGGCCGGTGGTACCGATGTACATCCCCGGTCGTTTGCGGACTGCTTCGAGACCTTCGAGAACTTGAATCTGGTCGGCGCTGTAGCTGCTGGTCATACAAAATAGCTCCAATAATGAGGTCTAAAGCCTCAAAAGCTTCTAAAATCGAAAAACTCCTAAAATTATAGCACAAAACCGTTAATGGCGATGCTAGGGCATTCTAAATGGAAATTTATTAGGGGGAGGGGGCGAATAGTTGTGAGATTGCTTCGCGACTTCCCTGGTGCGGCGCGGTGAATGAGTGGATGGAGAGAAGGGAAAGTGGAGAGAAAGAGAGTTGGGGAGAGGATTTGAGGGTTTTTATAGGGAAATGCGGGACAGCTTATGTTTAGATTAGTTACGATTTGCGGGGCGACGGCGACTGGGAAGTCGGGAGTGGCTTTGGCTTTGGCGGGGCGACTGCAATCTTCGATTGTGAGTGCGGACTCGCGTCAAGTGTACCGCGAATTTGACATCGGAACCGCAAAACCGACGGCGACCGATCGCGATGCGGTACCGCATCACTTAATTGATATCTGCGAGCCGACAGAAACTCTAACACTCGCCGACTACCAGCAGCAAGCTCAAAAAATAATTGCTGATGCCGATTTTCCGGTTTCTCCCCCGCTGTTGTTGGTGGGAGGGACTGGTTTGTATATTAAATCGATTGTCAAAAATTTGAAAATTCCGAGGGTTGCACCGGTGCCCCAATTGCGATCGCAACTTGCCGAACTCGGACAATCTCAATGTTACGCGATCTTGCAGCAGGTCGATCGCTCTGCAGCGGAGAAAATTCACCTCAATGATTCGGTTAGAACTTTAAGAGCACTTGAAGTATTTTATGTCACCGGGCGCTCTATTTCCGAACAGCAGGGCGAAAGTCCTCCGAATTATCCTATTTTACAAATTGGGTTGGATTGTGATATTGATATTTTGGGCGATCGCATCGCAGAGCGCACCGAACAAATGCTAGAACGCGGTTGGGTGGCTGAAGTAGAATATTTGTCTAAAAAATACGGCTGCGACTTGCCTTTATTGAACACGCTGGGCTATCAGGAAATCAAACAATATTTGGCTGGCGAGATTACTCTGAATCAAGCTAAGGAATTAACAATTTTGCACACGAGGCAATTTGCCAAGAGACAGCGAACTTGGTTTCGAGCTTATCCTGAAATTGAATGGTTTGATGTTAGCGCGCCAGATTTGTTGGAGCGAGTTTTGCAGAGAATGCAGGAGTTTTTAAATCGAGATTTCGGCGACTGGCTATAATCCGAACCTGTTCGGAAAAAAACATTTTGTCACTCTCAATAGTTGAGGATGTTTTTTGGGCTGATATCGTTTCCGGTTGGATCGGAATTATTTAACCGCAGAGGGCGCAGAGAACACAGAGGAAGAGAAGAGAGAGATGAAACATCCACTTGTTGAGGCGCTGTCTGCTATTTTTCGCTGACATACCGCGTATTCCGGGTTTCTAATCTGGTTTCTTTACAGTTAGAGAACTGTCAACTGATGGTTGTTAGAGAAACCCGGTTTCTGGGGTATAGCGGTTCTCAAAAAAGTGAGGTATGCTTTTAGACCCGATGCTTTTAGGCCCGATGCCCGATGCTTTTAAGCCCACTCCTAGCACCTCATATGAGAGCACAGAAAGGATACAACTTCGTCTTTCCGATCCTGGTATCTTGAGGAATGCCGAGTTTTTTAACCGAACTTGGGATGATTATTTTACGGCAATTTTTTGGATAGTTCTGCCAGTTTAGTCACCATTTGGGATACGGCTTTATCAACTGCCGCGCTCAAAAGTCCGTCTTCATTGCTACTGCCGGAATTACCGCCAATACCTCGGACAGAAAAATTGGAATCGCTTTGATCGGCTTCTCCTACTGATTTAGCTGTGGCAAGAATATCCCCGGTATCTGTACCGATTAACCTTGCGTCTATTTGAACGGTAGCTTTGGTTTTTTGCGAACCGCCGCCGATTCCCATGAAACTGCCGCCGCCGGATTGTTTGTCTATATTAAACTTGGTGATGGTGCCGATTAGTACCGCGTCAACTCCTAATTGTTTGCCAATTTCGGCTGCTGTGCCGGCATCCATTGAACCTGTGCGATTTTGTTGTTTGAGCGCTTGTTCGAGTTTGCTGCGATCGACTACTGTATAGGTGCCATTGTTGACGAGTTCGTTGATTAGCAGTTCGCTGATGCCTTTGGCTGCGCCGACTCCCCGGTAAGAAGTGTAATAGCTGTTGGTGGTGCCGTAGTCGAAGTCCATGACGACGAGGCGCTTTTTGGCGGTAGTTTGGGCGATTTGAGTTGGGGGTTGGGTGGTTGCCGGTGTGGCGATCGCATTTACTGAAATGCCTGCTAGCATTAGCGCAGCTAGAGAAATGCCGGTTAAGCCAGATATGGTGGTTGTTTTCATAAATTTTTCCTCACAGTTGTTTTGTGCCGATGTTTGGTGCCGACTCTAGAATACTTCACCGAACCGGCGGATGTCAGGGTTGCGGGCGATCGAGTTGGAATGCGGGAAGGGATTTTAGTCTTTTTTGACTGCTAAAATTCTAATTTTTTTTAATTAACCGCAGAGGATACAGAGAAACAGAGGAAGAGTTTAATCAAGGTTTCAAACCTCCAGCTTCCACGAAACCCATCAACCAATTAGCCATCGTCGCCCTGCGAGTCTGTCTCGGCCCGAATTCCCCAATTTTATAGCCCTTAAATCCCAATTTTTCCTTGAGTAACTGCTTGTTTTCTGGAGGGGTCGATCGCGTCAATTTCACCGTCGCAGGCCTAGAATCGATAAAATCCGGCGGTTCCGGGTAATCTTCGCGCCACTCGCTAGCAACATTTTCATTATTCCACACCCCAGTCTCGGCATCGCAGCGGTAGCCCAGATACAGCCAAACTAAGCGGTTGACAGCAGCATCGTCCATTTCTTCGTTGAGGATAGCCCAAATAGTTTCGTGATTGAGTGGCGGTAATTCTGACATGATTGAAGTGCGATCGAATCGGAAATAAAAAAAGTTTAACTCACATTAGATCAGATTATCAGGAACCGGCTCTCCGGCCAGTTCCACAAAAAATCAAAGGAATTTGTTTGTGGGGAGTAGGGGTTGGGCACGAGAGCCCGCCCAAAATGCCACCCCAAAAAAATCAATTCAAAATTCCGTCCTTCTCGGCCATCGACAGCATCAAATCGATCGCGCGGCAAGAATAACCCCACTCGTTGTCATACCAAGAAATGACTTTAAAAAACGTAGAATTCAGTTCAAGTCCCGCACCTGCATCAAAAATGCTCGATCGCGCGTCGCCCAGAAAATCCGTCGAAACCACCGCATCCTCAGTATATCCAAGAATGCCTTTCAGTTCGCCCTCAGCAGCTTTTTTCATAGCCTCGCAAATTTCTTTGTAGCTAGTTTCCTTACTCGTTTTAAAAGTAAGATCCACCACAGAAACGTCAGGAGTTGGGACTCGCAAAGCCATTCCCGTCAATTTTCCCTTCAATTCCGGCAACACCAAAGTAACAGCTTTCGCCGCACCAGTCGAAGATGGAATAATGTTTTGAGCCGCGCCGCGTCCTCCCCGCCAATCTTTTTGGCTTGGCCCATCTACAGTAGGCTGAGTAGCAGTCATCGCGTGAACAGTCGTCATTAAACCTTCTTCCAAACCGAAGTTATCGTTAATAACTTTGGCAATTGGTGCTAAACAATTCGTAGTGCAGCTAGCATTGGAAACAACTGTATCTTTTGCCGGATCGAATTTGTGGTGGTTGACGCCTACTAGAAAAGTTGGAACTTTTTCCGGGTCTTTAGTCGGTGCTGAAAGTATTACTCGTTTTGCTCCCGCCGTCAAGTGTTTTGATGCGCCTTCAAAATCTGTAAACAATCCCGTAGATTCTACAACATAATCTGCACCTGTTTTAGCCCAAGGCAATTCGGCTGGATTTCTAATTGACGTACAGGGGATAAATTTTCCGTCAACGATGATACCGTCTGGCTTGCCTTCAACTTCGCCGTCATAAATTCCGTGGGTGGAGTCGTATTTGAAAAGATAAGCCAGGTTTTCTGGCGAAACTAAGTCGTTAATGCCGACGAATTCGATGTTGGGGTTTTTGATGCCGGCACGCATGACTAACCGTCCGATGCGACCAAATCCGTTGATGCCGACTTTTAATGCAGCCATTGTTACACTCCTCTTGGAAATCTCGCTAGTCGATCGCTTGTTGTGGCTTAGAATTTACCACGCTTGCCTGTTTTGATAACTGATTCTTTTCTATATCTTAAGGATTCTGAATTCGGCCTCCGTTTGGGTGCAATTCATCCTGAAATCACCGCAGGTTAAGGGCTGATGGCTGATGCTCGATAATTGTAAACTTTCTATAACAATAGTTGGCGCAGAGTTTTTTTCAAAATTTCCTTTTTTCAATCTGGCGAAAGTGATAATCAAAGATTTATTTAAAAGCAAAAACCGATTAAAAATGAAAATTTAATAATTTAATTTAAATATTTATTACACTCTTCCATCTTTAAAAGTGGTAGAAAAAGAGAGGCACAGCCAAAGCATCTGCATTACCAGGCAGAGCCTGGTAATGAGCAAATGACTAATGACTAATGACTAATGACCAATGACTAATCGCTACCCGACGCATTTAGTGGTTAGCAATTCCACCGCATCCGAAATAAAACACGACCCGCCAAACTTATTGAGCACTGGTCTAATGTTTTCTGCAACTGCCGATATGCGATCGGGTTCGCAAAAAGCCAGTACGTAAATATTATCCAGCATTGTCATTGCTAAATCGCGCGATCGAGTACCCCTGGTGCTTTTGCCTGCGACACCCCGAATCACTGAATAACCCGGAACGCCAGCTTTTTCTAAACCGTCTAAAATCTTTTGGAGCTCCACCGAGTTGGCAATAATTTCTATCCTTTTAACTGTCTCCATCGCTTCACCTCCAAAATATATTGATTGCGTATAGATACGCGGGAATGCCTACAATGATGTTAAACGGAAACGTCACTGCTAAGGCTGTTGAAATGTAAAGGCTCGGGTTAGCTTCGGGAACCGTCAGCCGCATTGCTGCTGGTACTGCGATGTAAGAAGCACTCGCGCACAATACTGAAAACAGCAGGCTATTTCCTTCCTCCATTCCGATTGATTTTGCTATGACTAAACCAATTGCTGCGTTAGCTATGGGAATGAGGATTGCAAAGCAGATGAGAAAAATTCCGGCATCTTGCAAATCTTGAATTCTGCTTGCGGCAACCAGACCCATGTCTAGCAAGAAAAAAGTCAAAACGCCATAAAACAAATCTTGAGTAAAGGGACTTAAAACTTCCCAACCTTGTTCTCCTGTCAGTATCCCCATGATGAGGCTGCCAATTAGCAGAAATACTGAACTGTTTAGAAAGGCTTCTTTGATCACTTCTGACCAAACGATTTCGCGTTTTTCTTCTTCGCCGCCGAATACGCTGACGAGAATTAGACCGACGATAATTGCTGGGGATTCCATTAATGCTAGCGCTGCTACCATGTAACCGTCAAAGTCGATGCCCTGTGCTGTGAGGAAGGAGGTTGCGGTGATAAAGGTGACGGCGCTGATGGAACCGTAGGTGGCTGCGATCGCCGCTGCATTGTAAGAGTCGAGTTTTATTCTCAGTATAAAGAAAGTATAAACTGGTACTAGGGCAGACATCAGCATCGCTGCCAAAATTGTCAGGGCGACTTGCTGGTCAATGCCGCTTTTGGACAGTTCGACGCCTCCTTTAAATCCGATCGCAAATAGCAGATACAACGAAAACAGTTTGGGGATGGGGGCGGGAATTTCTAGATCGGATTTGAGAAAAATTGCTGCCATTCCCATGAAAAAAGCTAATACTGGTGGATTTAAAATGTTTGACGCTACGAGACTCAAATCCACGATCGGTTACTCCCATTTCTGGTGTTTTTAATATTAGTTCGCAAATAATTGTTGCACGAGAAGGGCTCGTATAGTGCGATCGAACTTTTGCGACATTCCCTCGATCGGGCTAAATACCGCCAAATACAGCAAAAGCGCACAGTGCCAACCTTACTCGTTGTAAGGCTGGCACTGTGCGCCTGCGGGCTAAGTATTTTTATCTAACTAAGCAACTCCCAAATAAGACTCTAGAGCCTCAGAACCGCCGATCAACTTGCCGTCGATAAACACTTGCGGCACTGTTGTCCCGCCAGTGACGGCCCGGAGCGATCGGGTTGTGATGTCCTGGCCGAGGACGATTTCTTCATAATCCAAGCCCTTTTCAGTCAGCATTTCCTTCGCCTTAGCGCAGAAGGGACAGCCCTTTTTTGTAAACAGCGAAACTACCTTCGGCTTGGTTGCTGAAGAGTTGATGTAGTTGAGCATCGTTTCAGCATCGGACACCTTGAAAGGATCGCCCGGCTCCTCCGGTTCAATAAACATTTTTTCAACCAAGCCATCTTTGACCAGCATAGAATAGCGCCAAGACCGCTTACCAAAGCCTAAATCTGTTTTGTCTACCAGCATTCCCATGCCTTCAGTAAACTCGCCGTTACCGTCGGGAATTAACGTCACATTGTCTGCTTCTTGGTCTTTGGCCCATTCGTTCATCACAAAAGTGTCGTTGACGGAAATACACACGATTTCATCTACGCCATTTTCTTTGAAAACTTTCGCCAATTCGTTGTAACCGGGGAGGTGCGTTGACGAACAGGTGGGAGTAAAGGCTCCCGGCAGCGAGAACACAGCTACGGTTTTGCCGGCAAATATATCATTGGTGGTGACATCCTTCCACTCGTTGTCTTTGCGAGTGCGAAAGGTGACAGTGGGTACTCTTTGACCTTCTTTGTTAGGCAGCATGATTTTGAATCCTGGGGTGTTTGGGTTAAATTCCTTCATTCACTATAGCGTACTCATAACGAGTATGACTTGTCAAGGGGAGGCGGGTTTTTTAGTCAACGGGCGGTTAGCAGTTGGAGGTTGGCAGTTGGCAGTTGGAGGTTGGCGGTTGGAGGTTGGCAGTTGCCAGTTGCTTGCTTTCCTGCCTGCTGCCGACTCACAACTGCCGACTCATAGCAAATCGGGGTTTTGGAGATTCTTGACGAACCAGTCGGCCTTGGGGCCGACGAAAGTTTGACTTTCTGGCGGTTTCAACCGCCGAATCATCTGACTAACTAACAACGGACAACTAACAACGGACAACTAACTAACAACTGACAATAGACCTCTTGCAAAAATAATTAGGACGGGCTCTTCGGCCC
>NZ_JADEXD010000180.1 GCF_015207285.1 Tychonema sp. LEGE 07203 | reverse complement strand
GTTGTTCCGGGTCGTCCCGGTGAGGTTCCCGGCCGTCCCGGTGTTGCTCCAGGTCGTCCGCCGGGGCCTGCTGGGAAGCCTGGTATAGATGGCAGTCCGGGTATTGATGATGCCGGAGCTCCAGCTATGCTTGGGGGGCCTCCAGGTCTGGCTCCGGGTCGTCCCGGTGTTGCTCTGGGCCGTCCGCCGGGGCCTGCTGGGAAGCCCGGTATAGATGGCAATCCGGGTATTGATGATGCCGGAGCTCCAGCTATGCCTGGGGAGCCGGCAGGTCTGGCTCCGGGCCGTCCCGGTCTGGCTCCGGGCCGTCCGGGGGCTGCTTGGGGACGCGCTGAAATTGGCTGCCTCCATTGGGGTACGGAGGTTAAGGGCAGGTTGGGAAGGCTGGAAACCTGTACGGGAGTTTGAGATTGGGGAAGTTGGGCAATTTCACCGCCGCCGGCTACGCGATTGCGCTGTGCTGGCGTCCATTGAGGCGGGGTTCTATCGTCTGGCAGCTTGGGCAGATTTGGCACTTCTCTGACTGGCAAGTTGGGGAGTTCGCTGCCGGTCTGGCCGCCGTCTGTTTTGAGCGGTTGAGGGGGAAGGACTGAGAATGGGTCGTTTCCTAAGCCGGGGATTGTGGTCAGTGGAATTCCCGTCCCGTTGACAACTGCTCCGCCTGCTTTCTTTTTGCTCTCGATGTCCGCTTGAGCTTGTCTGGCGCGTTCGTCGGGGTTTGTCGATCGGATCAAGCCGGGGGGCTGGGCCGCGACTACGGGAGAAGGAAATGTCTGAGATCCAGGACTGGGACTGGCGGAGGCGCCGGGAGTTCCGGGAGCGTTGGTGGCCGGTGACGGAGATGCTGCACCGGGAGTGAGAGTTGGACTGGGAGTGTTGCCGCCGCCGTCGCCGCCGCATCCTGCAGTCCAGAAAGCCAGCATTCCTATAGTTGCAAAATATAAAAGTTTACGCATTGCCGATCGCCCCAAACGCCTTAGTTTTAAGTGATCCAAATGGCAAGCGAAGTTGCTGCCGTTTGCCGTTTTAAGTTTACCTGTGTTTGATGGTATGCGATCGATTTTAAATTGCCAAGTTTTCTGATTGGATGCGATGTTGGAGCCGGCGCTCGATCTTCGGGAGGAAGTTAGGATATCAGTGGCTGTCGTTCTTCAACATACTGAATCGGTAAAGGCATTTGTATGGTGGCAAAACTTATTTTCCAGCGGATTTGGCGATCGGGCATGGTTTCTGTGGCTGTTCTGGCTGCTGCTGTCTCGGCGGGGGGCGGCGAGGTTCATTCTCCTGCACATCTGGCAGCATTCTCAACAACACTTGAGAAACCGGGTGTATTGACGAAAAATCTCGGCTCTGGGGCGATCCTGCAGCCTGAAACCAATGTGGTGGAACTAATATCGGATGCGAGTTACCGCCAGCTCGTGAAGCGGAGCTATCCCGAAGGGAATCGCACTTTCACAGCAGGCGGGGGAGCCACAACTGGCAATGTGTACTCTCAGTTTCGCAGGGGGCCGTCCAACCGCGTGCAACCGCCGGCCTCTCCATCTGGCAATCCAAAGGTATTTCAAGCTAAAATCAAGCGCCGCGCCGGCGGGACACCGGTGATTGACGTGGTATTTAACGGTAACAAGACTTTTGAGATGATTGTCGATACGGGGGCGAGCGGTACTTTGATTACTCAGCAGATGGCGACTGCACTGGGAGTGAGGCCGGTACGCACCGTGAGGGCGGGGATCGCTGATGGTAGCGTTGTCGAGTTTCCGATCGGCCTAGTGCGATCGATTCGGGTTGGAGGTGCTGCGATCCAAAATGTCGAAGTAGCCATCGCCAAACAAATGGAAATTGGTCTGCTCGGTCACGATTTCTTTGGCAATTACGATGTAAAAATTAAAAAAGATGTTGTTGAATTTTATGTCCGCTGAGACCCAGCCGGTTCGGCAACCGATTGTTGCTCAACTCCCGTAAATTTGGTTGGCTTTGTTGGGCCAAAGCGCAGAAAATATGTAAACTGATTAGCGGCAGATGTTCCGCAAAATCGGAAATCATGACGATCGAGAAATTAATTATTGTAAATAAGGTATTCGCATGGTACAAGCGTCTGTATCTCCTGTAGTGCTGATTATTCTAGACGGCTGGGGTTATCGTGAAGAAAAAGACGGAAATGCGATCGCCGCTGCAAAAACACCGGTAATGGACAGTCTCTGGGCCGCCTATCCCAGAACTCTGATTCGCACGTCGGGCCGGGCGGTAGGGCTTCCAGACGAGCAAATGGGCAACTCGGAGGTCGGTCACTTGAATCTGGGCGCAGGCCGCGTGGTTCCTCAAGAATTGGTGCGGATCTCGGATGCTGTCGAAGACGGTTCTTTGCTCGAAAACCCCGCCCTGGTTCAGCTTTGCGAGGAAGTGCGCCGTCGGGACGGCAAGTTGCACCTGACTGGTCTTTGTTCCGAGGGCGGGGTTCATTCCCATCTCAGTCATATTAAGGGTTTGCTGGAATTAGCAAAGGCGCAGGGAATTTCTGAGGTTTGCATTCACGCAATTACAGACGGCCGCGATACTACTCCGAAAGAGGGCGTGGAAGCTCTAGCCAAAATTGAAAGTTATATAGAAAAGGTAGGGGTCGGTCGGATTGCCACCATCAGCGGCCGCTACTACGCGATGGACAGGGACAAGCGCTGGGATCGGGTGCAGCGCGCCTATGAGGTGATGACGGTTGAGGGCGCGCCTGATGGTCGATCGGCAGTTGATGTGTTGCAGGCATCCTATGCGGTCGGAGTGACCGACGAGTTTGCAGTTCCCACTCGGATTGCGCCGGGAGCGGTGGCATCTGGGGATGGGATGATTTTCTTCAATTTTCGCCCCGACAGAGCTAGAGAATTGACTCAGGCCTTTGTAGCGCCAGATTTTAATGGGTTTGAACGGCAGTTAATTGAGCCGCTGGCGTTTGCGACTTTTACTCAGTACGACCCGAAGTTGTCGGTGTTGGTGGCTTTTGAACCGCAGAATTTGAACAATATTCTGGGCGAAGTGATTTCTCGGCACGGTTTGCGGCAGTTGCGGGTGGCGGAAACTGAAAAGTACGCTCACGTGACTTATTTTTTTAATGGAGGTCTGGAAGAGCCTTTTGAGGGGGAAGACCGCGAGTTGGTGCAGAGCCCGATGGTGGCGACTTACGATGAAGCGCCCCAGATGTCGGCAAGTGAGGTGACGGATGTGGCGCTGGCTGCTTTGGCCAAGCAGATTTATTCCTTTGTGGTGCTTAACTACGCTAACCCGGATATGGTCGGTCATACGGGGATGATCGGTGCGACAATAATTGCGATCGAAACTGTGGATAAATGTTTGGGGCGGCTGTTGACTGGCATTAGTAAAGCTGGGGGGACGGCAATTATTATTGCTGACCACGGCAATGCTGAGTTGATGTTCGACGAAAATGGGAATCCCTGGACGGCTCACACGACTAACCCGGTGCCGTTTATTCTGGTAGAGGGCGAAGGTGTGAAAATTCCAGCTCACGGCACTGATGTTCCTCTGAGGGCGGATGGTTGTTTGGCGGATATTGCGCCGACGATTCTGGAGCTGTTGAGGTTGCCTCAGCCGCCGGAGATGACGGGACGCTCTATGATACGATCGGCTGATTTTGAAGTTCGCGCCAACCGCACTCCGGTGCGGGTGCGATTGTAGCACCGGACGCAGCAGTAGGGACGCGGCAGTGCCGTCTCCCTACAGGAATTTCAGCGCACCGACTGGATGTGCGCGATCGACCGAATTTGATATCATAGTAATAAATTACCGATTACTAATTACCAATTACCCCCCGATTATGAATATAGTTTCTGTGTTACAAATTATCTGGTCTTTGTCTGCTTTAGGACTTGTGGTTTTTGTGTTGCTGCACAGTCCCAAAGGCGACGGTATTGGAGGGATTGGCGGACAAGCTCAATTGTTTACTAGCGCTAAAAGTGCGGAAACAACTCTGAACCGGATTACTTGGGGTTTGTGTATTGTTTTTATGGGTTTGACTGTAATTTTGAGTGCCGGTTGGTTGACTCCTAAATTATAAGATGAGGATTTTTAACCGCAGATACCTCGCGACATAAATCAATATTGTGGGGTGGGCTTCTAGCCCGCCCTAAACACAAAGTTCATCTGCAGTTGAAAAAATGCGGTTGCGGCAAGTTACGATAAAACTTCGATTTCTGGCAGTGTTTTCACTGGCTTTATGTTGTTTTAGCTTCATAATTTTCACTCAGGTTAATACTCCGGCGGCGAGTCTTTCTCCTCTACCGAATAGTTGGCCGCATCCGCAGGTTCACCCTTTGCCGCCAACCCTGACAAATTGGCAAGATGCCACCGATAGCGGTGATTATTTTGACCAAGTAAAGCCGCCGAATGTCGGTCATTTGGTTTGGTCTAATTTTCCAATTAAAGTTTACGTGGAACATCCGGTTAACATTAATCGCTCTGGAGAATGGAGAGCTGCCGTGTTGGGTGTTGTGCAGGAATGGGGAGTTTATTTGCCTTTGGAAGCGGTGGATAATTCTGAGGTGGCTGATATTAGAATTTTACGTCAGGCTCCACCTTTGCGTCAAGGGGTTTTGCGATCGCGCTCTGGAGAAGCTACCTATGAATTGTACGCCCGTCGGGATGGAGATAAAACTGTTTTATCTCATCGGTTTTCGATTTATTTAAATCCGAATCAAGTGGGTAAGTATATTCCAGCGACAGCGCGGCACGAGTTGGGCCACGCTTTGGGAATTTGGGGCCACAGTTTGATGGAAACTGATGTGCTTTATTTTTCTCAGGTGAGAAATCCTGGCTCTATTTCAGCGAGGGATGTTAATACTTTGAAGCTGGTTTATCAACAGCCGACTCGGTTGGGGTGGGAATTTTAGTCGCAACCACAAATTCCCGGCGGTGGGAAATTGCGCCCGCCCAAACTTTTGTCCGCGCAACGCGAGACTAAGATAAAATTGGGATTAATTACCACTAGGAAATATAAAAAATATGAAAGATGAATGTTTTGGAATTGTGCCGATTTTTGGCAAAGAAGCTGATGCTTTATTTCTGTTAATTCAACATCAAGCCGGACATTGGGCGTTTCCTAAAGGTCACGCCAATCCGGGGGAATCTCCAGCGGAAACGGCCAGGCGGGAATTTGCTGAGGAAACGGGAATATCGGATTTTGAGATGCTGGATGAGCCGATTTTTACGGAGCACTATTCTTTTGTTAAAGATGGGGAGCAGATTGAAAAAACAGTGACTTACTTTTTAGGCTTTGTCAATTCGATGGATGTGGTTTTGCAAGAGGAAGAAGTTCAAAATTCAGCTTGGGTTTCTGCGGAGGAAGCTGTTAAGTTGATTACTTTTGATGCCAACCGCCTAATGTTCGGGGAAGTTAAGGTATATTTAGATGACAGCAAGATAAAAGTCGGTGGCTGAAACCGCTCCTTATCAAACGAAGTCCGCCTTCGCTGAATAAGAAAATTGAAGACGGATTTGGTATAACTTCTAATTTAGAAACCCGGTAACTTTTGTGATACCGGGTTTTTTAAGTGTCTGATTTTGTGGGCGAATCCTGCCACCAATCTGAGATTATATCGTGGACGGTTGCATCGGAATAATAAAATCGAGTCAACAGTCAACACTCAACCATTCAGTTTTTCGACTGACAGTTAACAGTCAACAGTCAACAGTCAACAATCAACAATCACCTGACGGTGAAACCGGAATTGATATTATTTGTGGATTTTCTGGGCTTTGGCGTGATGTTGCAAGCGGGCAAAAACGTTGTAGGCATCGGGGCCGGGATTTCCATGTTCGACAGCGCCGTCGATGGGGCCTTCGATGACTTTCCAAGCTGAAATTCCGCCTTTTAATTCTGCTACTCTTCTAAAGCCTGCTCCGCGCAAAAGATTGGCGGCTTCTGCTGTTTGTTCGTCGGTTTCGCCGTAGATGTAGATGTCGCGAACGGGTTCTAGGCTGGATTTGGCGCGCTCTACTAATTCGTCCATTGGCATCGGTACTGCACCGGTAATGCGACTTTTATTGAAGCTTTCAAAATCGCGCACGTCGATGATGGTGAGTCCGGGTTCGCCCCAATCTAAACGGGCTTTGAGGTCGTGGCTGGATGCTTCAACTTTTAAACCCGGAGGGGTGGAAGTCAAATCTGGCAGTTTTTCTTTGATGTCTGCAATTTGGTCGGGAATAGTTTTCATGGCTACATTTGTATTCAATGCTTTGATAGCAATGTAACGAGATGTGTAAGTTGAATGCGTCTTTCTAAAGGCAGAATCGGGTATTTAACTAAAGTCGCAGTTGAGTTGAATTGCTGGTGGTTGACTGCTGTTGGGAACGCTATATTTGTTGGGGTTGCTAACCTGTTCCGGCCCGGGCTGCGGATTGTTCTGATTGAAAAGTGCGATTTTATACCAGTTATTAAAAACAATGCTAGACAAGAAATCTTGCTTTTTTTACTGTGTTTTTTAGGTGCGGATCTAGTTGAAAATTCGATCGACTGCGGGGATTTATTGCGGTATCAGCAGCCTGGGAATTCTCTGGTAGGAATTTTGAAAATTGGTATTGTTTGGAGCGGATGTTTTGAAGTGCGATCGCTCGTTCGGTTCAGCATTGTATCAAATGATGACACTTTGGTCAATCCTACCTAATTATTTTAAAATGAAATTTGCTGGATGCTGTGGGCGGTCTCGCGCGCTATTTTCCTGAAAAATTGAGAGGTTTTTCTGCAAAATTTCTGGTAAGATTTGATACTAACAATAGGTATTTAAAGGTATGGATATGTCTGAGAACAGTGAAATTGCGGTGTCTAAAACTTTGACACCCGAACAGCAGGCGGTTTGGGATGCGAAGGCGAAGGTTCGGGTGCTGCTGAATTTGTGGGATTTGGGCGGCGGAAAGATGCAGGTGAAAAAGGGGGATTTGACTAAGCGGATTGTTCGTACTAATGAGACGAGTCAGAGATATCTGGGAGTGCTCGGTGAGTTGCAGGAATCTGGGGCGATCGAGTATTCGCTGGTAAATCGGGTGACGCTGGTGGAGTTGAGCGCGAAGGGGAAAGAAGTTTTGGCGGAAGGCTTGAAAAGTCGGGATTCTTTGTTTGAGTTTGATGGTTCTCAAATTGGTACTCGGCTGGGAAATTCTTTGTTGAAGTGGATTCGGCATCAGGATGGTGCGGCGGGTGTTGGGGTTGAGGCGGGGAAGGGGGATGCAGGGGCGATCGCATCCTATGAGGATTTTAAGGCTGTGGCGTTGAAGGTGTACGACAGCTTGAACCGGGAGTTTAACTTAGATGATTTAGTGCCGATTTATCGGATGCGGCGGGCGATGGGAGAAAGGATTGGGCGATCGCAATTCAACGAGTGGCTGTTGGAAATGCAGGCTAATGATGTTTTCCAGCTAATTGGGGGTGAAATGACAGATATCTCGATCGATAAAACTCAAGACTCAATCACAACTGAACTCGGCGCACTTCGTTACTACGCCAAACGCCTAAGTTCTAAAAATTGATCTAAATCCTTTGCTTTGGTAAATTCGTTAACCTCACACAAAAAGCCATGACGACTCATCCTGTTTCCTCCCTAGAAGACATTAACGCAGCTCTTTTAAGTCAAAATCCATTTGCGAAACCTCCTTTTCTGAATGCGAGCGATGTTTGGGGAAACGAATTCTTTGATGTTGAAACAATCAATTCCCACGCCTCTGATGCTGTATTTAATGCACTCGATCAAATTCGCACCGGTCAATACTCGACAACTTCGATCGCGATAACTGCTCAGGATGGCACAGGCAAAACTCACATTATTAGCCGCATCCGCCACCGCCTACAGGCTAAGGGAGGTGGATTGTTTGTCTACGCTAATAAATATGGCGACTTCCGGCAAATTAAGCAAGGATTCCAACGAATTTTAGCCGAAAGCCTAGGCAAAATTGGCAGCCAAGGGGTGAAACAGTGGCAGGAACTAGCAACAGCAATGAGCAATGATGCTTTAAAGGCTGCTACACCTAATCCTAAAATTTATTCTCCTCCTGATTTAGTTAAGAAATTTAAAAATGGCAAACCGTCTCAAGTAAAGAAATCGATAAAAGGCCTGACTAAAAATTTTTTGCAAGCCAAAGATGTCAGCGATCCAGATATTGTGAAGGCGATTCTTTGGACTCTCTCAGACGAGCAATCACTTTATGCAATCAAATGGCTGGAAGGTCAAGAACTAGCTCAATACAAATCCAACGAACTGGAATTGCCCAGCCAGCGACAATCTTTTGATGCAGTTTTACAAATCTTAGATTTGATTAGCGAATATAATGAACTTGTCATTTGCTTTGACGAGTTAGACACGCCTGATGCCTACGACGATATTAGCGGCTTGCACATCAGCCAAATTGTTGCTGGATTAATCAAAGATTTGCTGCAAAATCTCAATCGAGGTCTAATTCTCAGCGTTATGATGCCTGCTCAATGGAGCAATAAAATAAAGCAGCTACCTGGCGGAGTATCCACTAAAGTTTCGGCCTATGGAAATCCGATCGACTTAAAATACATGGATGGAGAATCAATTGTTAACTTAGTTAGCTTTTGGTTAGACAAATATTATCAACTGCGACACTTCATTGCTCCCGATCGAATTTATCCGTTCAATCAAATTCAACTCGCCGAACTTGGCAAAGCAAAACCTACTGTTAGAGAGGTTTTGAAGTGGTGCAGAGATCGCTGTAAGCCTCTTGTTTTGAATTCCAGTGACAGCAGTAAAGCTCCCGATATTTCTAATCCTGTTGAAATTGCTTTCATCAAAGAGTTAGAAGAAGACGTAGGAAATTCTTTAGAAGATAATTATCTGCTGGCTGATGCTATTTTATTTGGCTTTCAGAGTTTGATTGGTCAGACGGTGGAAAGGGTAACAGTTCAGTCAGCCACAGATAAAGTTACGCAGCGCGGACGCAAAGATGATTACATCAATTTCAAGGTAATTGGCAAAGACAACGGAACAGATGTAAGCATTGGAGTGGCAGTGCTTCAATACGCTGGTGGCAGAGGGTTAGGAGCGGGTTTAAGAAGGTTAAATGATTACGAAGCTTTTAATTTGACTCGCGGTTGTTTGGTTCGTTCCCAGAGCAAAAAGATTACTTCATATTTAGAGGAAAAGTATCTTGTACCGCTCATTAAACAGCAAGGTGGAGAATATGTCCCACTGAAAGAAAATGAAATAAAACCGCTGTTAGCTATTCGGGCTGTTTATCAGAAGCGTGAAGTAGATTATGGGGTGAGTGAGGAGCAGATTTTCAATTTCATTGCAGAAAAAGGTGCCGCTCAAATGCTAGGGACTAGCAATCCCTTGCTTAAAGAGATTCTTAGCGATCCGTCCTATAATATTCCTACCGATTTGATTGAAGATGAACCCGTAACTGTAGCGGAGTCTATTATGGCCGATCGATCTGATTCCGAAGAATTAGATGAGGCGTGCGAGAATTTACTGAGCGAGTTTAATTAAGGCTTCCTAAACTATCAATTTCATATTGGGACAAATACTCTGATGCCGCTAGTCAACATTGACAAAGCTATCCGTTTGCCGGCCCCAGACGTAGAAGCTTTAATCCAAGGGCGAATGATTGCAGCAATAGTTTGGCGAACGTTTAATCCGGGAGAACAATATGCACTTTATCCAACCGATAATTCTAATATGTCCTTGATAAAACCTAAGCAAATGAGCTTGTTTTCAGAGTCAGGGCAATTAGAACTACCCCTCGTAGTTTTAGATAAAGTTTCGATCAAAGCTTGGGCTAGGTGCGAATTTTGCCAAACGCTGAACGATTCTGAATCATTAGAAGCTTTGTCGCGGTTAACAGTCTGGACAACAGAGGCATTACAGCAAATTCTCCAGCAGCGTCCTTTTATTTTTGTAGCTTACCTGCGGGTTTATTTGCTACCTCAGCCGCTGGAAATTTCTATGCAATCTAGCGGCAATTTTGTATCTTTGCCAAAATCCCTAACTGTGATTGATGCAACGCCTGTGTTGAGCGATAATATCTTTGCCAAACGTCGCAAACAACTGGAAAAACTAGAGCCTCCCGAACATCCAGAATTGGAAGAATTGCAAAGTGCATTAGTGCATTTATCCACCACCAACCCAAAAGCCAAACAACTAGACGCAGAAATCAAAATGTTTCTAGGTTGGTCGGAAAATTCACCAACTGCAAAACCAGATCCAGATTTAGGTTGGATCAAAACAATTTCACAAATTGGCAACTCTAGCGATGGTAATACATTTGAAAAGTTAGTCCGCAAAAGTTTGATCGAGCTAGGTTTCGGAAATTCTAACAGGAAACCAGAAGCCAGTCTCGATCCTGAATCAACCGGGGGCGCTGGCGGCTTAGATTTCTACTGTGAAACTCCCTATCAGGTAGTGGGAGAATGCAAAGCTACCAAAAGTGAAACTGTGGCTGATGGAACGCCAGCGCAACTTATCAAGTTAGGACACAAGCACCTTCAGGAACAATACAACTGCTGTATTAAGATAATTATGGCCGCTGGTCAGTTAAATAGACACGCTAACAAAACTGCTATCGGAAACCACATGAATGTCATTCGCCCTGAAACATTGCAAAGACTTGTTGAATTGAAAGCTAAACACCCCGGTTCAGTTAATTTATTAGAATTAAAACCGTGTTTAGAGCAAGAGCCGTTTGGCCAAGATGCTGATGTTAAAGTGAATCGTTATATTGAGCGAGTTTGGGACAAGATTAAAGTGCGATCGCACATAGTTCAGCTAGTCAAAGACTTTTTGGAAAGAACAAAATCAACAAGTGTTGAATTTAATCAGCTTCACGGTGCTTATGCCTTTTCTATGTCGCCCCAGCCTTTAAAATATGAAGAAATGCACCAAATTTTAATAGAACTTTCCTCACCTTTGACTGGTTACTTAGGGCGAATTAAAGGCGAGGATTTAGGGCGCGATCGCTTTTATTTCCTGCGCGACTTGCAATTAGATGATTGAGACAAAAAAAGGGCGATTCCCTACCCTACGGGAACCCCTACGGGGAACGGGATAGCTTCGCAGGCGCGTACTTCATCCAATTTCCTACACAGTATCGGGATCTACGCCCAACTCCCGCAACCTCGCCGCCAACCTTTCAGCTTTCTGCAATTGAGCTTGTTCTGTCTTAATTAACTCCTCTACCAATGGCGGGTTTAGTATTTCATCCACCGATAAAATCAGATAGGGAAATACTACAGATACAATTTCCTCACCAGGCAAGAAATCTGTATACGTGTAACCATCTTCACCTTCAATCAATGCAAAAAGCCGGATTTTTTGCTTGCCATTTTTAGGGTCAACAATGCAATATTCCGGCACATTCGCTAGTTCGTACTCCGCTCGCTTTATCACGTAATCTGCCCGCCGATCTTGGCTGACCACTTCTATTACTAACAGTGGTTTTTCATCAAATTCGAGGATGCCTGCACCGGGTCTAGCAGCAGCTTGTTCCAAAAGACTTTGAGTGCAGACAACTACATCGGGAATCCGAGATTTATCTTCATCTGTTCTCACTCCCAGACCTGTTTTTACTACTAAGTCGAGATTGTGTTCAGCTAGGTAACGCTGCAATTGGTAAACTAAATATTCGCAAATTTTGATGTGTAAAACTGTGGCTGTTGGCATCGGGATTAATTTGCCTTTGTACAGTTCGTATTTTACATCAGGATCTCCTTGATAAACTCGGTATTCTTCAAAGGTTAAAGTTGGGGATGTATCGAGCTGTTTTTCTTCGACTACTGGCACAAGAGATTGAGACATATATTTTTTCCTATCTCGATAGTTTTCTATAGAAATTCTTGCAGGAGTCGTAATTTTTTGGCCCCCACCCAACCCC
>NZ_JADEXD010000341.1 GCF_015207285.1 Tychonema sp. LEGE 07203 | reverse complement strand
ATTTTACACTTTTATTCTCACCATGTATATAACTTAAAACATTATTAAGATCGCCAGTAAGATGATAAATAATTAAAACAACTCAGGTATATTTACGTACAAAAAACTCCGAAAATTTATAAAAATCAGTGAAACATTAAAGATTTCATAAAGTTGAAGTCAGGGTATTTACGTAGTAAGGGCAAATTATAATAAGATAAATCAGAAGTACACAGACGCTAGCATTTATCCGTACTGTGAGTATTTGCTATTATTTAACCAACAATCTTCTATAAATACCAATGGTTTCTCTTACCGGTACTGCGAAATTCGACTTCCTCGAAGGAACTTCAGAACCAGACAGAATTAACGCCTTGGATGGCAACGACATAATTTACGCCAACAGCGGAGACGACTATCTCGAAGGAGGTTCAGGTAAAGACAAAATCTGCGGCGATCGAGGCAACGATACGATTTTAGGCGGTGCAGACGACGACATCCTCTGGGGAGGCAAAGGCAGCGACCTAATTTTGGGCGACTCCGGCAACGATATTATTTACGCGGGCGCAGGCAGCGATACCGTGACCGGTGGCTCCGGCGATGACATCTTTGTTATTGCTAAAGACGACGGCGGCCCAACTTTAGCAACAGCCGACTACATCACCGACTTCGGCAGCGGCAGCGACAAAATTCAATTGCTAGACGGCCTGACATTTGACGATTTAAACATCCAGCAAGGCACAGGCGCTAACAGCAACAGTACCGTAATTCAAGACAAACTAACAGGCGAGTATTTAGCAGTATTGCCGGGAGTCAACAGCAGCACGATCGACCGATCCAACTTCACAAATCACCTGTCGGGAAATCCCGTCAGAGATTGGAACGCAATCCTCCTAGAAGCAGTGCGGACAAATAATACCGATCCTCCCCCAGCCTCCCGCAACATGGCCATCATGCACGCAGCCATTTACGACTCGGTAAACTCGATTAGCAAAAAATACAGCCCTTACCGCGTCAGCATAGATGCACCAGCAGGCACATCAGAAGAAGCTGCCACAGTAGCAGCAGCCCACCGCGTCTTAGTCAACCTTTACCCAGGAGATGCAGGTAAATTCGACGCAGCATTGCAATCATCTTTAGCAAAAATTCCCGACGGCAAAGCCAAAACAGACGGCATCGCCCTCGGACAAGAAGTTGCCAACCAAATTATCAGTTGGCGCAGTACAGACGGCGCGGACAAAGCAGTCACGTACCAGGGCAAAACAGAGCCCGGCAGT
This sequence comes from Tychonema sp. LEGE 07203, assembly GCF_015207285.1. Classification (GTDB taxonomy): domain Bacteria; phylum Cyanobacteriota; class Cyanobacteriia; order Cyanobacteriales; family Microcoleaceae; genus Microcoleus. Next base: position 90 of record NZ_JADEXD010000341.1, on the reverse strand, counting down.
TGGATGCCGACTCCCGCAGCTTTCGCAACACCGCTAGCGCCCCAGTGGCCGGATGTGACTCCCTTTGCCATGACTAGCGGTTCCCAATTC
>NZ_JADEXD010000340.1 GCF_015207285.1 Tychonema sp. LEGE 07203 | reverse complement strand
CAGGGTAAGCTCATCTAATTTGGTATAAATTGTACTTGACAAAAAGACAACTATAGAAAACGTGGCATTTACGTATTAGCAATTCTATAATGCCTGAAAAGCTAAGTCATCAAGCGGTAAAACTCAATGGATAAAGGATTCCTGCCCGCTCGGCCAACGTCTAAGTCAAAGCAACCAGTGAAGAAGCCCCCACCTATCTCTATGCAACAGTTACAAGAGAGCTTGTCAAGTTATTTTGATGACGTACCAGATCCGAGAGTGAACCGAACCAAACGCCACTTACTGAAAGATATTCTGGTCATTGCTATATTATCTACAATAGCTGGAGGTGATGGATGGGAAGACATGGAAAATTATGGAATCAGTAAGCAGCAATGGTTACAAAAGTTTTTAGACTTACCCAATGGCATCCCGAGCGATGATACCTTCCGCCGAGTTTTTGAAAAGGTAGACCCGAAAATTTTAGAACAAAAGTTGGTGCAATGGGTTAAGCAATTAATGGGACCCGTTTGCCAACAAGTTATCCCGATTGATGGCAAAAGTCTTCGAGGTTCTTATGACGTAGAAAACGGAGTGAAGAATTTACACTTAGTGACAGCCTGGGCAAGTGAACATCGGTTGGTACTCGGACAAGTCAAAGTTCAAGATCATTCCAATGAAATCACAGCTATCCCAGCCCTATTGGAATTAATCGATGTCACCGGAGCGATTATTACGATGGATGCGATGGGTACTCAAACCGAGATTGTGCGGCTGATTCGTCAAAAAAAAGCCGATTATGTAGTTACTCTGAAAAAGAATCATCCAACTCTTTACAAACAAGTCAAGACCTGGTTTGAAACAGCCAGAACCCATCAATTTGCCGGAATTGAAGTGAGTGAACATTGCCGAACGGAAAAAGCACATCATCGCGTCGAAACTCGAAAAGTTTGGGCGGTTCCAGTGGGGGCACTAGGGGGACTCTACAAACAAGAAGACTGGACAGATATTCAGACTATTGTTATAGTAGAACGTTTCCGTTATCTGTGGAATAAAACCACTCATGAAATACAATTTTACCTAAGTTCCTTACCCGTAGATGCCCAGCTTAATGGTCGCGCTATTCGTCAACATTGGAGCATTGAAAATCAAGAACATTGGATTTTAGATGTCACTTTCAATGAAGATCGAAGTCGCATTCGGTCGTTGAATAGCCCTCGGAACTTGGCTGCAATCAGACGGATGTCCCTGAATGCTGTCAATCAAGAAACCACTCTCAAGCGTAGCTTGCCACAGAAAAGGAAACGGGCTGCAATGAATGATGAATACATGATGCTTCTTCTCAAATCCTTTTGTCAAGACTGATTGAGATGCTCTTACCCTG
>NZ_JADEXD010000179.1 GCF_015207285.1 Tychonema sp. LEGE 07203 | reverse complement strand
TCAGAGGTTGACCGATACCACACTGGCGCTAGGGGCGTCCTCACGGTGAAACAGAACCTAAAAAAGCAACCTAGGAAAGAGCAGGACGGAAAAGAATAACCCCCCTGACTTTATTGGAGCTAATACCCGCCAACTTCTACCTCAGAGATTAGCCGTACTAAGGGTATCCAATGGTTGAAGTGGTTCCACCTAAAAGGACAAGACAATCACTTGAGGGAACGAATAAAAACGAATCTAAGGTCTTTGGAAAGGTCGAACCCAAGGTAGACGAGACGAGACGAGTAAACCCTTAGATTCGGGTAGGATTCAGCGTAATTGCTGAAAGGCAGTCAGAATACACGAACTGGAGTAGAGAATGATTAGGCACAGTCTTAGCGAAGCGTGAATTTTGGAGCAAATTACCCTGGAAGCAATTTCGTAGGAATTTATTCCGCCTACAAAAACGAGTGTACAAAGCTATTCGAGAAAATGACCTGCGTAAAGTTAAGTCATTACAGAAGCTAATTCTGAAGTCCCGTGCAGCAAGATTACTGGCAATCCGTCAAGTAACACAGCTAAATGCAGGCAAGAAAACATCAGGTATAGACGGCAAAGCATCCTTGACCCATCAAGAACGCCTAGACTTGAGCCTCAATCTCAAGTCAAATGTTGACAAATGGAAGCACCAAAGGCTGAGAGAAATTCCCATACCCAAAAAGGATGGGTCAACCCGATTATTAAAAGTGCCAACAATGTACGATAGAGCGTGGCAATGCTTAGTCAAATACGCTATTGAACCTGCTTGCGCGTTGCACTATTCCATGAACGGAGCTATGGATTTAGACCAGGCGTGCGATTCGTTGGGTAGAAACTAGCCCTCAAATGGGTAGAGGATTACCCGCAAGTAACATAAGAACCTTGACAATTTGATAGTCATGTGGGTGAGAGAAAAGTATTCTAGAACCACTCAAGTCCCACCCTCCAAGTGCAGGAGTGAAAGCACACAGAGCGCAGTTCTGAACTGTGTCCCCCAGGGTAGCGACTAGCCATGTGCGATGTGAAAGTCGTACATCCAACGTGTTTAACACGTTAAGAACGAGGAGCCGTCTCCTCCAGGGGATTCTTTCCCCCTGTCCCCATGTAAAGGAGTCATTGACTCTGCCTACGTCAAAAGTAAGCAATGAACCTGACGGAATGCAAGGCACAAAAGTCCAAGATACAAAACCTGAATTGTAAGGAGGGCAAGGGGAAGATTGAGAAGGATTAACGAAAGTGAACCATTATTGATAGTCCCGTAATTCGCTGAAGAGTGAAACCAGGTTGATACACTCTGACCAAAAGGTAAACAGGTTGGTTATGACAGTATGGCTTTGTCATAACGAAAGAACTAAAACTCCTGTCGGGATAGAGATGGAATCCTAACTCAATCAAATTTCGGATGTATGGAACACAGTAAGCCCTATAGATTCTCAGGTAAAGGTCGAAAAAAAAACTTGAGTAGGTCAACCGCAAGGAAGACGGAACTATCTAGAGGGTAAAGGAAAGTGAAGAAAGCAAAAGCCTCTGTATAATGCAGAGGATAGGGGTTCAAGATTTGCCCTACGTTGAAAGGCGGCAGACTTCCACCAGGTCTTAAACGATAAAACTTCAAATGAAGAACTGAACCAAAAGTGAAAGATAGATTCAGTAATGAAATCGGAGCTAAGGAAGCGTTAACAGAGTGGTCAGACCTTAATTGGAATACTACCAAAAAGCGTGTTAAGAACTTAAGGCGGAGAATTTATCGTGCCAAACAGAACGGTCAGTGGAATAAGGTTCGTAGCCTTATGAAACTGATGCTACGCAGTTACTCCAACCTGCTACTGTCAGTGCGAAGGGTGACTCAAGAAAACCAAGGGAAAAAGACGGCTGGCATCGACGGTCAGACGGCAATCACCCCAGTAGAAAGAGTCAAATTGGTCAGGGAGATGTTGACCTACAGCCTATGGCAAGCGAAACCAGCTAGAAGGGTTTACATCCCCAAGGCAAACGGCAAACAACGTCCTCTAGGCATCCCAACGGTTAAAAATCGAGTCGCTCAGGCAGTTGTCAAAAATGCGTTAGAACCAATTTGGGAAGCTTGTTTTGAGGCAAATTCCTATGGTTTTCGCCCTGGTAGAAGCTGCCATGATGCTCTTGAACAATCTTGGATTAGACTCCAGAAAGGAATGGACACATGGGTACTAGATGCGGATATAAAAGGGGCATTTGACAATATCAGCCATAAGTACATACTCGAAGCTATTGGAGAAATTCCAGGCAGAGAGTTAATAAAACAATGGCTAAAAGCAGGATATGTAGAAGCCGAGGTTTTCCACGCAACAGAGAGCGGCACACCCCAAGGGGGAATAATCAGCCCTTTACTCGCCAACATAGCCCTTGATGGGATAGAAAAATTGCTAGCTGAGTACAAAACGGTAAAAACATATCAATGTACAAGGCAGGCAACGGGTGAGGCATACACGAAAAAGAAGAAGCTAGGTAAGTACGGATTTATTCGATACGCCGATGACTTCATTGTTACCGCTCGAAGTGAGGAAGAAATCAAGGCAATAACCCCCACCATTGAGAAATGGCTCTCGGAAAGAGGACTAGAACTGAACAAGGATAAAACCAACGTAGTTCATATCGAACAAGGATTCAACTTTTTAGGGTTCAATGTCCGTCAGTTTAATAGTAGCTGCTTCATAGTTCCACAAAAAGAGAAAGTAAAGGACTTTCTAACCGAAATTCGGACGTGGCTGAAGGCACATCCGACTATTACACAAGAAGCATTAATTGGACACCTCAATCCAATTATCAGGGGATGGGGGAACTACTACAGGCATGGGGTCAGCCAGCGAATATTTTCCTACGTTGACCACGAAATCTGGAAATCCCTCTGGCAGTGGTCACTGAGAAGACACTCGAAGAGAGTAGGAAAACAAACAGGCAAAGGTAAAGAATGGGTGCGAAAGAGATACTTTAAAACCCTTAATGGAAATAAGTGGATTTTCGCAACAAACGTAAAAAACAGGCATGGCAAGGAAGAAACAATAGCCATTTGCCGATTAGCAAAAACTCCCATTCAACGTCATGTCAAAATCAAAGGCATAGCATCACCCGATGACCCCTCACTAGCCAAATATTGGGAACAACGTCATACCAGATATGGCAAAACTTACTGGGATAAAGGCTCAAAATACTACAAAGTTGCCCAAGCCCAAGACTGGAAATGTCCCATATGTGGCGAACACCTGTTTAACGGAGAAGAACTGCACACTCATCACAAAATACGGGTGAAAGACGGTGGCACAGACAAAGTTGATAATTTAGCCCACCTACACAAAGCCTGTCACAAACACGCACACACAGGCAAACGTTCTGCAAGGCAAGAGGCTTGAGCCGGATGATGGGACAACTGTCAAGTCCGGTTCTTAGGGGCGCGACCTGAAAGGTCGTTTGGCACGTGGAGCCTACTCCACTAAGGGATTCACACCCCTTACTCTCACGTAAAAGACTCTATTCTCAGAGTCCGGTCACGGTCAAGTAGGTAACGAAACAACTGGAGTGCAGACCACGAATGTAGCCGAAGCTGACAGCCTAAGTCGGTCAGGAGCTAGAGAGAGTTCTCGAATGGTGAACGAAAGTGAACTATCGTTAAACGGCGTAATACCGGGAGTGTCCAAATAAGGCTGATAGGACATTATGGGTGGATTTATAACTCCCTTATTTATGAGTCGTGTGAACTTAAACCCATCGCTGAACTAGATAGCACCTAACCGAGAATGTAAAACCAAACGATACGACAGGGTAAGTCCTACAGAGTCTAGGAGAGGTCGAAAACTCCTAGTAGGTCTAAGGTAACGAGGACACAACTTTCTGGAGGATAGAGGAAGGGTTAAAAAGCGAATGCTGAGTTGTAATGATTCAGATAGGAGTTCAAAATTTGCTCCTGAACGAAAGTAATAGCAGACTTAACCTCGGTCTAACACGAATAGAAGAAAAGACCCAGAAATCGAACTCAATGACAAGTTAGATTCTGCCATGAAAATGACCGTAAACGGACAAAGAGAACGGCTGAAAGATTGGAGCCAGATTAACTGGAGACAGATGAGTAAAGCCGTGAGAAATCTACGTCGAAGAATCTTTCGTGCCTCAGAAACTGGTAATTTCCGTAAGCTCAGAAACTTGCAGAAATTAATGATGAGAAGTTACGCCAACCTATTATTGTCTGTCCGACAAATCACTCAAACCAATCAAGGTAAACAAACCGCTGGTATTGATAAGGAGGTAATCAACCAACCAGCTCAAAGAGTGGAATTTGTTAATACATGGAAGGGTGGAAATCAAAAACCTGTGCGGCGAGTAGAAATCCCCAAGAAAAATGGCAAAATGCGTCCCCTCGGTATCCCAACCGTCAGGGATAGAGTCATGCAGGCAATAGTTAAAAATGCACTGGAACCTGAGTGGGAAGCTAGATTTGAGCCCAATTCCTATGGGTTCCGACCTGGCAGAAGTTGTCAAGATGCTATCGAACAATCATTCACCAGATTGAGTGACAATCCCAGAGGTAGCAATGACAAATGGGTTCTAGAAGCTGATATTAAAGGCTTCTTCGACAACATCGCCCATAAATCCATCCTGAAAATGATTAGTAACTTCCCAAAAAGAGAACTAATCGAAGGATGGTTAAAAGCTGGATTTGTTCTCAAAGGAAAATTAAACCCTACAGAGACGGGCACACCACAGGGAGGAGTCATCTCCCCACTTCTAGCCAACATCGGACTGCATGGATTAGAAACATATATAAAATCCACCAACCACCGACTAGGCGTGGTCAGATATGCTGATGACTTTATTGTCACAGCTAGAGACAAAGGAAGTCTCGAAACTGCCAAAATCCAGATTCAAGCGTGGATGTCCGAACAAGGGCTTGAACTCAGTGCTGAGAAGACGTTAATCACGTCAATAGAAGATGGCTTCGACTTTTTGGGTTATAACCTCAGACATTACAACAGAAAACTGTTAATCAAACCCTCAAAACCTAAAGTTCTCAATTTTTGTAAGAGAATTGGTCAAGAGATAAAAAGTCTGGATGGCAGTAACCAAGAGGCAATAATTAGAAAGCTGAATCCGATTCTCAGGGGTTTTGCTAACTACTATAGAGGGGTAGTTAGCAAGCAAACCTTCAGTTACATTTCACACAGGGTGTGGGAATACCTCTGGCGGTGGTGTAAACGCCAACATCCTAATAAAAACACAAAGTGGGTCAGAAAAAGATACTTTAAAACCATCAAAGGCAATAAATGGACGTTCGCTACCACAATTAGCGACCGCCGAGGAAAAGAGAAAATTATTACTCTTTACCAGATAGCGTACACGCCCATCGAACGTCACATAAAGGTTAAAGGGAATACTTCACCTGACAACCCTCTTCAACAAGAATATTGGCTCAATCGAAACCAAAGACTAGGCAAATCATACTGGAGTAAGGGTAGTAAATACTATTCCGTCGCTCAAAATCAAAACTGGATTTGTCCTATCTGCGGAGGGCTATTGTTAAATGGAGAGGAAATAGAAACCCACCACATAGTACCTGTTGCTAAAGGCGGTACTGACGACGAGTACAACCTACAGCACGTCCATCTAGCTTGTCACAAACAGGTACATTCCAAAACTCAAACCCAGTCCCAAAAGGCTAGAAGTTAGGCTTGAGCGCAGTGAGTTGGAAACTCTCATGCTGCGTTCTCAGGGGAGGGGAGAGCGGCGACGCTCGAACCTTACCCGACGAGGGGGACGCGGCGACGTGTGCCTCCTTACCCGACCAATCCCTGAAGCGGGGGTGAAAGGTGTCAATGCTGGAAGCCTAATCTGGCAATCACCAAGCAAGAGTTCATGAGTAGGCATACGAAGGTACGTTTAACCATCGTCATAAATAACCAGCGGAATCAGGCTTACACGCTGGGAGTCCCAAACAGGGCAAGGATAATGGGGAGTTGGCAATTCCTGGTTGACCAACAAGCACTTCCTCCAAACCCGGTGGATAGTACCGCTCTAAAAACTCTATCAATGGCTATCAGAAACGAAGTAACCTCTCGTAAGCTCTCAGTCAGATCGATGACTGAGTAGGTGCTAACCGGATGCGGAGAGTAGGAAAGATTGAGTCAAAAGCCAAAGCCTGAAGTAATGTTCAGGATATGCAGACAGACTCACGATGTTTTGGAAGATAGAGACTCAAGTAAGGAGTATAAATGTCTAAAACGAGTTTAAAGACTACGGTGGAATGGCACTCGATTAACTGGCGCAAGCTAGAGCGGCGAGTTTACAAGCTCCAAAAGAGAATCTATCAAGCCTCTCAACGTGGTGATGTAAAGGCATTACGCAGACTCCAAAAGACGTTGATGAATTCTTGGTCAGCAAGAGCATTATCGGTTCGTAGAGTTACCCAAGATAACACTGGCAAAAAAACAGCAGGAGTGGATGGAATTAAATCTCTATCCCCAGCAGCTCGTTTGAAGTTAGTAAACAACTTAAAACTGGGTTCTAAGGTCAGCCCGACCCGGAGAGTATGGATTCCAAAACCGGGAACGGAAGAGAAGCGACCTCTAGGTATACCTACAATGAAAGACCGAGCCTTGCAAGCACTCGTCAAGATGGCACTAGAGCCTGAATGGGAAGCGCGATTTGAACCCAACAGTTATGGATTCAGAGCCGGAAGGTCATGTCATGATGCAATTGAGGCAATATTTAACGAGATTAGGTATAAAGCCAAATACGTGCTAGATGCCGACATCTCCAAGTGTTTCGACCGCATCAACCATGTAGCGCTGCTTAACAAACTTAATACATTCCCCACCATTCGCCGTCAAATACGAGCCTGGTTAAAAGCGGGAGTGATGGACAATATGCAGCACTACGAGACATCTGAGGGTACTCCACAGGGTGGGGTCATCTCCCCACTACTAGCAAATATTGCCCTCCACGGGATGGAACACCGGATTAAGCAAGCTTTCCCCAGAAGGACAATAGTCAAGAAAGGGAAATACTCTGGTTATCAATCAGGATCAACATTAATCAGGTATGCAGATGACTTCGTGATTCTCCACGAAGACATAACCGTTGTCCAAAGATGCCGAGAGATAATCTCGGAATGGTTAAAAGACATAGGCTTGGAATTGAAGCCTAGTAAAACAAGACTGACACACACCCTTACAGAAATGGAGGGTGAAAAACCAGGGTTCGACTTCCTTGGTTTCAATATACGTCAGTTTCCCAAAGGAAAACACCAATCAGGTAAGAATACCCAAGGGGAAAAACTAGGATTCAAAACCATCATCACCCCAAGCCAAAACAAGATTAAGGTACATTACGACCACATCGCAAGAGTTATTGACGCCCAAAAGTCAGCACCGCAAGCGGCGCTAATCCAACGAATAAACCCCATCATACGGGGATGGGCAAACTACTATGCGACTGTAGTAAGTAAGGAAACTTACGCAGAATTAGACGACCTGGTGTATCGAAAACTTGTAGCTTGGGCAACCCACCGCCACCCAAAGAAATCAAAATCATGGGTGTCAAAGAAATATTGGCAATCTATGGGCGGTAACAACTGGGTATTCGCAACCAGGAAAGAGGGTACAAGCCCACTTCGGTTACTTGACCATGCCGACACTCCAATATTGCGTCATGTGAAAGTTAAAGGCAAATCGTCACCATACGACGCGAACCTAGTTTACTGGAGTACAAGAATGGGTAACAACCCAGAAATGCCAACTAGGGTATCAAAACTCTTGAAAAGGCAAAAAGGGAAGTGCGCCCACTGCGGATTGTTTTTCCGTGAAAACGATGTGATAGAAATTGACCACAAAATCCCGAAATCGCAAGGTGGAAAGGATTCTTACGATAACTGGGAACTTCTACACAGACATTGCCACGACACAAAGACCGCCTCAGATGGCAGTCCCGGCAACAAATCCGGCTGCAATAGTGCCGAGCCTAAGCCCTCCAAAAAGCTCGAAAGAGTTGAGGATAAATGGGTAATGAGGTATGCGTGACAAGCACCAAGTCATCGAGGAGCCGTGTGAGGTGAAAGTCTCACGCACGGTTTTGAAGACCAGCGGGACTGGTGACAGTCTCACTGAGTTTAATAGAGCAGCACATGATGCTCAAAAATACCTGTTTCAAAACCTAAACTCTCAAGGTAAAGGAATAACCAAACGAGTCATCGAATTAGACATCGAAAAGTGCTTTGACAGAATCAGCCACACTGCCATTATGGATAGACTCATTGCCCCAATGGGCATCAGAAACGGAATCTTCCGTTGTCTAAAAATAGGAGTAAACCCAGAATTTCCCCAACAAGGAACACCGCAAGGTGGAGTAGTCAGCCCACTTCTGGCAAATATAGCATTAAACGGGATAGAGTCCCTTCACCCATCCGTCAGATACGCTGACGATCTGGTGTTTTTTCTCAAACCAAAAGATGACGCACAAAAGATCCTTGACAAAATCCGTCAGTTCCTTGCAGAAAGAGGGATGAATGTTAGTGAAAGAAAGACAAAAATAACCGCAGCGACAGATGGATTTGACTTTCTAGGATGGACTTTTAAAGTTCAGAAAAACGGGAAATTCAGGAGTTTTCCCTCAGTGGAAAACTTCAAGAAGTTTCGACAGAAGGTAAAAAAAATCGTCAATAACTCGAATTATGGGGCAAAGGTAAAAGCCAAAAAGCTGGCTCCTATTGTCAGAGGTTGGAGAAACTACCACCAGTTTTGTAAGTTGGATGGCTCCAGATTTAATTTATGGTCACTCAACAATAAAACATGGAAGGTATTTAACAAAGAAAGTAAGCTAACCCGCTACCAGGTCAATCACCTGATAGACCAAGCATTCCCAAAAATTGGATGGCACGAAAATAAATTCGTGATGGTAAAAGGGGATAAATCACCTTTCGATGAAGATATCCTTTACTGGACAAAACGCAACAGTGCGTTATATGACGGTATAACCTCTAAGATGCTCACAAAGCAAAAACATACTTGTGGACACTGTGGACATCTTCTTACGGGAGAAGAAAGAGTTAATTTACACCACAAAGACGGCAATCATGAAAACTGGAAAGACACAAACCTGATGGTTGTACATGAAAGCTGTCACGATTATATCCACATGAGCAAACAAGATTGTCGGAAGCTGGATGCAATGAAAGTTGCACGTCCAGATTTAAAAGAGAGGGGCGAGACATAATAGCCTCCCTCGACTCTACCAAAAGCGGAGGGGAACTGCTTCTATAAGATTGGAATTACTACTCGATCGATCGAGGAACGCATCGCCGAAGTGCAGCGGGATGTGAGGGCGCATTACTCGGATGTGACTGTCAATTTGCTGGGACTTTGGGAACATCGGGGGAATGTGGAGCTGTACTTCAAACACCGATATCAACCCTTTAACTACCGGATTGGGAAACTGACGGAATATTTTGTGTTTCCGAACGTCAAGGCGGTGCTGAATGATTTGTATGGGATGAAACCCAAAGTGCTGAGTGATGTTGAGGTGGATGTTCTCAGCTTGTGCAATCGCCTCTGACTAAACCCCACAGCAGTTACGCATCGTCACAGAACTATAAGGACTTGTGGCAGGTTCATCAAACTAGATAAAGTTAGCAATCGCTACAAGATTTGGAGCAGCTTTGCAAGCGTCTAAGCCTTCAAGATAGCGAATCAAGTTCCAGTCTACCTTATTAATAAAACCTGTTCGGGTTTCTCGCAACTTGATAACTAATGTAGTTTTCTTGGACGCTCCGCGACATAAAAATTATTTTGGTTTGCACGCGGGGATATGGTTAAAGCTATACTCCGTAACAATATCGAGTTTTTTATCGATATTAGGCTCCGCTATCGTCAATATGAATGGAGCGAAACGCTTGGTTGAGTCGATGCGGGGTATTATCCCCGGCACCTCTCAGTTAGATCCGGACGTGCTGGTTTCCCCGCATCCGGCTCCCGATGTTCTTGGCTTGCGCCTTTGCTCATGTGGATATAATCGTGGCAACTTTCGTGAACCGCTAGAAGGTTGTTTATTTTCCAATTACTGTGACATCCATCTACGTGGTGCAGATGAATCCTTTCATCGCCTAGCATTTTTAAACCACATTCCCCACATTTATGGTTTTGCCGTTTTAAAGCTTTAGAGGTTTCGCCGTTATAGAGTTTGCTGTTACGCTCACTCCAGTAGGCTATGTCTCCGTCGTAGGGAGATTTCTCTCCTTTGACATTGACAAATTTGTTTTCGGAGTAAGGAACCGTCGGGAATGCTTTTTCTATCAATTTCTTGACAGTATAACGATTCTGCTTTGCTTCCTTGTTAAATACCTTGAAGGCTCTCTTGTTGAGGAACCACAGTGAAAACCGTGACCCTTCCAACTTACAGTAGCGATGGTAGTTTCTCCAACCTCTAACTACAGGGGCTAATTTCTGGGCCTTGTCCGTAGCACCATAATTCGAGTTGTTAACGATGTGTTTTACCTTCTGACGAAACGCTTTAAAATTGTCCGCTGATGGAACGCATCTAAATTTCCCGTTGTTTTGCACTTTGAAATGCCAACCGAGAAAGTCAAATCCATCTGTCGTAGCCGTTAGCTTAGTTTTCTTTTCACTAACCTTCATGCCTCGTGCTGCCATAAATTCGCTGACTTTGTCAAGTATTGCCTTCGCCTCATCTTTAGGTTTCAGAATTATTACCATGTCATCCGCGTAACGGACTGATTGATGTATTTCCTCAATCCCATTGAGAGCAATATTGGCTAATAATGGACTTACCACGCCCCCTTGCGGGGTTCCTTGTTCTGGAAATCCTGGATTGACTCCTGATTTTAGACACCGGAATATTCCGGTCTTGATGCCTAATGGGGCGATGAGTCTTTCCATAATGCTATTGTGGCTTATCCTGTCGAAGCATTTTTCGATATCGAGTTCTATGACTCGCTTGGATATTCCGTGGGCTTTTGAGCTTAGATTTAGGAAAAGAAATTTCTGCGCGTCATGCGCTGACCTCCCTGTCCTGAATCCGTAGCTACGAGCGTGGAAGGTTGCTTCGTGTGCTGGCTCTAGCGCGTATTTTGCGAGGCATTGCCACGCTCTATCGGCGATAGTAGGTATCTTAAGGAGGCGGGTACTCCCATCCTTTTTTGGGATTGGTATTGAACGTAACTTCTGATGTTTCCAGTTGTTACTTTTGGCTCTGAGTTCTTCACTCAGAGCAAACCTTTCCTCAAATGTGAGTGAGGCTCTTCCATCGATTCCCGCAGTCTTTTTGCCAGCATTTAGTTGAGTTACTTGACGTATCGCCAACATTCTTGCAGCCCGAGATTTCAGAATTAGCTTTTGAAGGGACTTCGCTTTCTGCTTGTCTCCAACTTGAATCGCTTTAAACACTCGTTTTTGTAGGCGGAATAAATCACGGCGGAATTTCTTCCACGGTAACGTCTTCCAAGATTCACTAACATTGCTGCTGTGTCTAACCATGCGCTGCTCTAACTTATGTTTTCTGAACACCTCAGACCAATTACGGTCTGTCCTACCCGAACTAAGGGAGTTCCGCTGCTCGTCTAGCCTACTTTGGGGTTCGACTTCCCCTTGACCCTCAGTTCGTTTTTCTTCGTTCCCTCGGGCGTGATTGATTGTTCCTTTAGGTGGAGCCAATTTAACTGCTGGATTCCCTGGACTCTTGCCGATATTGAGACAGGTGATTCGGCGGGAATGAACTCCAGTGGAGTCGGGAGTTTTGGTCTGTGTCCCGCTCTAGATTAAGTTACTTTTCTAGGCTCTGTTTCACCATTGGAACCCCCCATTAGCGCCAAGTGTCACCCCACATTGGGTGTCTGG
>NZ_JADEXD010000339.1 GCF_015207285.1 Tychonema sp. LEGE 07203 | reverse complement strand
GTTTCGTTCCTCTCTTCGGACATATAGCAATCCTAAATCATTTGTAAATTTCTTACTCCCTCCCTTTGGTAAGGGGAGGGTTGGGGTGGGGTAAAAAGTTTACGACTCCTGCAAGGATTTCTATACAATAACTCTGCTGCAAGACATAATATTAATTATATCCACATTGAAATCAGGAAAAAATTGTGAGCGAACAACAAACAGGAACTCTCAGAAACACCATGTCAGGTAGCTTGCTGCTGGCAAAAAAATTAGGTTTTGAACCAAAAACTGTGATAGATGTCGGTGCGGCATTGGGAACTTTTAACCTTTACGAAACTTTCCCGAATTCGCGACATTTACTAATTGAGCCGATCGCCGAAAATGAACCTTATCTCGCCAAAATTTGCCGGAAGCTCCCAAGTGCAGAATATATTATCGCTGCCGCCACCAAAGAATCGGGAGTTTTCACCCTCAATGTCAGTCCCGATATGCTGCATTCTTCGATTTCGGAAAATTGCGTTACTGACAGCAGCAATCCTTATTTAAGAAACATACCTGCCATTACGCTGGATGGAATATGTAGGGAAAGAAATTTGCCAGGCCCGTATTTAATTAAAGTCGATGTAGACGGACAGGAATTAGATGTTTTAGCGGGAGCAGCGGAGATTTTGCAGCAGACTGAATATGTAATTGTAGAGGTTACTTTGTTCGGTCAGATGTATGATGTAATGAGTTTTATGAAGTCCCAAGGATTCGTAGCTTACGATATTGTTGATTTGGGATATCGTCCGATTGATGCAGCTTTGTGGCAAGTAGACATGGCTTTTGTTAAGGAATCGGGTCAATTTAGAAAAGATAAGAGTTACGTCGCCCAACAGCAGGATATCGAACAAGTTAACTCGTATCTCAAAGCTTATCGGGAAAGTTTTATCAAGCATATTGAAACTCATTACAGCGATCCTGTAGAGCCGGAACCGCAGGTGAGTCAAGCTATTTTGAGCGATGAATACGTGATCATTTAATAAGCTGTTTTGCCGGAAGCAGGAAACTGTATATTTTGGTTTGTAGTTTGTGTGCGCTGTGTACCGGTTGATTTGCTGTTGCGCCGAAAAGTACCCGACAACAGACAAGATTCAAAAAATCGCCAACTATCTTTAAACTATCTGCATTTATCGGTGTCGAGGAGCCTTGGATCTGCAGTTGATACAAAATCCGGTAGCATCTGATTTCTCTGACTTCGCGTTCGCGTGCCTCGCGGTTCATTCGATCTTACCACCTATTAGCGATCGTACTGATACAACCGGATTTGGTATAATAGACTTCTTGCAAAAATAGTTAGGACGGGCTCGCGTGCCCATCCCACAAAAATCTTTTTTCTTGTGGGATGGGCA
>NZ_JADEXD010000338.1 GCF_015207285.1 Tychonema sp. LEGE 07203 | reverse complement strand
TCCTGAAAACTTTGCTCTTCTACGTCGCGAGTGCCATCAATTTACTGAAACAAGAAAAAGGATTTAAAGGAAGTTTAAAAATGAAGCGGTATCTGGCGGGAATGGATAATAATTATTTAGTCCAAATCTTAAACTCTGCCAGTTAACGCTCGAAAACTCAAACAGATTCCCGATCTAAATTAATTTAGCTTCGAGAATTCAGAAGTTCTTAAAGCTCGATTTTTACTGGGTTAATTCCATCGGATTTAATAGTTTTAAGAAGGATTTTTTCAGAAAAAGACTCACCCACAAATATGATTTTCTGTCAACTTAATTTAGATGCGTTTACCCTGATACTTCCATGAGTCTGATAACTTTTTTATCGCAGCTTCTGCATCGGGAATACAAGCAAAGTTTTGTGTGGATAGCTTACGCAGTGTGGCTTTTGCTGATTCTAACTGTTTCTCTACTCTCTTGACTATTTTTTTAAGTTCTGCTTGCTTTCTGATTTCACTTTCTATTACTAGCCATCTTTGCTTGATGTTGGCATACTCACTGGTTCTAGTTGCTATTTTATAGCCTTTTATTTGAGAGTCTTCCCAGTCACTCTCTTTTATGTTGCAGATTTTATCTTGAGCTGATTTTATGCTTAATGGTACTCTGGTTATCCATTTCATTTCTGCCATTGCTGACAAATTTTCTGCAGTGTATAAGGCACTGTCTGCCACACAGATTCCCTCAAATGTCCACTGATTTTTGAATTCTTTCAATCTTGACACAAAGACACTTTTATCATCGGCGTTTCCGTCATCTATTTTGAGATACAATGGTACATCTCCATCTCCACTTACGATCGTATCAATGATAAATTGTTTGAGGTTTGGTCTTTTATCTCTTGGATAGCCGTGAACGATTTTTATGGTTTTCATCGAAGATTCTGTATCCTCAGATTCTGTCTCAACTTCCTGGCTTTTTCCCTGACAGTTTTTATATGCTCCTTCTACTGATATTGAACTGCTGTCTAGGTGAATGCTTTTCATTGATACTTGAAATTTTAGAGCGGCTTTCATGGCAATTGCTGTGAATAACTTTGTCGTTCCAGCTTGATAATATTTGTCTAATGCTCTCCCGATTCTGTCATCCGGCAAATTGTTCGGGTGTTACTCCTTTTCCAATTAGATGTTCTGTTGCTTTTCCCACAAAAAATGTGTCAAATAGGTAGATTGGGGCGCTCAAAAATCCCAATCCGTTCAAAATCATTGCTTTCATTACTTGTCCTGGGCTGATACCAATTTTACATGAAGTTGCATAGAATAAAGATACTGTTTAGAGGTGATGAGTTATGGCACGTCAACTGATTGTGGCGATCGCAGAAAGTGCAGAGAGTTTGGAGCAACAACTAAAAAACAGTC
>NZ_JADEXD010000178.1 GCF_015207285.1 Tychonema sp. LEGE 07203 | reverse complement strand
GATTGGGGCGGCGCTAATAGCATTAAATCCCCAAACTATTGCCTGGGGGCGGACTGGCGTTTCAGATATGCTATTAGTCGCCTGTATGTGTTCGGCACTTCTGGCATTTTTCCTCGGTTACACCTTAGAAGAACAGAGACAAAAAGCAGAATTTTCCACAGTTTCTGCATCGCGATTTCCCAATAAGTGGTATCTGACTTGTTACGTACTAATTGCCCTAGCAATTCTGGCTAAGGGGCCTGTGGGAATTGTCATACCAGCGCTGATTATTGGCAGCTTCGGGCTGTATTTGGGAAATTTTCGGCAACTTTGGCGAGAAATGCGTCCGGTGTCTGGAATCTCGATTATTCTGGCGATCGCCCTGCCTTGGTTCGTTCTGGTTATTTTAGACAACGGTCAAACTTACATTGACAGCTTTTTCGGTTATCACAATTTCCAGCGTTTTACTGAAGTAGTCAACAAGCACTCAGCGCCTTGGTATTTTTACTTTTTTGTAGTGCTGCTTGGTTTTGCACCTTGGTCGATTTATTTGCCGGTGGCGATCGCCCGCACCCGTTTTTGGCAGCGCAGCTACTGGCGCCGTCAACCGCGAAGAGATCAATTAAGTTTATTTGCCCTATTCTGGTTCGGCTGTATCTTTGGCTTTTTCACGATCGCCGTCACCAAATTACCCAGTTATGTATTGCCATTAATGCCGGCCGCTGCGATTTTGGTAACGCTGCTGTGGAGCGATATTATTGCAGGTAACGAGTCCAAAAACAGGCCGGGAAAGTTAGAAAAAAAACCTAATTTTTTACCGCGAGGGCTGTTAGTCACATACATTTTCAATGTGGTATTTTTACTAATTGTAGCCGGAGCAACTTTCTACTCCTACAACTGGCTCGGAGACGACCCGGCAATGCCCAATTTTCCCCAAGCACTTCAGCAGTCGGGATTGCTGATTGTGGGCGGTGCGATTTGGATAACTGCTGCAGTGGCGATCGCACTTTTGCTCTGGAAGCGGAAACAGCGCTGGATTTTGGTTGCCAACTTCATCGGCTTAGTAGCATTTATCATCTTTGGTCTCACTCCCGTCTACAATTTGGTCGATATCAACCGCCAGTTACCTCTAAGACAGTTGGCGCAGGTTGTTGTGCAACAAAAACTGCCGGGGGAAGAGTTTATTATGGTTGGTTTCTGGAAACCAAGTCTGGTTTTTTATACCGAAGAACCCGTGACTTACTACCGATCTCTCAAAGGGGCGCTCGATTACCTTAAGGACTCTAAAAACCCCACTTCTCCCTCTATTTTGTTGCTGGGATATCCCGAAAAATTTGTGCAATTGGGATTGCAGCCAAATCAATATCAATTGTTGGACAGTCGGGGCGCTTACCAACTCGCTAGGGTTCCGAGAACAGCATTTCGATAGTATAGAACCCATTTGACATCTTTGAGTTTTTGGTTGGGTGATGAGAAATATAGAGAGAAACCCGGTTTCTGAGATTTACGCTCATGGCGAGAAACCGGGTTTCTATGAGTTTTTGGTTGGGTGATGAGAAATATAGAGAGAAACCCGGTTTCTGAGATTTACGAATAGATATCAAATGGGTTCTATATTTTCATGCGAGTGCGGTGAGCCGATTTATATGGTGTGAAAGTAGGGGCAATCCCACGCCCGGTTGCCCCGGAATTTGGATATGGTGCGTCTCCGACTGTAAAAGCTATAATCTACTCACTACCTAAAACCCGAATCTCGGAGCCGATAATGGTTTCAATTCTCAACAAACTCTCCTCGTTAATCCATGAGATTTGCATTGAAAAGGTCGATCGGTGGAAGTTGTTCAAATTTAGTGACTCCCTGCAACAGCGGATGGAGAAATTGTTAGAGAAGAAGAAGGCCGATCGACTAATAGCAAAAGAGGCAGCGGAACTCGACGCTATTGGGGAATTAGATCGCATCTTTACCCATATCAATGCAATGATGGCGGCTCAAGATGTCAGAAAGGGAACGATCGCTCATAATTAAGGGTAGTTTAACAGCATTCCAAGATCGTGTTCGGACTACGCTCAACTTGCCTGAAACAAGCAATAATGGATAGGATGCCATTTTTAATTGTAAAAGTGTGGTAGCCATGACTGAGTTACTCGAACGTGCGTTAGCCAAGTTGAAAACATTGTCTGCCAGCGAGCAAGATGCCCTCGCTTCAATGATTCTGGAAGAACTTGAAGACGAGATGCGCTGGGATAAAGCATTCTCCGGTTCCCCAGATGCTCTTGCTAAACTCGCAGCTACCGCAATGGCTGAGTATCGTGCAGGTAAAACCCAAGAACTCGATCCAGAAATATTGTGAAGTCAGTTGGATGGAGACACTGTAATCTGGTTTTGGGTTGGTTCGCACACAGACTACGATAGATTGCTAGGGCAGTTGTAGCAGTGTCTGCAGCCCGCCAACATCATCTAGAAAACTGTATTTAGACAGGTGGAAGATTATGATTCCAATCAAGGAAGCTCAAAAGCAGTTGCAGCACTTGATCGATTCGGTAAGTGAGTCGCATCAACCCATCGCCCTTGGACAAACTAGCAATGCAGTGTTATTGTCTGAATCTGACTGGGCATCGGTACAGGAAACACTGTATCTTCTCTCAGTACCGGGAATGCGGGAATCGATTCGAGAAGGAATGGCAACACCAATTGAAGAGTGCGATCGCCCTTGAGACTGGTAACTAAGCCCACCATACGTGCCATAATCAGCGATATTATCTGGTACGCGATCGCCCGAAACTATGGATGCGCTAATCGGCAAAAGTTTACAAGGTGGAAAATACACCCTAGAAAAAGAACTGGGGCGGGGCGGCTTTGGGATTACCTTCCGGGCCAATCACCGCTACTTAGGACAGCCTGTAGTCATTAAAACCCTCAACGAATCTCTGCGGCGCGATCCAAATTTTGCCGAATTCGATCGCAAATTTCAAGACGAAGCGAGGCGGTTGGCATCCTGCATCCATCCGAATATTGTCCGCGTCAGCGACTTCTTTGTCGAAGACGGGCAGCCCTACATGGTGATGGACTACATTGCCGGTCAGAATTTGGCCGAGGTAGTCGGTGGAAACAATCCCCTCCCAGAAAATCTGGCAATTCTCTACATCACTCAAATTGGCGCTGCTTTGAAAGCAGTTCATCAAAAAGGCTTGCTGCATCGAGATGTCAAGCCGCAAAACATTCTCCTGCGCCAAGGTACCCAAGAAGTCGTGCTGATCGATTTCGGCATTGCCCGCGAATTTACCAACGGTGCAACCCAAAATCACACTAATATGGTGTCCGACGGCTACGCGCCGCCAGAACAGTATTTCGCCCAAGGAAAATATACCCCCGCCACAGACGTTTACGGGCTGGCCGCGACGCTTTATACTCTGCTGACAGCACAGGTGCCAGTGGCTGCAATTCTCCGTACCAGCCAGCCGATGCCTTCACCCCGCGACTTGCGGCCTGAGTTAAGTACGACTGTCAGTCAAGCTGTGATGCGGGGGATGACGGTAGAAGCTCAAAATCGCCCTGGTAGCGTGGATGAGTGGCTGGATCTGCTGCGCGGGCAGTCGCCGGACACCGGGCCGACGGTGGCGGTGATGCCGGGACACGGCCCTCAGTCGCCTGCAAATGTGAGAACAGCGCCTGCTGTTGTGTCTTCTGGGGGCAGCAACCGCAAGATTTGGTTGATTTTGGGGTTCGTGGCGATCGCCCTGTTAGTTGCAGGTTTGGTCGGCGTTGCTAGGGTTTTCCTCAACCGGCAACCTTCCGATCCCGCACCGGTAGCGAAGGACGATCGCACTTCGGCCCCTGCAGATCCAGACGCGCGATCGAGTCCCGCACCAATTCCCACTTCCACGCCCGCACCGGTTCCGACTCCCAGAGAAACTCCGCCGCCTGCTGCAGAAACTCCAACACCTTTCTCGCCTTCTCCAACACCCGCCCCTTCTCCAACACCCGTCCCTTCTCCAACACCAGCGCCAACTCCAGAGGCTGTCGAACCCACACCAACAGAAAAACTTGTTGATAAAGAGTTGCCGCCCGATCGATCGCCCGCACCCAGCGACCAACCGACAACCAGCAATCGGAGGACTCCCGCAATCCCCGGATATGCCGTTGGTACGCCGGAAAGTCAGATTTTAGCGGAATTGGGACAACCCACGGACTCTCAAGGTCGGGGCTATTGGCCCAATACTCGCACCGCACTTTACGAAATATTGCCGAACCGAATTACTCTCGGCTACATTTACGATCGCGATTCCGACAAATTAGTCCAAACAGAGGGTTCTTTTGCCCCGTCGGTGGACGATTTGGTAGTCAAAACCGCCTTAAACGGGATGGTGGGCGGCGCAAGCCGGGAGATTTTGCAGGGGTTCCGAGATGTGCAGCAGCGCCGGACTAATCGGTTTACATTTAGGAAGGGTTCGCTCGAAGGGACGATCGAACGCAACGAGCGCGATCGGATTTACATCGGCGTTTGGGACGAAAATTTGCATTAGGAATCTCGCACGGGTGTGGAGAAACCGGGTTTTTTAACGAAAATATTCGCTAAAAACCCTCATTCTCCGTAAAAAACCCGGTTTCTTGGTTTGGTAGTGCACCCAAAACTATTGGTAAAACAATCCAAAATCTAAAATCCCCAATCCAAAATCTTCAATCTAAAATCAATTGACGTTAAACAAAATATTCGCTATGATAAGAGAACACGAGGGGCTGTAATGGTTTCGACAGGGTGGCGAAAGCTGCTCCGTGATGCAGGTCGAGAGGGAGTCTACTCTCGTTAATATCGGCTCAAACAAAAAAGTAAATGCGAACAACATCGTTCCTTTCGCTCGCAAAGCCGTAGCTGTAGCCTAAAAACTTCTTGAGCTCGGTTTAGAGTGTATGCCGCTTAACTCCGTTAACAGCAGCATAACAACCCCCAACGGATGCCCTAGCTAAACGTTTCTAGTCGTCTAGCCGGGAAAGCAATCACTAGAAAATCCCCCCATTTGGGATAAAGATGGTTCCCGCCCCGAGGATCAGAGGGGATAAACCTGTGAACGATCGGAAAGTTAATATCCATTTTGGACGGCAGTTCGATTCTGCCCAGTTCCATCGAAAAAGTGACGTAAAATCAATGGTTCAAGCCATTTGAAAGGCACTTTACAACATTAAAACGGCCCGCGAGTTAACTCGCGGGCCGTTTTGTTTGGGCTATATCTCGCTCAGAGGACTAAACAACCACGGGTAGTCCAGAAACCGGGTTTTTGCCAAAATACTTCGTTACGGCAGAAACGCATAAAAACCCGGTTTCTTTGGTATTTATGCGTCTAGCACTAAACAGCTTTCCTGTCAACACTCAACAGCCAACAGTCAACCATCAACCATCAGTTACCGCTCATTAGCCAAACTGGGATCTCAGATAATTAGAACTTTACCCCGTCCGTGCGTTCTGCGGGGCCCTCGGACGATATACTTATAGGCGGTAAAGCATTAAAAATCTTTACAAAGACCCGCTCCCTAAGCCTGCTCCTACGAAGGACTGGTGAAAAATTATATGGCGATCGCTCATTGATCTGGAAACATGAACCCAGGAATTGACTTACAAGGAAGTTTCGTAGAAGCCCTGATCGATTTGGGCTTACCGGCGGACATCGCCCAAGTGCTTTGGCTACCTTTGCCGATGGTACTGATGATTGTCGGTGCCGTCTTCGGGGTACTGACTAGCGTCTGGCTGGAGCGGAAAATTTCCGCCGCAGCTCAACAGCGGATCGGCCCGGAATTTATCGGCCCTCTGGGAGTGCTAGCACCCGTTGCCGACGGGCTGAAGTTGGTATTCAAAGAAGACATTGTACCGGCAAAAGCTGACGCGCTGCTGTTCACCCTCGGGCCGGTGATTGTGGTGATTCCAGTGTTTTTGTCCTACTTGATCGTCCCCTTCGGAGAGCATATGCTGATCGCCGACATTGGGACAGCAATATTTCTCTGGATTGCTCTTTCTAGCATTCAGCCGATCGGCTTGCTGATGTCGGGCTATGCTTCTAACAACAAATACGCCCTCCTCGGCGGACTCAGAGCAGCCGCTCAATCCCTCAGCTACGAAATTCCTCTAGCTTTGGCAGTATTGGCAGTGGTGATGATGTCCAACAGCCTCAGTACGATCGACATCGTACAGCAACAAGCCAGCTACGGCATCATCGGCTGGAACGTCTGGCGACAACCCGCCGGTTTCCTAATTTTCTGGATCGCAGCCCTCGCAGAATGCGAACGGTTGCCCTTCGACTTGCCGGAAGCAGAAGAAGAATTGGTAGCAGGATATCAGACTGAGTACACAGGCATGAAATTTGCTCTGTACTACATCGCTTCCTACGTTAACCTCGTGCTTTCTTGCCTGCTAGTAGCCGTTCTGTACCTCGGCGGTTGGGAATCCCCGATTCCTGTCGGAGTCCTCACCAATGCCCTGGGATTGAGCGAAACGACCCCTTGGTTGCAGGTACTTACAGGCTTGCTGGGCATTACAATGACCATGCTGAAAGCCTACTTTTTCCTGTTTCTGGCAATTCTGCTGCGCTGGACTCTGCCGCGAGTTCGGATCGACCAATTGCTCAATTTGGGATGGAAGTTTTTGCTTCCGGTTGCTTTAGTCAATTTGCTATTAACCGCAGCTTTGAAACTTGCCTTTCCCTTTGCTTTTGGCGGTTAATTTAATAATAGGTAAAAGGCAATAGTTAACCAAAATTAGCTGTTAACCAATTACCTGTTATCAGTTAGCAATTACCAAAAACTCAAGTACAGAGAGAGAACACAATGCTAAAATTCCTCAATCAAGTAGGCGAATACGCCAAAGAAACTCTTCAAGCTGCTAAGTATATCGGTCAAGGGCTATCTGTTACTTTTGACCACATGAGACGCCGGCCGATTACGGTGCAGTATCCTTACGAAAAACTAATTCCTTCGGAACGTTTCCGGGGCAGAATTCACTTTGAATTTGACAAGTGCATCTCCTGCGAAGTCTGCGTTAGGGTGTGTCCGATCAATTTACCTGTGGTGGATTGGGAATTTAACAAAGAAACTAAGAAGAAACAGCTCAAGCACTACAGTATCGATTTCGGGGTGTGTATCTTCTGCGGCAACTGCGTAGAATATTGTCCGACTAATTGTTTGTCCATGACAGAAGAATACGAGTTGGCCGCTTACGAGCGTCACGAGTTGAATTATGATAGCGTGGCCCTCGGACGCTTGCCCTACAAGGTTACAGATGATCCGATGGTGACACCGATGCGGGAATTTGCTTATTTGCCGAAAGGTGTCATCGACCCCCACGAAGTTTCCTACACAGATCGCCGCGCCGGTCTCCGTCCAGAGGAAATTGTCGAAAAGTAGGTAATGGGGCATGGGGCATGGGGCATCGCGGGAATAGTTAGTAGTTAGCGGTTAGTGGTTACTTGTTAGTAATTTTTCAAATAACAAATAACAAATAACAAATGCCCAAGGCCCAAGGCCAAATTACCAATTAGCTATTAGCAACTAACAGAGGATTAAAAATTGTGAATCTAGCCGAAGGGGTTCAACTTGTTTCATTTGGCATACTCTCTGTAATGATGATTGCAGGAGCATTAGGAGTAGTTTTATTCTCCAACATCGTTTACTCAGCATTCTTGCTGTGTGGAGTATTTACCAGCATTGCGGGTTTGTACCTGTTGCTAAATGCTGATTTTGTAGCAGCAGCGCAAGTATTGATTTATGTTGGCGCAGTTAACGTCTTAATTTTGTTCGCCATCATGTTGGTAAACAAACGAGAAGACTTCCGCGTAATTTCCAACGCTTGGGTGCGTCAAGTAGCAACTGCAGTGGTTTGTGCTGGTTTGTTTGCGCTTTTGGGTACGATGGTAGTGTCTACTCCTTGGGCGATCGTGCCGATAACAGGAGCACCGGCTGAAAGTTCGATTGTAACGATCGCCAAACACTTCTTCACAGACTACTTGCTACCTTTTGAATTAGCCTCACTGTTTTTGTTGATGGCAATGGTAGGAGCAATTGTCTTGGCCCGCCGCGATTTCTTTGCGGATGAAGTGTCAATCAAGCCATCGGAAACACCAGCTTTCAGCTTGCCAGAACGGCCGCGCGAATTAGTTTCAGCAGGTGATGTTTCCTCACCCGAAACAAAGTAATTCTAGGGTGTTGGTGGCGCACCTAATTCTGCGTAGGGTTCGCCACAAGCACCTCATGGATTTATGCAAGAAGTCCGATGTGCCTGTTTTGTAGTAATTTTAACTGAAAGCAACTCAAAAAATTTATGCAACTGCAACTCCAGTATTTCCTGTTATTAGCTGCTGCACTTTTCTGCATTGGCATTTACGGTTTAATTACCAGCCGAAATGCAGTGCGGGTGTTGATGTCGATCGAGTTGATGCTAAATGCAGTCAATCTCAACCTGATGGGTTTTTCTAACTATCTTGACCCCGTACAGATTAAAGGTCAAGTATTTACGGTGTTTGTACTCACGGTAGCGGCTGCTGAGGCGGCAGTTGGTTTGGCGATCGTCTTGGCGATTTACCGCAACCGCAATACCGTAGACATGGAAGAGTTTAATTTGCTGAAGTGGTAATTAGTCATTAGTCATTAGTCATTAGTCATTAGTCATTAGTCATTAGTCATTAGTCATTAGTCATTAGTCATTAGTCATTAGTCATTAGTCATTAGTCATTAGTCATTAGTCATTAGTCATTAGTGAACACTTCGGAAAGTTATACTCGTTACCAGGCTAGAGCCTGGTAACGCATACCCGGAGGCTCTGCCTCCCTTTCCCCAAACGAGGTAGAGCCTCTGGATCTAGATTCCTTTCGCTAGAGCCTGGGAAGCAGTGAATTAATCAATAGTCATGAGTCATCAGTCATCAGTCATTCGTGACAAACTAATGCAGATTAAAGACTGATGAGTGAGGACTAAGGACTAAGGACTAAGGACTAAGGACTAAGGACTAAGGACTAAGGACTAATAACTAATGACTTCTAGTAATTTCTAGAGTAATTCTGCCGCCGAAGTCAGGGATTGGAGCGGCAGGTTTTGAGAGTTGGAGCTTAACTTTTTCGACTAAAGGTAGTTCTAAAAGCTCTTGGACGATCGCATCTGCTAGCTTTTCTATCAATAAAAACTTAGAGTTTTTGACAAGCTGTTGGATCAGAGTAATTGCACTTCGGTAATCGAGAGTATGTTTAATATCATCGCTTTTGCCGGCGGGCGACAAATCGAGCCAGAGAGTGACATCCACTTCAAACCACTGCCCCAAGACTTGTTCTTCCGGCAGATAGCCAGTGTAGCCGTAACAGCGAATTCCTGTAAGTTGAATACAATCCATTGTGAAAAAAACTAAAAGTGCGTTGCCTAACCAATTTGTATTAAACCAGATAAAGTTCTCTTTCTCTTCCCTCTCTTTTTTTGCCCTTTTCCTTCTCCCTCTGCGCCAAGAGCGCCCTCTGCGGTTCAATCACTCTTAATTCTATCTTAAATATCAAAACTGTTCTCCCTTCTCCAATCTATCCAGAAATTTCTCAGCAACTTCATACCATTTCCGCCTGATCGGTGCATCTTCGGGCTTGTCTGTCAATGTACGACCTTGTAATTCTGGATATTTATTGTAAAATAATTCATCTACTTTATTATAAAAAATATCCGGCTCGATGTTAAGATTTTTGCGGCGCTTGCCAATATTTTCTTGACGAGCGATGTCTGCATCTAAGGAGGGATCTGAAGAATGCGATCGGTCTGGAAATTTTGGCATTTCAGGTAACTTGGGGAGAGTCAAACCCGATTTTATCGCACTAAAAGCTAGAATTCCCGGTAATAACACCACACTTAAACTTCCTAGAATTTTCCAAGGAATTAACTTGAATTTGCTGGTGTTGCTGTTGATAATTTGATTGTTTTGGACAAGAGGGGTATTGTTGTTGGTAGCTGTTTGAGTGCTGTATTTGAAGGGGCGACCAACAAAGTTCATTGTCACCATTTGGGAGATGATGCTGCCAATTTGGGATAATTTTGGGTCTTTGAGGGCTTCGCGGACTTGTTTTGCGGACTGGTAGCGATCGCCCGGTTGTTCTGCTAGCATCTTATCCAATACGGTTCCCAGGTTTGGACTGACGGTGACGTGCGATCGCCAATCCCAAGTTTTGTTATGGATATCGTACAATTTCTGAGGCTTTTTGCCGCTTAGCAACACTAAAGCCGTGACGGCTAAAGCGTACAAATCGCTAGCGGGAGTAACTTTTCCCAGCCGCATTTGTTCGGCGGGCGAATAACCTTGTTTGCCGATCGCAGTATCCGATTGTCCGCTAAACTGAAATAGGGCGGTTGCTGCGATTTGCTTAACTGAACCGAAGTCAATTAAAAATGGCAGTTTGTCAGCAGTGTGCTGGATGATGTTGTCGGGGGAAACATCGCGGTGAATTAAATTTTTGGAATGAATGTATTCTAAAACTGGTAAAATTTGAAATAGCAGTTGAGTAACTTCGGCTTCGGTAAAATTGTTACCTTGCTGCTGGCGAGATATAAGTATTTGTTCGTAGGTTTCACCGGGGATGTAGTCTTGGACTAAAAATAATGAGGGATTACCGCCCAAATCGGTGCGAAGCAGTTCTCGAAAGCGGGGAATTTGCGGGTGTTGGAGGTTGTAAAGCATATTCGCTTCGCGATCGAACAATTCGGCCGCTTTGGGGCTTTGAACAACCGGAGAAAATTCTTTGAGCACGCAGTTTTCGCCGTAGCGGTTGATATCTTCTGCGAGGTAAGTGCGCCCGAAGCCGCCGCGGCCCAATTCGCGGATGATGCGGTAGCGTTTTTCGAGGGTGGAACCAGGGGCGAGGAGGGATGAGTTTGACATAAACAACGGTGGATTGTTCGAGTTGAGGAGTCCCGGAGCACAGTATAGCTTATTTTAGCTAAGCTTGGTTGAATGGGAGGGCGATCGATCTTGCAATATCAATGCTCTATTCAATAGTTTTATCGATCGTTTCATGATGTAGACTCATCATCATCATCACTTGACTCTGACACATTTTCTTCCTGTTGTTGCTGTGACTCCATAAGCTCTGCAAGCAATTGCTTTAAATTCTTGTCAGGAGGACGCTTGGGAAACTCACTGTGTGTATATATCCATGTAAGCTTAATTACGCTTTGAGTACGATCGACCAAGTACATAAGTCTTCCCTGACGCGCGGCACCCTGTAAATTTGGCATATCAAAATAATATTTTCGGAATTCCCATTCTTCCGGTTTGCTCAAACTTCCGGGCAATTTTTCAGCGAAAGAATCAGGAAGAAAAGGATTGCTACTTAAATTTTTGATGATTTGTGCAACAAAATCCTGAAAAACTTTCTTAGCTTTCTCACCTTTATAATGACGCTTCAGAAGCTCTTTGTAGGAACGCTTAAATTTATCAGATGGATTAATCCGAAACACTGCTCAGCCACTCACAAAACTCATCGGGTGTCATTGCAGGACTATCGCCCGATTTAGCCAAAGCTTCCTGCACTACTTCAGCCATTGTTTGCTCGTAATCAGGGTGCTCTCTTTCGATCGCTCCAAGTACAGCATTTTTTAGACGAATTAAGGCGTTGAAGTAGTCAGTCAGAACATCAGTTTCACCACGGATTAGCATCCAAGCTAGCGACAGCCTTGTTCTCAAAGAAGCAAAAAAACCTTGATGACCATCTTGATTGATAATGGAGGCATAAATCAGAGCTTTCAGCAACTCACGCTCCACATCTGAAAAATCTTCCCACTTATTCTCTACTGCTGTTGCTAGAGCCTCTGTGTTTTGGGCGATCGATCGCAACCTGGACTGACTTACTGTATCCGGTTGGGATATTTGCCTAATTTCATAGGGGTTAATGGTAATTGCAGCAGACATTTTTTGCCTCCGGGCACGATTGCGAAGGGTATAGATTAAGTATAGCAGTGCGATCGATAATTTGTGAATGGGCAATAGTGCGATCGCCCGATCGCACTATAGCAATCCTAAATCATTTGTGAATTTCTTACTCCCTCCCCTTAGTAACTGTCTCTTATACAC
>NZ_JADEXD010000177.1 GCF_015207285.1 Tychonema sp. LEGE 07203 | reverse complement strand
ACTCGTGTCTCGAATGCCACTTTTTTAAGCATTTATACTGAATATATCTTGCAGTTATCACCATTGTTGGGGTAGATTCAGTCCACCCACACCCCATGTGACAGTTGGGGTGCGGAATGTGGGTTTATAAGATACGATCGCGCGATCGCTTCTTTGAGCAATTAGACTTTCGGGTTTTGGAGTCAGGTGAAGAAGGTGTCACCTTTAACGTTTAGCCCTCTGCCAAATAGGGGCTTCTCGCAAGTTTTTTGAAGGGCTTAATTTCCTTATTCGTCCACCGCACAAAAAAGCCCTGCCATAAGCAGGGCTAAATTTGGCTATATTGGCCAGCAGAGAGGGTATGACCCGCTCTGCCCGATCTAATCGGCTCTTAGAACGAAAAAGTAGTTCTCAGAGTACCAATAATGATGTCATCGTTGCGATCGTTTTGATTGGGGTTGGTAATCCAAATGACGCCCGGAGTGACAGCAATGTTGTCCGAAAGCTTGAACTTGTAGAAGCCTTCAAAGTGCCACGAAGTATCGTTTCTGAAGTTATCCAAATTGCCGGGAGCCTCAAGTTTATCCAAGTAAGGCTCGCGACCTACCACAAAGCCCAGCAAGTTGCCTTCTTTTCCTAAATCGGGCAAAGCCAAGGTGACAGCGTAGTTCCAAATTCTCGCATCGCCGATGCCGAGAATGCGAGCATTCGTTAAAGCACCCCAGCCGCCAATGATAAATCTCGGGCTGAGGCGGAACGAAGCCTGAGCGCCGTAGGAGTTGCTGACCACTTTGCGAGCCCGGAAACCGGGGAAGCCGTCGCTCAAACCGTTGAGGGAATTAGCTACACCGGTACCGGTGAAACCGCCGAGATTATCGGGGCCGCTTCCCAAAGCGTTGTCAAACCCGAAGTTACCTCGGCTAAAGTAACCGTGGTTGTAGTTGAAAGCAACTTGCAAGTTGCGTCCGGGGGTAAAAGTCAACTGGCCCATCGCGGCGTAGTCGCCGTTGAACAAGCCTGCACCCTTAGCAGGATTGGCTGCACTTGAGGCTAAATAGCCGAAGGACAGAGAAGTTGGGCCGAACACGCCGCCCAGCAAGCCCCTGCCGCCGAAGGCATAGTCAAAGCCGATACCCGCACCGCCGCCCAGGCGGTAAATCGGGTTGCGCTGTCCGAAGGCGCTCAGGGAGCCGTTGCCACCGTCATAGTCTTCAAAGTAAGGGTTGACCGTCGGCATAATGTCGTCCCAAACGCCAGCGTTAGCTGCCAGGGTAACGTTCAGGTTTTGACCTACAGGAAACTTGTAGAGCAAAGTGTCTAGGGCAACAACGTTGTCGGTTCTGCCGACTACGTTCCAAGTTTGAGTGCCTTCGCTGGTAGCCCCAAGGTTAAATCTTTGACCGTTGCCGACTTGAAGCCTGGTAAGTAACAAGTCTCTGCCGGTGAAGCTCGTATTTAAATTGAGACGTACCCGCTGTTGGAAGACTGTCTGATTGTTACCCCTGCCGATGATTCTCTCGTTATCTCTGCCAAACAAGCCATCGTCGCCGCCAAAGTCGTCGCTGAGGGCAAAAATTGCTTCCCCAGTCAGTTTGGTAGTGGTTGAGAATTGGTTGGCTTCGAGTTCGGATGTCCGAGCTTCGAGAGCATCGACTCGGCCGCGCAGGGTTGCCAGTTCGGCTGCAAATTCTTCTTGGAGCCGTTGGAGGGCTGCCAAGTCATCTTTGGTAGCTAAGTTGCCACTGCCTGCTCTGATCAGCTCGCTCACTTTGTCTAAGCAAGCGTTTAAACCGGCGGCGAATTCGTAGCGGGTCATTGCCCGGTTGCCGCGGAAGGTGCCGTCGGGATACCCAGCAATACAGCCGTAGCGCTCTACTAGGGATTGCAGTGCTTGGAATGCCCAGTCTGTGGGCCGCACGTCGGAAAGTTGCGATACTGAGGTGACTTGACCTTGAGTTTCGTCGCCTGCTGCCCCTTCGCTGCTGTATTGGTTGAGCTGCTCTAATGTGGCGGCTGGGTTTTGAGCTTGCGGTGCGACAGTTTGGGCTACAGATTCAGCCTGTGCTGTTTGGGCTACAGGTTCAGCTTGTGCTGTTTGTTCTGCTGGCGCTGCCGCTGTTTGTTCTGTCGGGGCTGCCGCTGCCGGAGCGGTAGTTTCTAATTGAACTGCACCGAGGATCTCTGGGGTAGCGGTAGCTGCAGGGGCTGCATTTTCTAGTTTGGCTGCTTCAGAAATTTCTACTGGTTGAGCGACTGCTGGTTCAACTGCTGCTAAAGATTCAGTTGCAGGTTGTGATGCCGCTTGGGGATTTTCCGCTGAGGGGGCTGTGTTGGCGGAGGCGATCGCGCTTTCTGTTGCAGCCTTGCCCGAAGCTGCAATCGCTGGCTCTGTTTTGATGCCGGCTGCTAGGGAATTTTCTTCGACTCGATCGGCTGCTGCGGTAGTTTCGTCTGCAGAAGGAACATTGACTTTCGCTTCCGAGGTTTGGGCCGTTTCAGCTTTGGCAGCTTGAGGCTTGAGCGCATCAGCACCGGGCTGAGCGTTTGCTGCCATCGCGCTCGAAGAAACTACTAGGGTAGCTCCTAAGACTGCTGGGCTGATTAATAGGTAACTCCACAAAAATTTCGACATATTCACTCTCATCCTCACACCGATTACAAAGAAACTTTTCTGGTCTTCTATGCGGTCAGTAGTTGCTCGACTAGCATACTGCAAAACTACTTAAAATTCGATTTTTCTTGGGATTTTTCCGGCTGACTGAGTGTATGGATGCGATCGGCTACTGCAGAGAGCGTGTTTTTTTACCCTGCCATCAACTGCCTTAAAACCTGACAAGACTTAGGCTGACACTAATAATCCCGATCGCCTCTCTACTTTTTTAGCACAGCACGCCCGACTCGTCTAGGCTGATTCGACTTTAACATCCAAGCTGTGTCCCAGGACGCTAAAGACTTGGCGGCGATCGAACAATTCTAACAAATCGGCGTTGATTTTGTGGTGGGCTGCTTCTTGCCGCAATATTTTCATTGCTGCATCTGTACGCAGAGCTCGTTTGTAGGGACGATCGCCTGCTGTCAGGGCGTCGTAAATATCGGCGATCGTCATTAGTTGCGCTTGAATCGGGATTTCCGAGTTTTTCAGTCCTCGCGGATAGCCTGTACCGTCGAGTTTTTCGTGGTGTCCGTAGGCGATTTGGGGAACATTTTTTAGATCCTTTGTCCAGGGAATTTGGCTGAGAAATTCGTAAGTGTGAGTTACGTGAGATTCTATTGCCGATCGTTCTTCCGCTGTCAGGTTGCCCCTGGACACCATCAATTGCACGATCTCGTCGGGAGTCAGCAGGGGTTTAACTGCCCCGTCGATATCTCTGTAAGTTTGTCGAGAAAGTTCTCGCAGTTGATGTAAGGGCTCTGCTGCCAAAATGTGAGGTTCGTTTGCCTCGATCAGAACTTCCCAATATTGAGCCAATCTGGTTTTCGCTTCTGCTAGCTTGGCGTCTAGCTGTTCTATTTGCTGGCATTGACTGCACTCTGGCTCTTCGCTGGGATGTTTTCGGTAGGCTGAATGCTCTAGCAAGTATTTATATTTAGACTGGACGCATTCCATTTCCATTGTCCGCTGAGCTAAACCAAAGCGGTGGCGGATGATTTCTAGCTGTGCGGGGTAGAGCTTTTTTTGTTTGGTCAAAACTGCTTCTGGCACTCCGATTTTGCCAAAATCGTGCAGCAGGGCGGCGTAGCGAATTTCTTGAATTTGGCGGTTGTTAAAGTAAACTGAGCGCAGCCATCCGTTGCTGACGGCGTTTACTTCTTCTGAGAGGCGTACTGTCAGGGCTGCGACTCGTTCTGAATGGCCGTAGGTACAGGGGTCTCTTGCTTCTATGACTTGCACTGAGGCTTTGACGAAGCCCTCGAACAAGTGTTCTATGCTTTCTTGGAGATGATTGCGCTCGATCGAGATTGCTGCTTGAGATGCCAGCGATCGAACTATCCTTTCTTCCCACAAAGAATACTGCTGCGTCGATTCCCAAGCATTCTCGGCTGTCAGCACCGCATCTGCCTTTTTTTTCCGGTTGATCAATTGCAGTATGCCGATTGTCTCGCCCTCTCGGTTTTGCATCGGCAGCACCATTACCGAGCAAGTGCGGTAATTAATATCCCTGTCAAAACTGGTATCTAGCTGGTAAGGTACCCCTGGGGGTAAGTCGTAGGCATCTGACAGGTTCAAACTTTGACCTGTAATGGCTACGTAACCCGCCAAACTTTTGTCTGTCAGCGGCAGCGTAAACTCCTTAAACGACAGTCTGGGTTTAGAAGCGTTTTGGGCTACCTTGAACAGCAGCTTGGATTTTTCGTCGCTGCGATCTACTAAATAAACGCTGCCCGCATCGCTGCAGGTGATTTCCCTACTTTTGGATAAAATTAAATTTAACAAACCGCCTAAATCTTGAGCGCTCGACAGAGCAGCGCCAATATCCAGAAGCTTTTCTATAAGATCGGTTCTTTCTGCTGACTCGTTCAAGAACTCTGGCTTTTCAAATACGATCATGGTCGGAGGATGGCGAACAGCCTTTTATACATTGGACTTTTTGCATCTCGACTTTCTCACACCCGATTTTAACCCAGAGTCGATTTTTTTTATTGGCGAGCTTTTTGCGATCGGGGACTGTCGCTAGATGCAGCGGCTCCTGTCGGGCAAAGGGGAAGTCTTTTAATGTAGCGTAGAAATTTCTTGGGCTAGCGCAAAGTCTTTCTCAGTTAAGCCTCCAGCATCGTGAGTTGTCAAGTTAACTGTTACTTTGTTATAGGAGATTTCTATGTCTGGGTGATGTCCTGCGGCTTCTGAGGGGGCGACCAACTTATTCACAAAGGCGATCGCTTCGATAAAATCTTTAAATAAACGGGTACACCGCAGTTGCTTGCCTTCAACCGTCCAGCCTGACAATTTGTTGGCGCGCTCTTGAATTTCAGTATCGTTAAGTAGGTCAGCCATAATTTTTTTGTATTTTGGGATGAGCAATGGGAGATTCAGCCCACCTGCAGAAAATCCTACCAAAAACTATCCGCTCTCACCCATAGTGTAGAGGCTCAAGTTTTAATACTCGAGATGTAACACTATGTAAGGTGAGAGCGGTCTAGCGGGTCTTCAGACTAGAACCTGACTGCCGGGAGAATCCCTAGATCAGCCTTCGGATGGAAGTCGTTTCCAGTTGGCAACGACGGCTGACTCCTAGTGAGCGGCCCCGGCGCACAGCCGGTAGTTTCCAATCTGATGACCCATGCGTTTACTACTTTCTATCATGGGCATCACCTCCAAGTTTTACTAAATGGTTTATATTTGAACGCACCTCATCTTAATCTGAGATTAAGTATGAGGATTTGTGTGCTACCAATTGGCAGCATTACCAGAAGAACCTGCGTTCTGAGTCTCGTTCCGGTATGCACAATTATTAGAATAACACAACGAATCAGAAATGGACGGACGCAAAGTTAAGATTTTTGCAATATTATTATGAGGGCAAATTGCTGCTGCAAGGTTTTAGAGCTATCTCTACAGCAGCACGGGCGATCGAGCCTGTGCGGCAAGTTCCGTCTCAACAAGAGCATTTTGAAGGCAGCATCAGGCTGAACCGGCTCAAAATCAAGAATCTTCCAGCAAATCCTCCCAGAACCTCCAGACCCCAAAAATAACTGCTAACATACGTGTTGTACAGTTAATCAACAAGCTCCGCAAGGGGTCTACCCGCGTACCGCAAATGGCAAAAAAAGAAACGTCTATAAAAACTGCTGAAAACTCAGAAAAGCAAAAAGCCTTAACTTCCGTACTGTCCCAAATCGAGCGCAGCTTTGGCAAAGGGGCGATCGTCCGATTGGGAGACTCCACTCGCATGAAGGTAGAAACCATCTCCACCGGAGCACTGACACTGGACATCGCATTGGGAGGTGGTTTGCCAAAAGGTCGAGTTATTGAAATTTACGGCCCGGAAAGTTCCGGTAAAACCACTCTAGCGCTCCACGCGATCGCCGAAGTCCAAAAATCCGGCGGTATCGCAGCCTTCGTCGATGCCGAGCACGCCCTCGATCCCACCTACGCTTCAGCATTAGGCGTCGATATTGAAAATCTCCTAGTTTCCCAGCCGGATACCGGCGAAATGGCCCTAGAAATTGTCGATCAACTCGTGCGCTCCGTCGCCGTCGATATCGTAGTCATTGACTCCGTAGCCGCCCTCGTGCCCCGCGCCGAAATCGAAGGCGACATGGGCGACTCCCACATGGGTTTGCAAGCGCGCTTGATGAGCCAAGCACTTCGGAAAATCACCGGTAACATCGGCAAATCCGGCTGTACCGTCATTTTCCTCAACCAATTGCGGCAAAAAATCGGCGTAACTTACGGCAACCCCGAAACAACAACAGGCGGCAACGCTCTCAAATTCTACGCCAGCGTGCGGCTCGACATCCGCCGCATTCAAAGCTTAAAAAAAGGTACAGAAGAATACGGCAACCGCACGAAAGTTAAAGTTGCTAAAAATAAAGTTGCTCCGCCTTTCCGCATTGCCGAATTTGACATTGTATTTGGCAAAGGCATTTCTACTTTAGGCTGTCTGACTGACTTGGCCGACGAAATGGGAGTAATTACTAAGAAAGGTTCTTGGTACAGCTACAACGGCGATAACATTGCTCAAGGACGCGACAACGTGATTCGGCGCATGGAGGAAAATACCGAATTTAAAGATGAGATCCAGCGGCTAGTGCGGGAACGACTTGATACTGGGGCTGTAGTTTCTGCTAATTCTGTTGCTCCTGTCGAGCCAGATATTGATGATGAGGAACTCGATGACGATGAGGATATAAAAGATTTGGAAGAAGTCTAAATTTTGTAGTGATTAGTCATTAGCAGTAGTAGGTTGGGTTGAACGTACAGAAACCCAACCTACTACTGCATTATTGCTGCTGTGTTCCTGTGCGGTTTTTGTTCTTTTCTCCTCAAGTAGCCACAGGTTTCTCTTCTTGGCCTCGGCGCGAATCAGCGTCTATCGATTGTTATCGGCAGTTAAATATTCTCTTTTTTTTCACCGCAGATGATGGCAGATAAACACAGATGAACGCAGATGAATTAAATTGATTTTGGTTGCAGTGTCTGCAGTTGACTGTTGAGTGGATTTGACTATTGGGATGCTGCCGGATTTGATGTCATTTAGGATTGCTATCACCATCTTGTGTCACTTTCCTTAAAATTAAAGCTGAAACTATTACACAGTAAGGCTTTTATTGTTTGGGCTTCTGGTATGAGTTTTTGGCAGGTGACGATCGCCAAATTGTCCGTTGACTTTGATTTTACTTTTCTGGCTTCGGCAGACTGCAGATGAAAGGTCTGTGAGTATTTCCATAACTGTAGAATTTGTCAGATATCAAGAACGGACTGGAGATCCCGTTCTTATACCAATCAAATAAAGTAGCGCTAGATATTACCCCTCCGCGACTTCGGGGGGCTAAGACTTCATCTATACCACATATGAAAGAAAAATGGTATTATTTGCAAGTGTTATTTGTTTTCTAGGCTAAAGCAAAAGAATGAGAAGAATTTCTTAAAAAATTTAACAATTCTCGATTCACCGTTTGCGGGGCTTCTTGCTGAATCCAGTGACCGCAATTAGGGATTAATTTTAACTTGAACGGAGCGGTAATTAACCTGTCTAAACCTTCTACAAGTGTGTGGCTCAAAAACGTATCTTCTTCTCCCCAAAGTACCAAAGTAGGCACTGTCACAGGTTCTAATTTCTGTCCCCAATGCCAAAGCCGCTGCGGGTGAAACATTTGCTGGTAATAATTCATCGCCGCAGCTAACACTCCCGGTTTTTCTAAAGCAGTCTGATAAATCTTAGTTTCCTCAGCGCTAAAAGCTCCTTTGCGAATAGCTTGACCCTGAAAAATATTTTGCACAAAATCTTTCAAATTTTGCCGGATCAACCATTCGGGGATGCCGGGAACTTGGAAAGCCAAAATGTGCCAACTGCGCCGGAGTTGGTCTAAATTGCTTGCCATTTCTTGCACTAATCGCTGCGGGTGCGGAGCGTTTAAAATTGCTAAGCGGTTGAGTTTTTCGGGGAATTTTTGAGCTAGATGCCACGCGATCGCACCGCCGCAGTCGTGACCGACAATGTGAGCTTTTTTATAGCCGAGGCGATCGATCAAACCGCGAATATCTGCACTCAGCGTATCCAAATCATAACCGCTGGCCGGCTTGTCGGAGTCGTTGTAGCCGCGCAAATCCGGCACCACAACCTTGAAATGACGCGCTAAGGCAGGAATTTGATGTCGCCAAGAGTACCAAAACTCTGGAAACCCGTGCAGGAGCACAACGAGCTCGCCTTCTCCTTGGGAAACGCAGTGCAAGCGGATGTTGTTGGTTTCGACAAAGATGTGTTGCTGTTCGGAATCTAAAGACTGCATATTTGAAAAGTTAGACTTATTTTCGGGAAGTACAGAACCCGCCGACTGGTAGCAGGCTGTAACTGCCCAACGGTTTTAATGTTTCTGCTTTTATTCTAACTGCTTTTCGATCGCCGCTGCTGCCATCTAATTAAACTTAAAAGCGATCGTCTCAATTTTGCTTGAAGGCCGATCGCTCTTCCCGGATGCTTGCAAATCGTAAAAAATGCTGGCGTTGCAAATGAGATGCTCTCAACTTAAAACTTGTAGGGTTTTGCAGAGTTATTTTTTTTAGGTGTAACTACTTATCTAAAATTTCTCGTCTTAAATCTGTTTTAACAGCGACGCAGGCGATTCAATAATAGCACGATTTCGTCCGTTGCCGATCGCAATTTTGAAGCAGGCAGGTCAGATTGATTGACAATAATGCTAAACACCAGGGGCTCGTAGTTTGGAACTTCGATATATCCCGACAGCGCCGAAACTCCGCTCAAAGTTCCTGTTTTTGCTTGCAAAATTACGCGGTTTGCGGTAGAGTTAAAGCGATTTTTTAAAGTGCCGTTTTCGCCGGCGATCGGCAACGAGGCGCGGTAGACAGACGCAGCAGGTGAATTAGCCATCAATCTCAAAGTTTGCACCAAGGCTTCGGGACTAATCAAATTGTGTCGGGAAAGTCCCGAACCGTCGGCTAATATGTAGCTGTTGGGATTTACACCTAATTGAGTTAAAGCTGTTTTTAACTCCTTCAAACCAGTTTCATTAGTATCTTCTTGTGGCAGAGACATCTTGACTGTGAATTTTCCCAACAATCTCAATAAAACCTCTGCATAAAGATTGTTACTTTCCCGATTAGTTTCCTTCACCAATTCGGCCAGCGGCGGCGATTCAACTGCTGCTAATTCTTGGTTCAAATTGCGAGGAACAGAGGTAACTAAAACTTGTTGAACCGGAATTCCCTCCGCCGTCAAGACTTGTTGAAAATTTTGTAAAAAATTATTAGCGGGATTGACAACTGCAACATAACTTGATTCAGATTCTGCACCAACTTTCAACTGTCCGCTAACTCGAATTGCGGGGCGATCGAACTCCCTGCCAACTTCAAGAAACTCAGATTCGTTGGGGGCGACTGTGACTGAATTGTTCTGAATTTGCCACTGATTGGCTAACTTTGGTTCGGCAAAACTAACTTTTAGAGGTTGTCCGAGATTCTGCGGTGACAAAACAAGCTCGATCGCGTTTTGATTGAAAATTAAACTGTTAACCGGCGCGCCATAGCCAGCTTGCGCGTCTTCCCATTCCCAATTGCGATTGACTGCACTGCCTTGAAAATAACTGTCATCGCCAATCAACTCGTTTACTTGACTAATTCCCCGCTGCTTCAACTGCTGCGCCAAGGATTTCAACTGAGGCTCAGCAATGCTCGGATCGCCCCTACCGGCAACGTACAAACTCCCATTTTCTCCGCTGTAAACCGATGTCTTAATCCGAAAATCGGCACCGAGTTTCTGCAAAGCAGCGGCTGTAGTTAGCAGCTTGACATTTGATGCTGGAATGAAATATTTGGTTGCGTCGCGGCTGTAGAGAGTAGCGGTAGAAGATAGAGGTTGAATCAAAATCCCCCAGCGCGATCGGCTAAATTCGGGACGGTTGGCGATCGCATCTACTTGCGCCCCCAATTCCCCAGGACAAATATCTCCCGCAACTGCCGGCGTTTGAGCGACTACCGCCGACGTGCGCCCCAACACTAGCACCAACAAAATAACAGCAATTCCTTTGATTTTCACAGCGCAATTTCCATAACAATAACTATTCAAATTAGCCCTTGTAGGGACACGGCAATGCCGTGTCCCTACGGGGATCGCTCGGTGTACTTCATAAACTTGCAATCTGCTGTAATAACTATTAAAATTAGATGCGCGAGAGCTGGGAATTGGCACTTCCATCAATTCAATTTTAATAATAATAACGCATATGAATTCTCGGATTGAACAGCGCTTCTACAGGTTTTCCGCCTTTGAGATGCTCTTCCACGATCGACTGTACATCACTCGGTTTAACTCGACAATACCAAATTTCGTCTGGCGTGACTCGCACAGTTGGGCCTGTGTTGCACTGTCCCTGACAGCTACAGGCTTTAACTGTCACTCCTGCAACTGGTTGGGCTTCAAAGGCAGCGAGCACTTCTGCTGAACCATTTTTGAGGCAAGATTGATACTGACAAATTAATACACAGCGCTCTTCTGGTTGGGATTCTGGTGCTGGGGCTGGAGATTCTGGCATCGGTAAGGATTTATCGGCTCTTTAATATATCTTAACAATCTTGTGGGGTCGATCGCCCGCGTGCTTCCAGACAAAGGGCAGAATTCGTGAGGGCGATCGAAAAAAACAGCAAAATTCTGGCAT
The DNA here is from genome assembly GCF_015207285.1 of Tychonema sp. LEGE 07203. Lineage (GTDB taxonomy): Bacteria > Cyanobacteriota > Cyanobacteriia > Cyanobacteriales > Microcoleaceae > Microcoleus. The sequence continues at coordinate 1,453 of NZ_JADEXD010000177.1, read as the reverse complement.
TAAAACTTTTCTTTCCTTCTACATTCTAACGAATCCCTTCAGCAGAGCTGCCTTTCTTCACTCTGTGTCACCATGAGCCTATATGATCGGATTTAGAGCAAAAAGTCAATCAACCGCCAATCATGCCCAAAACAGTAGCCGATGTGATGAGTCGCGAGCCGATTTTAGCGCGTCCCGAAATGCCCTTGAACGAAGCGATTAAAATTTTAGCCGATCGACGTATTAGCGGTCTTCCCGTCGTAGATGAGAATGACTTGTTGGTAGGAGTCATCTCCGAAACCGACTTGATGTGGCGGGAAACCGGCGTAACTCCGCCCGCTTACATCATGGTACTCGACAGCGTGATTTACCTAGAAAATCCCTCGCGTTACGAGCGAGAATTGCACAAGGCTTTAGGACAAACAGTAGGAGAAGCGATGAGTAAAGATCCAGTTACCATCGGGCCCGATGAATCTGTCTCAGAAGCTGCAAAACTAATGCACGATCGCAGCATCCACCGATTGCCGGTACTTGATACAGAAGGCAAAGTAATCGGTGTCCTCACTAGGGGAGATATTATCCGAGCGATGGCTGCCGAGTCTTAATTAATTGTTGTAGTTGAAGGATTGTATCAGAAAACGAGTCGATCTTTCCTTCAATTTTGCTTGTTTTTGGCAATTACCTTTTTCCCCATTACCTTCTTCCCAATTACCTTTTTCCTAATTTAAAAAATCCATGAGCATTACCCCTGAATCTGTAGAACAATTGTTAAATTCCGAGGATTTTGGCGAAAGGCTGCGAGGTGTCAACCAACTGCGACAACTAGAACCTGCGATCGCCTACAATTTGATTCAAATTGCGATCGGCGACCAAAACGTCCGCGTGAGATACGCTGGCGTCAGCCAAATGTCAACCCTCGGCATCCAGAATCTGCCGAATGCTTTAGAGGTACTGCTTCACAGCTTGCACAACGACCCGGAACCCGACGTGCAAGCAGCAGCCGCCGATGCTTTGGGGGCATTGAAATTAACCGCTGCTTTAGAAGATTTGGAGCAAGTTTACGGCAGTACATCTGAATGGTTGGTGCAACTGAGTATCGTCGCGGCGTTGGGAGAAATGGGAGATCCCAAAGCATTTCCCATGCTAGAAAATGCCATAGCTTCTGAAAACGAATTGATCCAAACTATTGCCATCAGCGCATTAGGAGAATTGGGAGATAAACGGGCGCTGCCGCTGCTGCTTCCCTACGCTTCTAATGCAGATTGGCAGATTCGTTATAGAGTCGCCCAAGCTCTGGGGCGGTTGGGCGGTGCAGAAGCAGAGGCGGCGTTGGAAATTCTCGCGAAAGATGATGTTGAGCAAGTTGCTCAGGAGGCTAAAGCCGGACAAGAAAATAGTTTGAAATTGTGAGTTTTGAGTTGGGGATTTTGAATTAATACCAATTTCATGTAGCGCTAGAGATTACCCCCCCAAC
>NZ_JADEXD010000176.1 GCF_015207285.1 Tychonema sp. LEGE 07203 | reverse complement strand
CTTGGAAATTGTTTGGGGAATTGCTAGGTCGATCGCAGATTGGGGATTAATTTCTTTTAATACTTCAACAGCCGTTTGATAGCGACGATTTGTAGCATTGGCAATCATTTTATCTAAAATTTTACCCAGTTGTTCGCTGACTGGGTTTTTCGCCAAATACTGCCGCCAGATCCAGGTATCTTCACCGGGATCGAACAAATCAAATGGGGAAACTTGAGTTAGCAAATACAGGCAAGTTACGCCTAAACTGTACAAATCGCTGGTAAAAAATGCTTTACCTCTGGCTTGTTCGGGGGCGATGTATTCGGGGCTGCCGATGCTGGTTCCTGTTTTGAGTAAAGCCGTACCTGTGGCTATTTTCGCTGCGCCAAAGTCTACTAAAACTAATTGTTTGTCGGCGCGGCGAATGATGTTTCCGGGTTTGATGTCTCGGTGAATGACGTTATGAGAATGGATGAAGTGAAGGACGGGTAATAAGCTATTGAGTAAGTCTTTAATTTGAGTTTCTGTAAATGTGTCTTCTTGTTCGACGATTTGTGCTAAATTTGGTCCGTCGATAAATTCTTGTACTACATATTGTCGGTTATCTTGGGTGGAATAGGCTAGTAGTTCGGGAATTTGAGGGTGTTTGCCCAATTCGTCTAATCGCGTTGCTTCTTGTTCAAAAAGTTGGGCTGCTTTTTTGCTGTTGCGATTGCTGGCTGATGGGATGAGTTGGGTTTCTGGGGGTAAGAATTGTTTGATGACGCAGCGGGGTTTTGATGGTTTGTCTTCGTCAACGGCAAGTAATGTTCTGCCAAAACCTCCTTGTCCGATCGCCTTTATTGCCCGGTAGCGATCGCGCAGCAGCAGTTTTGAACGGCAATTGCGGCAAATTTTGGCTGCATCCGGGTTTTGCGGCTTTGAACAGTTAGGGTTTAAACAGTAACTCATTCGATTTTAGATTTGAGATTTTATTTTTGGCTACCCCGTACTTAGGGCAATTTATCTAATCATTCGTAGGTTGGATTGAGTAAAGCGAAAATCAACTGTGTGGGTCTATTTTGTTGGGTTTCCTTCCTCACCCAAACCTAAAAATACAAACATTTCTTCGCGATTTTTGTCTCAATTATCCTCTATTTTAAAAATTCCACATTACCGGATTGTCGTCTATATAATCTGTAACAGTTCGCCCGATCGCGTCAATTTCTTTCAAGTCCCCGTCACTCAATTTTACCTCAGCAGCTTTAGCATTTTCGGCGGCTTGTTCGGCATTCCGCGCGCCGACAATCGCATTGGTTTGTGGCTGACAAATCAACCACGCTAAAGCTAAATTTCCTAAGCTTATCTGGTGGCGATCGGCAATTGGTCTGAGTTTATTTAATGCTATTTGGACTCTGGCGTAATTTTCTTTGATAAACAGTTTGCTTTTGGCGCGGTGATCGCCTTCTGCAAACTTGTGTTCTGGCCCGAATTTACCTGTCAATATTCCTTGAGCTAGAGATGAGTAGGCAATGATTGAGATATTATTTTCTACACAGTAGGACATTGCCTCTTTTTCTACCCAGCGCCAAAACAGAGAATAGGGTGGTTGCAAGCTGTCGATGCGTCCGTATTGGGCGGCTTCTGCTATTTGGGCGCGGGAAAAGTTGGAAACGCCGATCGCCCGAATCTTCCCCTGTTCTTTCAATTTGTTCAGCGCCTCCATTGTTTCGGCAATGGGCACTAATTCGGAATTCCAAGTCCCGGCAGGCCAGTGGATTTGGTAAAGGTCGATATAATCGGTGTTGAGGTTTTTTAGCGATCGATCGCAAGCTTCAATTACCAAATCGGGTTTGAGGTGATTGGCGAAAACTTTGCTGGCATAAATTACTTGCGATCGCACATCTGAAAGCGCTTTGCCGATAATTTGTTCCGAATGCCCTTCTCCGTAAACCTCAGCCGTATCAAAGGTAGTAATACCGGCATCAAAAGCGGCGCGCATTGCTTTGACAGTTTCAGCATCCTCAATTCCCACCCACATCCGCTTCCCCGCTTGCCAAGTCCCCATAATTATCGGGCTAATTTGAATTTCCGATGTCCCCAATTGTCGCTTTTCCATGCTCTAAGTCCTCATTTAGCTTTTAAATATTTACCGTCCACCCAGCTCATTTTAACAGAAAAAAGTTGCTGTACTTACTTTCATGCAGCAATTTTGTTATGATTAACATAAAACTAAATTGCTATGAAATCAACTACTCGCGCGCTGAAAGAATGGAATGTAGCGGTTAATGCTTTGGAAGAGGGCAAAACGATCGTACTGTTGCGAAAGGGAGGCATTCGCGAGCAAGCAGGACAGTTTAATGTTGCTGACAAGCAGGTTTTGCTTTATCCAACTTTTGAACACCAACAGCCGGATTTATTAAAGCCGGATTTTGCGAGTCAGGTGAAAACGGTAGAATCTGGTTGGCATCCAGAATTTATTAGAATTAGCAGTTGGGCTGAGATTACCGATGTTTTTTTAGTCGCTTGGGAACCTGCAATTACGGCACTTTTTCCTTACCATATTTGGAATGAAAAGTTTGTCAGTGACCGCATGAAATGGAAACAAAATCAGCCAATTTATGTTTTGTTATTGCGGGATTATCGGTTAGCAGAAACTGTAGAAGTTCCCTACCTTTCTGCCTACGGCGGTTGCCGTTCTTGGATCGATTTGGCTGCTCCTATTTCGGTGGAGGGAAGCGAAGCTGTTTTGGGCGATCGAGAATACATTAAACGCTCAAATGAAATTCGCAACCTGATAGCGAATCCTCCGAATGCTTAGGGTTTGCAGAAAGTCAAAACGCTGACCGTTTGTAGTCAGGATGTTAGTCCTTATTAATAGTTTTTAATATACTTTTACCAAGGCGCTCCTCCACTAAACCCAGCCCAAAATCCGCAGCTAATGCCATCAAAGCTGACGGAATTGCCCCAGCCAAAAGTAACTGGTTGTTTACTGTAGCAACGCCTCGGAAAATAAACACCCCCAAGCCGCCAGCACCAATTGCAGCGGCAATCGTTGCTAGCCCGATCGCAATTACCGCAGCAACTCGCACCCCCGCCAAAATTACCCCCAGCGCCAGCGGAATTTCCACTTGCCACAACAGTTGCATATCCGTCATTCCCATGCCCGTTCCTGCAGCCACAATCGCCGGATCGACGCCGACAATCCCGGTATAAGTGTTGCGGATAATCGGCAGTAAAGAATAGAGAGTGAGGGCGATGATTGCCGTGCGATCGCCTATTCCACCCAATACCGGCACCGGAATTAGCAAACCAAACAAAGCCAAACTGGGAATTGTCTGCATAATATTAGCAAGTCCCAAAATTGGCTTTTTCAATTTTGGTTTTCTTGCAACCAAAATTCCCAGGGGAATTCCCACAACAATCGCGATAAAAATTGCCACACTTACTAAATATAAGTGTTCGACCGCGCGGTGAATTATCTCGACACCGTACCGATTCAGGAATTCTATCATTTGGTCGTTGGTAATTAGTAATTATTGGAAAACAAAAAATATGGTAAGGGCGGATTTACCAATATTTTTAATTCCCAACGTTCAGATTCAAAAAAATCAGCCCTGCCCTATTCAATCAGTTACATCAAATTCGGTTGTATTAGAATGGTAACTAATAGGTGATAAGAGCGAATGAACCCCTGCGGGGAACGGGAAAAGCTTCGCCGCGCTACAAGCGTATTCGCGGTTTAATCGTTCCAATACTACCGAATTTGATATTATAGCGGTTCTCAAGCGTTGTGAGGTATGCCCTATACCCGGTTTGGCCTATCCCTCCGCAACGCTAGAGCCCTGCGGCACCTCATATTTCTGAGAAATTCTATATTTCCAATTCTGCAATTCTTTCATATCAAATCTCAAATTTTAAATCGTCTTATCCAGTCCCCCGTAACTGCAAACACTCAATAAATGCGCGAGCTTCTGGATGCTGAGATTTCATAAAATCATCGGGGGATGCCAATTCAACCAACCTTCCATCTTGCATCAAACCAATTTTAGAAGCCAACAAAAAAGCTTCTTGAATGCCGTGAGTCACAAAAATCACAGTTTTGCCTAGTTGCTGCTGCAATTGACCGAATTCCCGCTGCAATTCCAGGCGAGTAATCGGGTCTAAAGCGCCAAACGGTTCGTCCATTAACAGCAGTGGAGGGTCAGCGGCCAGGGCTCTGGCGACACCCACGCGCTGCCGCTGTCCGCCAGATAACTGATGGGGATAACGTTTGGCGAAGTGCTGCGGATCGAGGTTGACTAATTCTAACAGTTGGCGGACGCGAGATTGAATACGCGAGCCTTCCCAACCTTCTAATTTCGGGACTAAACCGACGTTTTGCTCGACGGTAAAATGGGGAAACAAACCGATTTCTTGAATTACATAGCCAATTTTTCGCCGCAGTTGAATGGGGCTCCATTCAGTTGTCGGTTTTCCCATGACGAGCACTTCGCCGCTAGTTGGCGCGAGTAAATTGTTAATCAATTTCATGGTAGTAGTTTTGCCGCTACCGCTGCGTCCCAGCAATACTAAAACTTCTCCTTGCAGCACTTGAAAATTTATTTTTTCTACTAAATGCCTGCGGTTTAGGCGATATGAAACGTCGAGGCATTCGACTGCAACTTCATGATTTAGAGCCATGATTTTTTTGGGTGATGTTGGATTTTAGCAATTTGCAAATTTACATACAGAGCACTATAAACCGGGTTTGTTTATAGATAATTCTGTGCTCAACCCAAAATCGATCGGAGAAACCCGGTTTGTTTTGTCTTATTTATTGTAAGGTGCGTCTGGGTTAAATGTGGCGATCGCAGACTAATATTTTTAACTCGCCCGGTATCCTGCGGTTAGTTAGCTGAAATCTAAAATCTAAAATCTAAAATCTAAAATTGTCGTGGTTTTGCCATTCTAGCAACAAGGCTCGACATTGGAGGCAAGTTAATTTTTTGAGCAAGTCTCGAATTCCGTCGGGGGTGACAGGATATACAGCGCCGAGAAGTTCGGGGTTGACTGTGGCTGTCGGGTGCAATTCTGCCACAAAACCGTAGAGTTTTTGATTGGAGAATGAACTGTTGATTGCCCAGCCTGTGGTGTTGAGGGGTTGGATGCGGGCGATCGCACTTTCTGTCACGCCTAGTTCTTTTTTGATTATAGCTGGAACTGCCGCTTCTGGCGTTACTGCTTCTGGTACGCGACCGCCGGGAAAATCGAGGGTTGCGGATGCTACGCCGGGGCGATACGTCGGTGAGGGAAACAAAAATTTGTCAGCTTGAACAGTCAAAATTACAACTGAATCTGCTCTTTCTACTCGCCAATATTCTACTATTCTTCCTTCGGTAGTTTCGAGATGTTCGGCGATTAGTTTTACCCAATGAGAGTTGATTTCTACAAAACGATCTAGGGTTTTCCAGTGGGATTTTGAAGTTTGGTTCATGTCAGAAGGAATAAAGAAGAAACAAGAGGGAAGAAAGAAAAGACTTGAATTGCATTCAATCGCTTTCTAATCTTGAAATTTATCTGCGTTTATCTGTGTCTATCTGCTTTAAATCTGCGGTTTCGGGATCGATCGCACATTATATCCAATCTTGTCTGCGGCAATCGAACGACAGCGATCGCCCAAATAGCCGATCGACCTTAGAGCCACTTTTCCCCTCTCGATTGTAAATTTTTGCAACAAACTACACGTTCACCCAGATAATTCAGTAACATAGACTACACAATCAAAATTTATCTGCAGCTTTGGGTTGTTAAAACCCCGCAAGGAGTGCAGACTCTTAGCTCGACAGACAGGAATAATTATGCAACTTCAAACAGATATTCGTACTTGGCAACCGCCAGCCGGCATCACGAGCGATCGCGATCGGGAAAGATTCGGCTGCGCCGTACCTGCACCAAAATTGGCTCCTCACCTGTGGGTAAGATTGTTCAATCCCCCAACAGCATTCAGTTTTGACGAAGCGCGGCTGTTGTGTCAGCACTCAGAGGACAAGTGGCTAGCTTGGATTCCCGATCATGGGGAAATTTTGCTGAATACGAATGAATTTTGCGCTACTTAATCAAAAATTAAAGTGTGGAAATCCATATCTTTCAGGCTTCAAAGCATATTTTTGGAAAAAACCAGGTCTTTTCGGAATTATCTCGTTTGTAGTGAAGACTTCAGTCCTCAAGGATTAAGCAGGACTACAGTCCTCACTACAAACCAATTAATTAAAATTTTGACAACAAAAAGAGCAGTAGAAAACCTATTGCTCTTTTTGTTTTGTGCAAAAACACTCTCTAGTTTTTGTCTTCAGACAGCAAAACTGACTCGCTTATTTGCAAACAGCACGGTTATTGGCGTTTCTGACAATGGTGCCTACTCTGCCATTAATCATAATCGGGTTCTTGGTGCTGGCTCGAATCAAGCGGGGCTGTTTACCCAGGCATTCTTTGATTGATTCTGACCAGGCGGTGAGAGCGCTGGTGTATTCTGTACGAGTCGCTGGTGCGCGAAACTGATCGGTAATTAGGAAATCCGAGGTGATGCTAGTGTCAGTAGCAACATTGGTAATAATTGGAAAGTCAAAGTTTTTCGGCAAGGTTCTGTCAGGTATTTTGCCCGGTACCATCTGGTAGTTCATCGAGGCACCCTTGTAGTCAATACCTCCTTGGGGGGTTGTTTGAGCGAAGGCTGGAACAGGCAAGCTTGCTACCAAAACGGTGCAGCAACTCCAAAATAATTTTGATTTCATCCGATTCATCTCCTCAACTTTATGATGATTGGCACGAATTAGATAGGCTCCAAAAACATTAGCTTATATTTATCAAAAATAGGATGCTAATGAGCTTTTTATCGGGAGTTCGACCCATCTAATCTATTAATATACATCCTCAAAAATGTGAAAACTGGTTGGTCGGACAAACTGTAGAATGGTTTCAGTTGAGTAAGATATTTACACGTCTGAAGTTGTTACAGTGTGGGGGACTCGATTTTACCAGAATGATTCATTTTTTATCGATGTCATTGGAACTTTATCAAATTTTGTCTCGGATATCAAGTTTTACCGATCGCACATCGCATTTTAACACTGGGAAAGCGGCTCGATCGCCCTTTGAGTGTGACGCGCTATACCAGCACGAGAAAGATGCTACAGTGCATCGATGGGCGTTTGAGTATTTTCAGGCGACAATAGGCAGAGAAGGGGCTTGAAAATAGGTGAATTTAGTGGAAGATAGCAAGATTGTAGACTTATCGGAAATCATGGGTGTTCCCGCGGCTCCTGCGGGTTACAAATCGGGCTTTGTGGGTATTATCGGGCGGCCGAATGTCGGCAAATCCACGCTGATGAATCAGTTGGTGGGGCAGAAAATTGCGATTACTTCGCCGGTGTCTCAGACGACGCGCAACAGGCTGCGGGGCATCCTGACAACGCCTGAAGCACAAATTATTTTTGTGGACACTCCGGGAATTCACAAGCCGCACCACCAATTGGGTAAGGTTTTGGTGCAGAATGCGCGCACCGCGATTCAGTCTGTGGATGTGGTGCTGTTTGTGGTGGATGGTTCGGTGGAATCGGGAGGGGGCGATCGATATATCATCGAAATTCTCAGCAATTGCAAAATTCCGGTGATTTTGGGGATGAATAAGTTGGACGAACAACCGGAGGATTCCGTGTTGATCGATCGCACTTACGAACAAATTGTCAATCCCCAGTGGCCAGCCGTCAAGTTCTCGGCGCTTACGGGCGAGGGTGTCGAACCGCTGCAACAATTGTTAATCGAACATCTGGAGGTTGGGCCCTATTATTATCCGCCCGATTTGGTGACTGACCAGCCGGAACGCTTTATTATGGGCGAATTGATTCGGGAACAGATTTTGCTGCTGACGCGGGAAGAAGTGCCGCATTCTGTAGCAATCGCGATCGACATTGTTCAAGAAGAAGCGAAAATTACGCGCATTCTGGCGACAATTCACGTCGAACGGGATTCCCAAAAAGGTATTTTAATCGGTAAAAGCGGCAGTATGCTGAAGTCGATCGGCAGTGCGGCCCGCGAACAGATTCAAAAATTAATTGAAGGCAAAGTGTATTTGGAGTTATTTGTCAAGGTGCAGCCGAAGTGGCGGCAGTCCCGCACTCGTTTAGCAGAATTGGGCTATCGCGTGGAAGAGTGAACCACCAAACAGCAACCCTATCGGGTTCGCGCGAGGCTTGCCAATTCATTGGGAGTTGCCTCGAAAGCAGCCTAACGATTGAGTTTAACCGCGCTATTAGCTTGATTTAGAGCCACTCCAGGAGATTTTGCCTCATCAGAATTGGTAAACTATAGGTATAGAATCTGGAGGTCAAAGACGTATGCTTAAAAGCTCCTTAATTATTAGCGCATCTCCTGACATTATGGGTGGCACTCCAGTTTTTGCTGGTACTAGGGTTCCCGTGCAGACGCTCTTAGACTATCTTAAAGCGGGAGAGTCGATCGACGATTTTTTAGATGGATTTCCCACAGTGACTAGGGATCAGGTCATTACCTTGCTTGAAGAGGCGGGAAAACAGCTTGTTAGTATGGTGGCGTAGCATGAAACTCCTGTTGGATGAGTGTATCGATCGCAAGCTGGCAAGGGAGTTTGTTGGCTGCGAGGTGAAAACGGTTCCTCAAATGGGGTGGGCAGGGATAAAGAATGGTCAACTTCTTACCCTTGCAGAAGCGGAGTTTGATGTGTTTATCACAGTCGATCGGAACTTATCGTTTCAACAGAATCTGCCACTGTTCAACATTGCGGTAATTGTTCTGCAAGCACCCTCCAACCGTTTGGCAGATTTAAATCCCTTAGTACCAGAGGTTCTAGCTATTTTAGCTAGTGCGGCGAAAGGACAAGTTACTACAGTTAGCGCATAAAAATACAAATGAGCAGGGAATGAAGGGGTGACGAAGTGCGATCGGCTTATTATTTAAACATTTTTCAAACTGTAGACAACCCCTGATGCCTCCTGTAGATTAGGATTTATTGAGTCGAATCGTGCGGCAAACTCGATCGAGGAAAGGAGATTCCGATGGGGAGTAAGAAGGGGTTAACATACATCATCGATCTGCGGTATTTTTCGATTATATCCAGTATTCTACCGCAACTGCGATACAATTATAAGTTCGACTGCTAGATTTTTATAAACTCGTAATCAGTTGATACATTTTGGGAATGTCTGAAAGAACTCTACTAAGTGAAATTGTTCATTGCCCTCATGCACGAGAGTGTCGAGAGGATCTTGCTGCTGAAAACCCATGTCGTGAAATTGTTGATTATCAAAGTTCACTTGGACTAGGAAAATTTCAAGTGCCTGAACCTTGGAGTGGGCAGATAGAGCAAGCACCTATCCTTTTCCTGAGTTCAAATCCATCAATTAGCTCTGATGAAGACTACCCGACTTGGGATTGGTCATATAGCGAAGTACACGATTATTTTAATTATCGTTTTGGGGGAGGACGTAAGCAGTGGATTCTTGATGGCACGAAATCCTTGCTAATAGACGGAAGATATAGTGGCTATACTAAATTCTGGGCATCGGTTAGAAAACGTGCTATTGAGCTACTTCAACGGAACGTTAGTCCAGGCACTGATTATGCGCTTACCGAAATAGTGCATTGTAAGTCTCATGCCGAAATCGGCGTAGAGCAATCACAGGAGCAATGTGTGAAAGCCTACTTATTGAGAGTTTTAGAACTAGCAAGCGCAAAAGTGATTGTAGTTCTGGGCTCACGGGCAAGGCAAGTAATTCAAAGCCAATTCAATATCTCGACGGAAAATTCAATATCCGATTCCATTGAGATAGGGAATCGTGAAAGATTTTTTGCTTTTCTCCCCCATCCAAATGCTCGGAAACCTCGTTCTTTTGCCAAGTGTTTGCAGGGTGATGAACTGGAAAAGTTACGCGCTTTTTTGCGGTAGCATCAAACCACGGTGAGAGATGCGCGCAGTCGAACAATCCCGTTGCACGCCGACTGTATCAAATTGGTCGGTGAATCCGAAAGGTTACTAACCGCCGTTGAACTCAATCGTTATCTTGCAAACGCTGCCTGACTTTGGAGATGATTCGGAAGCTCGATCGAGAGCTTGACAAATCAGAAAGTTGGTAGAATAAATAGACACGCTTCGATCGCGCACCATGCAACAAGCTAATAGATCCAATCTTTTCGCCAAACCTCGAACGAGGAGATTCTCAAAAATTCCAACTATGAACTACCGAAACCACATCACGATCGAAGCAAATAAACGCGGTGGTAAGCCTTGTGTACGCGGCTTGCGAATTACGGTTTATGAAGTGCTTGAGTACCTGGCTTCCGAGATGACCGAAGCAGAAATTCTCGACGATTTTCCCGATTTGACGCGAGAAGATTTAAAAGCCTGCATAGCTTATGCTGCTGACCGCGAGCGTCGGTTTATGACCGCGACCTTATCGGCATGAAATTACTTTTTGATGAAAATTTGTCGCCCAAGTTGCCGAATCGTTTGAGCGATATTTTCCCAAATTCGCTTCACGTTCGAGATGTGGGCATGAAAGCAACGATCGACCCAATAGTTTGGGATTATGCATTCATATAATAATTTGATGATTGTCTCGAAAGACGCGGATATGCACGATCTGAGCTTAGTATTTGGGAATCCACCGAAAGTTATTTGGCTTTGCCTTGGAAACTGTTCGACATTACAAGTTGAAAATTTGCTACGTCGGAATTTTAACGCGATCGAATTATTTTATGAAGATGAGACTTTATCGCTGCTTGCTTTATCATAAAGCACCGATCGCCGAAAGTGTGCGATCGACTCTAATCTCAAAGATAATAAAGATAGCTTTTTTCAGTGCGACGGCTTAAGTGTTTAATTTGAATCGTGTGGCAAACTCGATCGAGGAAAGGAGATTCTGATGGGGAGTAAGAAGAGGTTGACATACATCCTCAAGCGGCGGTATTATTCGGCTATACTCAGTATTGTACCGCAAATGCGATACAATTATAAGTTAGGTAGCTTGAGCCTCTGGCTAGGGCCGTACGGTAAACTCACTTGTTGAGAGTAAAACATAAGTGAATGTTAGTGGCGCTTTTCAGTCGGCTCTTAAATCTCAATACAGGCAGTATTCCGCTAGAAGATTTCTTCACTGAGTTGGTCGCCTACCTCTTCAGTACAGACAAGGAAATTCTCTATTCTTGGCTTAAGAATTTAAACTTATTGGATATAAATATTTATTTGGATGCCTATGTTTCAACACAGAGGGAGTTTGAGCCTCTTGATGATCATCGTTTAGCTAGCCGCCCAGATATCTTAATTGAGCTAGTAGATGCTAAAAGTCGTAGCATCATCTTTATCGAAAGTAAGATTGGCTCTCAGGAAGGCTACGAGCAGCTTTCAAGGTATGCCGAGATTTTGCATGGAATTTCAGGGTTCCAGCACAAATTTCTTTTGTACATTACTCGTGATTTTGATCCAAAAGATAAAGCAGATATTTTCAAGAATATTTCTCAATCTACCGTTCAGTTCAGGCAATTGAGGTGGCATCAGTTCTATCGATTTTTGAAATCTCAGGCAGATACAATGCTTGTTAAAGAAATTGTGACATTTATGGATGAGTATCGCATGGCACATAACAATCAGTTCTCTTCTATTGACGTGATTGCGTTAGCAAATTTCACAAAATCACTAAAACTTATGGAAGAGACAATGTGGGGAGAAGTCAGTCAGCGCTTTGAGAAAGTTCTGGGAGCAATTAAGCAAAAGTCTACAGCTCTTACCCAGATTCAATGGCATGGGCGGTATTTAATGACTGCCTCAATGCCAAGTGGAAGATGGTGGTGTGGTCTAGGCTTTATTCTAAAGACATCACATTTAACTGATTACCCAATAGTACGTCTCGTACTTGAAGTAGATCCTAATTCACCGCGTCGAGCAGAAATTATTGAAACGATGAAAGATATTTGCGAACAGTACGGTTGGAGGGGTTATAACTTAGATAGCTCAAAAGACTGGGCAGGAATAGTTCGAGACAAAAGTTTACAGGATTTTCTTTCTGAAGAAGACCATGTGGTGGCTGTCAAAAGATTTTTCCTGCAAGCACTAGATGAGTTAGAAAAGATCAAAGATCAGTATTCAAAACTTCCTTGGGTAGCAATTCAAGGCAATGGAGAAAGCTCTGATGATACCAGGGTAAGCTCATCTAATTTGGTATAAATTGTACTTGACAAAAAGACAACTATAGAAAACGTGGCATTTACGTATTAGCAATTCTATAATGCCTGAAAAGCTAAGTCATCAAGCGGTAAAACTC
>NZ_JADEXD010000175.1 GCF_015207285.1 Tychonema sp. LEGE 07203 | reverse complement strand
GCTTCGAGGGGGAGAATTTTCAAAATCGCATTGGGTGGATTTGGGAACGGGCAGCGGGGCGATCGCGATCGGTCTAGCTTCGGAGTTGACAAAGGCGACGGTTCATGCAGTAGATTGCAGTTCGGAAGCTTTGGCTGTGGCCCGACAGAATGCTGAAAATTTGGGTTTTACCGAGAGAGTTAAATTTTATCAAGGTTTGTGGTGGGACCCCCTAGAATTTCTTAAGGGCAAAGTTAGCGGCATGGTGTCTAACCCGCCTTACATCCCCAGCAGCACCGTGCTGACCCTGCAACCGGAAGTTTTGAAGCACGAACCTCACCTAGCCTTAGACGGCGGTTTTGACGGGTTAGAGTGCATCCGGCATTTGGTAAACACGGCTCCCGATTATTTAGAATCTGGGGGAGTTTGGTTGGTTGAGATGATGGCGGGACAAGAAACGGCGGTAGCTGATATGCTGGAAAGTCACGGGAGTTACGATCGAGTTCAGATATTTTCTGATTTAGCAGGAATCGATCGCTTTGCCTTAGCCTATCGTCTTTAGATTGCCCAAATAGGCTGTAATTTTAAAACAGACAAGATTCGATTTATACACTTTCCTCTCTTGAAATTATCTGCGTTAATCTGTGTCTATCTGCCTGACATCTGCGGTTGACCGGCTCGCATCAAAAATTTATGCAACATTTAAAATCTAAAATCTAAAATCGGATGACTCAAGTTTCGATCGACTCCTTGATTCAAGGGGCAATTTCAGGAGACTGTATTGTCAGTTTTCCTACTGATACTGTACCCGCTTTGGCGGCGCGGCCCGATCGCTCTTCCTTAATTTTTGCAGCTAAGCGGCGAAACCAAGACAAACCGCTAATTTTAATGGCAGCATCGGCGGAGGCTTTGTGGCCTTACGTGCAGGGGAGTCCAGCAGAGTTAAAATTGTGGGAGCAAGTGGCAGCATCTTTTTGGCCGGGGGCGTTGACTTTGGTGCTCCCAGCTTCGGAAAAAGTGCCGGCCGCCATGAACCCGATCGATCCTAATACAATAGGATTGCGAGTCCCTGACTTTCCCCTTGCCCGAAAAATTCTAGAGCAGACAGGGCCTTTGGCTACTACTAGCGCCAATTTATCGGGCCGGCCACCTCTGGAGTCGATGGCACAAATAGAAGCTCAATTTCCCCAAGTGCTGACATTGCAGGCTTCGGAATTAGCAACAGCACCAACAGCTTCGAGTCTGCCTTCTACTGTGGCTAAATGGAACGGCACCGATTGGGAAATCTTGCGACAAGGCGCGGTAAAGTTAGAATGCTAAGAGCTAACTCCAAGGCAAGACAATATGGCGCTGATGGGCTGGAGCGACTTGATATATGTAGGGATGGGGCTAGGACTGGGTTTGGGAAGCAGTTCGCTGTGGCGCAGAAGGCAAAAAAGCGCGCCGCCGCCTGTAGCTGCGCCCCATCAGCCAACTCCTCAAGAAATTCAGTTAGAGGAGTTTGATGCCCTTTCCGAGCAACTTAAGCAAACTCAATTGGCTTATCAGATGGCATCGGAGATGAGTCAATTTAAAGGGGGGTTTTTGGCTCGAACTTCTCACGAGTTGCGATCGCCCCTGAGCACTATGATTGGTACGCTGCAATTAATTCTCTCGGATTTGTGCGACGATCCTGCTGAGGAACGAGAGTTTGTCGAACAAGCTCACGTTGCAGCACTCAATCTGGTGAAATTGATAGATGAAATTATCTCTGTTGCCAAAACTGAACACGGCACTGACAAGATGGATATTGAGCCGATTCAGTTAGCTAAGGTTTTTGACGAAGTTGATGATTTAACTTACTTGCAAGCTGCTAATCGCAGCATTCGTTTGGAGATAGTGCCGCCCGATCCGGGAATTTATGTACTGGCAGATTTGCCGAGGTTTCGGCAAGTTTTAGTCAATTTAATAGATACTGCTATTGCTCAGATGGAGGAGGGGAGCATTTCTGTTTCTGCACATTGTTCGCCGGAATCTGGATGCGTACACATTTGGGTGGACGATCAGCGTTCAGTTAGTGCTTGGAGCGAGTCTTGGGATTTGCTAAAGCACGATTTGGTGCCTGATGCTAGTAACAACAGCGATAATTCTAAGGTGTCTTCTGGCATGAGGTTATTGATGAATCAGACTCTGTTAACTTTGATGAATGGAAAGTTGGAGGTTCTAGCTGTGCCTTCTGAGTCTGAAGAGTCCAATTTTAACCGGACTCAGTGTTCTATTCCTTTGGCGACTTTGTGAAGAAGTCGGCAGTCATTAGTCATGAGTCATGAGTTATTAGTCATTAGTCATGAGTTATTAGTCATGAGTCATGAGTTATTAGTCATTAGTCATTAGTCATTAGTCATGAGTCATTAGTCATGAGTCATTAGTCATGAGTCATTAGTCATGAGTCATTAGTCATGAGTCATTAGTCATGAGTCATTAGTCATGAGTCATTAGTTATTAGTTATTAGTCATTAGTTATTAGTCATTAGTCATTAGTCATTAGTCATTAGTCATTAGTCATTAGTCATGAGTCATTAGTCATGAGTCATGAGTTATTAGTCATTAGTCATGAGTCATTAGTCATGAGTCATTAGTCATGAGTCATTAGTCATGAGTCATGAGTCATTAGTCATTAGTCATTAGTCATTAGGAAGAAGGAAGCGGATTGTGTAATGGATTTAATGGAGGGAGAGAAGAGGTAAATTATTTGTAATATCGTTTCCGCTTGCATCGGAATGCTTTAACCGGCGCTAGAACACAGAGTACACAGAGTCCGAGAATATATATCTGAATCATTCCGATGCTACCGGATTTGATATAAATAGTATGGTGTGCATTGCACGCCATACTATTTAGAGATTTTGGTGTAACTTTTGTGCTTGTTTAACAATTAGAAATTAGCAATTCGCCCTTGCTAATTTCTAATTCGATATTCTCGTCTAGAAGCTGATTTTCAAGTACCATTGTGGTGCTGGCGTTGTGCTGAAAACCGATGCGCTCGTAGAAGCTTTGTTTGTAAGTTGTCATCAGGTAAACTCGCTCTACTCGGCACATCCGAGGGTGACTCAAGACGGTTTGGACTAATTTGCGGCCGAGTCCTGCACCTTGGTAATCTGGGTGAATGGCGACATCCCAGATGGTAGCTCGATAGATGCCGTCTGATGTGGCTCTGGCAAAGCCGATCGCCCGCGAGCCGTCCCAAACTGTAACAACTGGTTCGCTGTTGGCGATCGCAATTGCCCAATCTTCTATCTTGCGTTCCCTCGCCCAAAAGGCGGCAGCTTTAAATAGTTCTTGGATCTTTACGATGTCGGCGCGATCGCGATCTATGCAAAATTGAATGTGACTGGAATCCCTACTCGTTGATGTCATGCTCAATGTGCCTTACAAGTTTTATCTAAACTCTGTTACTTTTACTGTTTTACAGGAGTGAAAGTTGATTTTGCTGGGGAACGATCGATAATTGAATTCCCGATTTACAAAACTATTGTTATTCATACATATTCTCTAACTAATTTCAGTGATTATTAATACTGTTTTGTGTAAAACTTGTGAACAAGTCTTTGACTCAAAATTTTCGAGAGCCGACGGCGGTTGAAACCGCTTCTATTCAAGCAAAGTCAACTCGCCTGCAGACTCAAGAAGAGCGGGTAATTTTTACCTTTTTGTCTTCAACCCGCTCTCCTGGGGTGGATGGCAAGTACAAACCTAGTTTCAACCGCCCGGTATTCCGAGCTCAAACTGAGTCATCACGAGCGGCTCAGTTTTGCAGCCAGCGCGCCGCATCTTTGGCGTGATAAGTCAAAATCAAGTCACAACCAGCACGCTTGAATCCTGTCAAGGTTTCCATCACCACTCTTTCTTCATCTATCCAACCGTTGAGGGCGGCGGCTTTCACCATCGCGTATTCTCCAGAAACGTTGTAAGCAGCAACTGGCAGGTTAGTTGCTTCCTTGACGCGCCAGATGATGTCCATATATGCTAAAGCCGGTTTAACCATCAGCATATCCGCACCTTCGGCAATGTCGAGAGCAATTTCTTTGAGAGCTTCGCGACCGTTTCCTGGGTCCATTTGGTAGGTGCGCCGATCGCCAAATTGCGGAGCAGAATCCGCCGCATCCCGGAACGGGCCATAATAAGCTGAGGCATATTTTGCCGCGTAAGACATGATGGGAATATCTTCAAATCCAGCACTGTCCAATCCTTCGCGAATTGCTCCGACAAAACCGTCCATCATTCCCGAAGGTGCAATAATATCTGCACCGGCTTTAGCTTGAGCAACGGCGGTTTTCTTGAGCAATTCTAGTGTCGGATCGTTCAAAACTCGGCCGCTTAAATCTCCGACTTCCAAATAGCCGCAGTGACCGTGACTGGTATATTCGCACAGACAAGTATCGACCATGACGATTAAATCTGGTACAGCTTTTTTAACTGCTTCCGTCGCTTTTTGGACGATGCCGCAATCGTGCCAAGCACCTGTCGCGTCAGTGTCTTTATCTGCTGGAATCCCGAATAAAATAATCGCGGGAATGCCGAGGTTGTAAACTTCTTTTGCTTCTTCTACGATTTTGTCTACCGATAGCTGGTAAACTCCGGGCATTGATGTAACTTCTTTGGCAACAGCTTCCCCCGGTACGGCAAATAGAGGGTAAATTAAATCGCTGGTTGTCAAGATATTTTCGCGTACCATCCGGCGGAGTTGGGGATGGTTGCGGAGGCGGCGGGGGCGGTGAGTGGGAAACATAATGTTTTTTTTACGGTAGTAGATCGAGTCCTGGTTTCTAGGACTGGCGGCGTTTGTTTAAAAGTCTAGAGCTTATTGTTGGTCGATCGCCCGTTACTTAAGTAAAGTTATGTAAAATCCGCGTCCGTGGTTCGCAGTAAGGACTTTAGTCCTCTCTACTCTCTAGCCTGTGTCGTTCCCAGACAGAGTTCTAGCGGTGCAGGGTTCGGCTGGTACGGATATCTCGCACAGTTCACCCCTGCAACCGCGCTGCCCATCCGCCAGAATAGATTGTAAATTATAAGTGTATCGAATCGTAACGGTCTTATGTACAAACAACTAATTTCAAAGATCAAACCGCTTTTGAAATCACTATTCGCGATCGGTTTGGTACTTACCCTAGCCCTCAGTAACGCTGACGGAGCTCTGGCTGCCCGCAGCGGAGGACGCATGGGCGGCGGATCTTTTAGAGCTCCGGCGCGCAGTTATTCGTCTCCCAGTCGCACTTACGCCCCGTCAGGAGGGGGTTACTACCCCGGCGGTTATGGGGGAGGATTTGGTTTCCCATTCTTGCTGCCGTTTTTTGGCTTTGGCGGCGGGTTTGGTGGCTTGTTCTCGATTTTGATTTTTATTTCGATCGCTAATTTCCTCGTCCAAAGCTTCCGCCGCGCCGGGGGAGGAACCGACGAACTCGGCAACAGCGTTTCTAGCACCACGGTATCTGTGGCCCGCTTGCAAGTGGGTTTGCTAGCAGAGGCCCGCGGTTTGCAAGCCGAACTCGACTCGCTAGCGCGCCAAGCGGATACCGATACAGCGGCCGGTCGCGCTCAAGTGCTGCAAGAATCTACTCTGGCACTGCTGCGGCATCCTGAATATTGGGTTTACGCGGGCGCTGAATCTACGCAAACTCGCTTGGAAGCAGCCGAAGCTAAATTTAACCAGTTTTCTTTGGCAGAACGCAGCAAGTTTACCGAAGAAACGCTCTCGAATTATAACAACCAGCTCCGGGAGGCAGGGAGCAACAAGAGCTTGCCTGGTTTGCAGGAAAACGGTGCGCTGGTTGCTTCTGATTTGAATTCCGATCCCGGTGAATTTATTGTGGTGACGGTGATTGTCGGTGCTCAAGGCAAGTTGCAATTGCCAGCGGTGAAAAACTCTGAAGATTTGCGCCAAGCTTTGCGCCAAATTGGGGGAGTATCGAGCGAGGAGTTGCTGGCGGTTGAGGTGCTGTGGACTCCTCAAGCTAGCGGCGACACTCTGACTGCTGATGATATGTTGGCTGGGTATCCTGATTTGCGATCGATTTAGCGTAGCGAGACGGGGCGCGGAGCATTGTCTGCCGCGCCCCATCCACTCAAGCTGTGGGGCGAACCCGATCGGTTTTGAAACCAGCATTTCACAGGATTTTGTAGATGCCGATCGAGTTTAAAAAAATATATTTAACAAATGCTATTATTGAAAGATTATTCAGTGCGTCTATCTGCTATTGGGACAGTCTGCCCGAGAAGCGTTTTGCGAAGAAGCGAGACAGGATCGAAAAACTGTGTTCAGCGAGGAGTGACTGCTTCAGAAGAAGTTGCAACCGCGCGAGTCTAAATTTTATACAAAGAAGCGATCGGGAGCTAAACTTATGGCTGACAGCAGCAGAAAAAAAGCACTTTTTATTTTGAGCCAGTTAAATAACGACGATATTAACTGGATAGTCCAAAAAGGCAAAAAAGAAGTTCTCGCTCCGGGCGCGATTTTGATCTGCGAAGGAAGACAAATTGATGCGCTATACATTGTTTTGGATGGGATTTTGAGCGTTTCGATCGAGGCCCGGGAGACGAAAGAACTTGCTAAAATAGGCAGCGGAGAACTGGTGGGAGAAGTTTCTTTTATTGATGCTCGCCCTCCTTTGGCAACGGTGAAGGCGATCGAAGAAACTCACTTGCTGGCAATTCCCAGACGGCATTTAATAGTCAAACTCGAACACGATATGGGCTTTGCTTCCCGCTTTTATTATGGAATCTCGCTGTGTCTGGCAGACAGGATGCGCGGTACGATCCGACACATAGAATACGGGCGCAATATAGAATTTGAGCAACCAGAATTAGAAGGGGAGGATATCAATCCTAGCATCATAGAAAATTTGGCGCTAGCTCAGGCAAAGTTTAATTGGCTGAGGGAAAATGTTAAGGATTGAGCAATTTTAAGGCATGGATAGTAAATTCTCAAATCTCAAAACAGAAGCACTCCAACTCAAGAAACCAGTTTTTTTTTACCGGGCGGCTGCAACTACCCCCAATCAAAACATTTCGCAGCACCGGATGGAACTTCGATGCTGCGAACCAATTTTATAGTTTCCCAATGCTAGGAGGGCGACTCTCGATATAGACGCTTCAACTGTTGAATAAATCAGTCCTCAAAGGACGGAGCTTGTATGGCGCGAGTTTTTGTCGCAGAAGTCTCAAGCCAAAGAGGGGCGGGTTTTATCAGAAATATCGATCGACAATTGCCGTATCTAGAAAAACCCGTTTCTTTGCAGTTGCCGCCTCGCGCGCTGAAGCGCAACTGTTAACCATACAACAAACTAGATAATTCCCGGCCCTTTGTGACGGGTGTCTGCTTCTTCTGTCAGTTTTCCTTCCTCGCCTTTTTTATCTTTAATTTCTGCAAGAACTCGAGCGCGTTCTGCAGCTTCGGCTTCTTCTTTTGCTCTCAAATCGCCCGGTTCGTTAATGTACATTTCCGGTTCGATCGCGTAATTGTTAACTAGACCTTCTTTGTCTACTGTATAACCATCTGTAGTGTTAATGCTTTCGTCATCGGTTTGGTCGTCTGTTTTGGCGCTTTGCTGCTTCTCTTGGGTGGTGGCGTGCATGAAGTTAGCGCCTTCGCGTTCTTGCCGCGCTGCTGTCTCCGCAGGAGTAATACCCCTGTCGTAGTGGGGGGCTTCCATATCAGCTTCGATCTCTTTGTCGGTTGGTGTTGCTTTGCTAATTTTTTCGTCGGGCGGTGTTGGTTGGCGATTAGTCATGATTTATTCCTTCTTCAGTTTTTTCAAAAGGTCTTTGGCTTATGTTCAAATATTAAGCCTAAGCTAACTCATTCACAAACTATCTTTGGTTAGAGTTTGCGAGAAATTGCTCTTATATCATACATTAATACATTTATTGAGTCTTCCTCAAGACTGATTAATCTCTATTTTTTTTGAAAAAATCACAGTAGCGACCCTTTGACATCTATCTAAAGATAGGGAATTAGTCAGTTGGCAGTTGACAGTTGTCAGTTGTCAGTTGGTAGTTGTCAGTTGGCAGTTGGTAGTTGGCAGTTGGCAGTTGGCAGTTGGCAGTTAACAATTCCCAATGACTAAGGACTTTATGCTTCTTTAAAGAAGCGGATGATTTCGCGGACGTGGTTGAGAAATTGTCCGTCATCGGTAAGCTGGGCGATCGCACTTTCTGCATCTCTTGCCAGTTTCGTATGTTCTGCCTGATTGGTCGATCGCAAATATTCTAGAGATGCAGCTAAATTAGTTAATTCTATTTTGGTGGCTTGTTGCTCCCGCTCTTGTAAAGCCACCCACGAATTCGGATTGTCTGAACTTAATTTATTGGTCAAATCTTTAACTGTAGATTCTAGTTCTGCAAAGCGGCTGCGGAGTTCGACAATATCTTCGCGGGGGTACAAAAATTGGCTGCGGATTGTTGTCAGCCGCTGGGCTAAATACTGATAGCCTCGGATAGCTGGACGCAGTACCGTTAACAGCAGCGCGGCACCGGAACTGAGATAGCCCACAGCACTAATTCCAGTGGCGGCTAGGGCGTAAAGTCCGATCGCGCTTCCGAGATGCAGGGCGATCGCCACAAAGAGCGATCGGCTAGCTAATACATTAACATATTTGAGTTGTTCGGCATCGACAGCAATGTTTTTTTTAGTAGATTCTGCGGCTTGCGATAAAACTTCTTTAGCTTCAAAATGGACGTTCCAAGGAACTGTAACTATCAGCAACAGCCATTCAAAAATAGCAATGGCAATTATCCAATCAATAAAACTGCCTGCGGGGACTTGCAGCCATTGCAGAATTGCAAAAACTAACAATAAAAATAAGCCCGTACCCGCACCGAAACCTGCAAAAGTGTAATACATAGCGAGAACCTTTGCGAAATGTTATTTTGATTGTGGATATATTTTTCAGGTGCTGTTGGATACTGTGTGACAGTTAGGAAAGCTGACTATCGAACTAAACTTGCAGTTAGGGCTGTCCCCGATGTTGGATAACTCAATGATTAAATCGTAACTTCACTGCGATCGAAAAAATGGTAAATGTATAATTGTCAGGGGTTAAACTTGAGAAATTTTGGTAGAAGTAGGGGCGAACCCCCGGCGACTCGATCGGCTGTGGGTGAGATAAACTGATTGAAAGGTCGATCGCCCGTGAAAGCAAATTACCAGCTTGTCACCGAGAGGGCGATGCTGCAACCTGCAGCCACAGCAAAACAGCCAAAATTAACTCTACCGTATCCGATATCCAATATTTGCACGCATACAGTATCAAATCAAAAAGTCAGCAGCAAGGACAAACCGATGGCGAACTCAACTCTTGGCTTGGAAAATCAACTTTACAATTATCTATTATCTATATCCCTGCGGGAGCCAGATATTCTGGCTGCACTGCGAGAAGAAACTGCTAAGCATCCTATGGGTATGATGCAAATAGCTCCCGAACAAGGTCAGTTTATGGAGATGCTGGTGCAGCTTATGGGAGCGACAAAAACCTTAGAAATTGGCGTTTTTACGGGTTATAGCTCCCTGTGCGTAGCTTTGGCGCTGCCTCCTAACGGTCAAATTATTGCCTGCGATGTCAGCGAGGAATATACTTCTATAGCGCGGCGCTATTGGGAAGCTGCGGGTGTCGCAAACAAGATTTCTTTGAAATTGGGCCCGGCCATCAATACTCTCGACAAACTAATAGCCGAGGGACAAGCAGGAACCTTTGATTTTGCATTTATAGACGCGGATAAAGAAAATTATGAGGCTTATTTTGAGCGATCGCTCCAACTTGTACGCAATGGCGGTTTAATAGTAATTGACAACGTTCTGTGGTCGGGACGAGTTGCCGATCCTCAAGTACAAGACACAAGTACCCTCGCCCTTCGCAGTTTCAACGACAAATTGCGTAACGATCCGAGAGTTACTCTGAGTGTTGTCCCCATTGCTGACGGACTGACTTTAGCCCTGAAACGCCGCTGGGCAACTATGATGCAGCCGGAACATCACAATTAAAGAGTTCTAGTTGCTGGGAACTTCATTAAAACTGACAGAAGAGCACCATTCTCAACAAGCTCTTAAAAACCGGGTTTCTGAACGAGATATAGGTTGTAATGCTAAATTTGCGGTCAGAAACCCGGTTTTTGCCACAGGTGCAAGATATCAGTTAAAACCAAAGAAACCGGGTTTTTATCTGTATTGAAGGCTGCGATACAGTATTTTCGTGAAAAACCCGGTTTCTGCCTACCCCTGTATCTAGGACTATATTAATTAGCGACAATCAATTACAATTAATCAAAATTGTCAACAAATATTATTAATTTAAAGTAACAAATGCTGGCATCAAATTTACAAATACAATTACCGATTCACGAAACTTTTCAGTGTACTGTTCAAGGCGAAGGTTATTGGACAGGTACTTTAGTTGATTTTATTAGATTGGCAGGTTGTCCCGTGGGGTGTCCTTGGTGCGATACCGGTTACGCAAATGGGGGCAAAGGTTTGCCGTCGGTGCCGCAGTCGATCGCACAATTGCTAGCTCAATTGCAGTCGCCGAGAGTTGTCATTACTGGCGGCGAACCTTTCATCCACCAGAATTTACCGGAGTTAGTTGCAGCATTGTTACAAGCTGACAAACAAGTGAGTATCGAAACTTCTGGCGCTTATTGGCAAGATGTTTCGCCGCTGGCTTGGATTACTCTTTCTCCTAAAGAACACGTCAATCCTAAATATCCGGTACAAGAGCATTTTTGGAAGAAAGCCAATGAAATTAAGTTGGTAGTTAGCACGGGCGAAGAAGTGGATTTTTACAAAAAATATTTTGTTGAAAATATGAATGTGCCTGTATTTTTGCAGCCGGAATGGGAATCGCGCGATCGGGCAATTCCGATTATTTTGGAATTACTAAAACAGCATCCTAGTTATAGGTTGTCTTTGCAAACTCACAAATTTATTGGCGTACAATAAACATTCCAAAATCCTGTAGGGGCGGATTCACCAACTATCTATGAAACCACAAATAATATCAAATCCTCTCTTCATCGGAATAATTCAGATATATATTCTCGGACTCTGTGTACTCTGTGTACTCTGCGGTTAAATCATTCCAATCCAAACGGAAACGATATAATCTCATAAACCCGCGCCCCATCCCCACCATGATTCACATCAACGTCTTATACCAATGGAATAAAGTAGCGCTAGACATTACCCCCCAACCCCCCCGATGCTTTGGGGGGGCTAAGACTTCATCCATACCACATATGAAAGAAAAATGGTATTAGATCCGGTATATCGGACACGATATTATTCGATTTTTTTAAGGATTGCAGATTTGGGCGATCGCCCTTTCGTCAGGATGGTTAGCAATATAAATGCCCAGCCACTGGCAACTCAGCTTCATTAAACTATCTACATCTAGTTCCAAATTCCAGATCCTTAAAGTAAAATCGTCGCTAGCAGAAACAAGAGTTTTGCCGTCGGGACTAATGTTAACATCGTTAACTCGATCGCGATGTCCGTCAAAAACTTGTAGGAGCACAGCCTCCGAGTTTGTTGTGCCGTCGGCGACATTCCACAGTTTAATTGTGCGATCGAAACTTGCAGATGCTAAAATTTTGCCATCGGGACTGAAACTAATGCTTTTTACCCAAGTTCCATGTCCTTTGATAGTTCTCAATTCTGTGCCTGTTTCTGCATTCCACAATTTAATCGTGCTGTCATCGCAGGCCGATGCTAAAATTTTACCGTCGGGACTAAAACGGATGCTAGTAATTCGGCTGTTATGCGCTCTCTGAATACTTCTTGGGAGAGATTCTAAATTGTTTAAATCCCAGAAAAATATCGCGCGATCGTTCCCCGCAGATGCTAAAGTTTTGCCATCGGGACTGAAGGTGACGCTTCTAACTCTTTGGAGATGTCCTTTGAGAGTTTGAATTTCAGTGCCGCTTTCTCTCTCCCACAATTTAACAGTTCCATCGGTCGCTGATGATGCTAAAATTTTACCGTCGGGACTGAAAACAACGCTGTCAATTCCCCTTTGATGTCCTGAAAGAGTTTTGATTTCTTGTCCAGTTTCTAGGTTCCACAATTGGTAGTAATAAATATGTAGTGATTAGATATTTATTGGCTCAAAACATAGTTGTAATGATGGATCAAATACCAAATAGCACCAATATGGTTTTCTAACTCTTTAGAAAATGAAAGAGTTTTTCTTACTAGACGGGAAACACCTTGGCGCAAAGTATTATTAAATCTTTCAATGTGATTAGTTTTTCCACTGTCTTTCCCAACTGGCTGATGGCGTAGCGAAGGAAAAATACAAGCATAAGCCTGCCAAAAATCTGTATAGCAAACAGCA
>NZ_JADEXD010000174.1 GCF_015207285.1 Tychonema sp. LEGE 07203 | reverse complement strand
TCCCCATTCCCCATTACCAACTAGCAGGGTTGTCACCCGCCGCTAATTTTCCTACAACCACAGTTATATTGCCCGTCCGAGTATTAATTTTTACTTTGTCCGCTGCCACACTCCATCCTTTGATGTTTTGGCGATCGCCCCCATCGCTGACGGAACCCACCCAGAATTCGCATCCGTGGAATCCTAGGGGTAGGGATAACAGTCCATCTTTATCTGTCCCCTGATGGTTCACACCCCCAGACCCCAGCGCCAACCGCCAACTTTACAAAAACTTAACGTAAACTTATACGACTGATTAAGCTTCCCATCCCCTAATGTAAAGGATTATTAAGATAACTTGACACTTCAAGTTGTATGTGAGAATCATAAAGATATTGTAAAGTTACTGAGACTACGTAGTAATCTTTGACTGCCTGTGGGAAAATTTGAGTGTAATTACGTATGTCCCTAGTAGGACAGCCTGCAGCGGGCAAATTCAGTAAATTCCTGCTCAGTTGGTGCAGTGGAAAACTTTTGTCAGCCTGGTACAACAAGGGTTGCTATGAATCATCAAATATCAGCTCAATCGCAAAAACTTTTACTCCAAATTGGTAGAAAGATTCGTCGAACCTTGGATCTCGATACCATTTGGCAGCAAACAGTTAACAGTCTGGGACAAACACTAGGCGTTAGCCGTTGCATTATTTGTCCCTATCCAAGTTCTAGACTGCAAGTCAAAGTAGCTGCTGAATACTGCCAAGAACCATTTCTACCCATGCTGGGAATGGAAATCTCGCTGACATCAGCACCTCATCTCATTCAAGCTCTAGCCACCCTCGAACCGGTGGTAATAGAGTCGTTTACAGCCGACGATCCTTTTGAGCGGCAGTCAGTGCTAGTGGTGGCTACGGCTTATCAAGAGCAACCTAATGGCATAATTAGCTTGCACCGGTGCGAGGACGGATCGTTGGGGGAGAGCGGTAATGCCGATCGATCTTGGACTGAAAGCCAGATCGAATTCGCACAAGAACTTGCCGATCAAGTAGGAAGCGCGATCGCCCTCGCCACCCTCTACCAAGAGAGCAGCGAGCGAACACAAGAAATATCCCAGCTCAAAAAGCAATTTTTGTTGAGCGCCTCCCACGAGCTCCGCACTCCCCTAAATCACATCATCGGCTATCTTCAACTAACCATAGACGACCAAGCTGACGATCCAACAGAGGAGAGAGATTTTATCCAAGAAGCTCACCGTTCGGCTATCCACCTTTCTAAGGTAGTTTCCAATATCTTAGATTACATTCAGTTAAGCGAAGCTTGTCAGGCTCACTCAGAATTAGCAACTGTCAGGAGTAAGGAAGAATGTCGGCAGCAGTAAAGATTCGACCGCGCATTTAAGAAGCAGACTATTTACGGTGCCCACAAGTATTCAGCTTCGAGAACCTGACACTTGCATCTATAGATTCCATCAATAAAATCCGCGGCTGG
Organism: Tychonema sp. LEGE 07203; assembly: GCF_015207285.1. Taxonomy (GTDB): domain Bacteria; phylum Cyanobacteriota; class Cyanobacteriia; order Cyanobacteriales; family Microcoleaceae; genus Microcoleus. Next base: position 11,083 of record NZ_JADEXD010000174.1, on the reverse strand, counting down.
TTACTCAATTATTGTATGTCACTAGGGTTTTCTACCGCCGCACACAACTACTAAACATAACATCCGGGTGTATTTATCATATTATTTGCGATCGGACGATCGCAATCGAATAGGTTCGCTTTATCGAATCCAAGTCTTCTCTGGTTTGAAGAGGACTTGGATTCCTATCGATCGAACGAACCTATAACGATTATTTTACCGGAGATGGTAAGGTCAGCCAAAGACTGCTGTTTCCCAGTTTTAAGGTTTTTAACTTATACTCAATGCAATTACAACCCGCCATTTTTTTTCTTGGTTTCGGGAGCACTGACATAGCGCGCCCAAAAAGGTTCTTTCATATTTTTGAGCGCTGCTAGTTTTTGGCGTTCCTCCTGAATGCGCTTGCGTTCTGAAAGATCGGAAAATATGTTGATAATGCCGAGGGTTTCGCCGCCAGCATCTCGCACCGGTGCCGCCCAAAGCCAAACATCGATCCAACTACCGTCTTTTTTCAACAAAGACACTTCCAAACCGTTTTGCAGTAAGCCATTACCTGCCGACTTCAGTAGCGCAGAAAAATCCTGCTTTTGTCCTTGAAGAATATTCGGTAAAGGTTGCCCCAAAGCCTCCGTCGCACTCCAGCCAAAAAATTTTTCGGCAGCCCGGTTCCAGACAATAGTGCGGCCGTCATTGTCGGTACAATTAATTGCTAGCGGTGCCGATGCCACCTGCGCTATCATGAATTCGTTCGCCAGTTGCAGTTTCAATTCTACTTGCTTGCGATCGGTAATTTCCTGACAAGCGCCCCACAAACGGACAACCCGTGCTTCAGTTTGGTCCCAAACCGCTTGCCAGCAATCGCGCACCCAGCGCACCTCACCTTTTTGATTAATAATGCGGTACTCGTTGGCTCCCGTGCGGCTGAAAGTACAGCCTTCTAATTGTTTAATTAACATTTCCCTGTCATCGGGATGAACGAGTTCGGAGTTCCACCAACCAAACGACTCTACTTCTTCAGCAACCCTGCCCGTGCAGCGCTCAAAAGCCTCTGTCGCCCACTCGCAGGCAAACTTGCCGTCTGGAAGAGCCTTAAAAGAATAGGCAAAATCCGAAGTAATTTTCGACATAACCATGTAGTGCGATTCCGACTCCCGCAGTGCGCTTTCTGCTTGCTTGCGTTCCCCGATTTCCCGCGAATTAATTAGAATTCCCTGCACGCTAGAATCGTAAATCAAACTGTTACCTATCGCCTCCACCCAGATCCAAGAACCGTTAGCGTGGCGTTTGCGATATTCGATCGGCCCGGCAATTCCCGGCTTTTCTAACAACTTGCTAAAATACGCCTGCCAAGCCAGCAAATCGTCTGGATGAATTAACTCGCCGTGAAACTTACCAGTTCTTGTTTCTGGGTTGTAACCAAAAACCCGCTCTAGGGCTGCGCTGTGGTATCGAACTCCCCCGTCGGAGCCAATAATAGTAATTATATCGGGAGAATTGCGGAGTATAGATTGGAGTTTTGCTTCGCTTTTAGTTAATGCTTGATTGTCCCGGCGGTGCTGGCTAATTTCTTTGTCCAACTGCTCTTGTAGCTGTCTGATTTGCGAGGTTTGCTGGGCGACTGTGTGTTCCAAGAGGCGATTGGATTTTTCTAGTTCGACCAGCTTTTTTGCGTTATTTTCCGCGCTTTCCAATAGGTGATTTGCTGCCATTTCTTGCAAACAATTTGATATGTGTTCCACAGTTGTTTTGATAATTGCCTGTTGCGGATGTGGCAATTCGCTAGCTTGTGCTTGCAGGTTTTCTAAATTTTTGTAAACTGTTTCTAGCATTTTATTAATGGGGGAATCTAATAGTTGCCACAGGTGTAACTTCTATCAAGCGGACTAAAGTTTTTTTCAAGATGACCCATAACTAAGATTAGTGTATCGCGATCGACCGCGATCTCAATAACCAAGTATTTTTTGACTTTATTTTCAGATTGTAGCAACAGATACAAAAAGTAAATTGTTGGGGCGATCGACTTACCAGCTCTGCTGCAACCTCAAACAGCGTGCCAGAGTCGGGAACCCGCCTATCTGGTGAATGCTGGACTCGCGAGCGGTTAAGCTAAACTAGATGGGTGTCAACACAAAGAGGAATTTATGTCAGAACAAGCCAACGCTCGCGATTTGTTTCGCGCTGCTTACGAACACCGCTATACCTGGGATGCCAATTTTCCCGGTTACAGTGCCGATATTGAACTCAAACAGGGCGACGAAGTATATACGGGTCATGTTTCCATCAAACCCGACATGAGCGTGGAAGTCAGCGGCATTGCCGACGAGGAAGTAAAGCAGAGCGTTTACACCCAAATGCGGGACATTGTTACCCACCGCAAGCGCTCATCATTTGAACAATCCCACGGCAAAAATAGCTTCACCCTCGGCGAGAAGGACAGCACCGAGGCTGTGGATATTCTAGTGAAAGGCGACTCGATGGGCTCGAATTATAAAATCCGAGGTCTGTCAATTTGTCAAGTCAGCCGGGTGATGGGCCGCATGGCTTTCGTAATTGACACGCACAAAAGCTTAGAGACACCCGAAGGTTCTTTGGCGAGCCACTACGATGCGGTTTTCCGCAACCCCGAAACCAACGAAATCATCAGAGAACTGGAATTTGAAGATTCCTTTGACAAAATAGGCGACTATTATGTGATGACGAAGCAAGTAGTGCGATCGAAAGAAAAAGGTCAACTGACAACAACCGAGTTTAACTATTCCAACATCAAATTGCTGCAACCAGCCGTAGTGTAGCGCGATCGAAAATCCGATTTCTTAAATAAAACGGTTTTTTTGGTTAACGTATCACAATCAACATGATTTGGCCGCAAGCAACGCTACGATCGATCGAGAAAGAAAATTGATATCGAGCATCAGCATGACAGAAACCGGGTTTCCGGGAGCCAGCTCATCTGAGTGTACAAGTCTTTTTTCAAGAAACCCGATTTCTTAAATCTCGCGCGGTTGAGAATGCTGCCCTTGAGTCAAATCGAACAAACCCAACATCCAGAAATTATCGCAGAGGCAAAATATGACGACACTAGCACTAACCAGAGATAACGTCGAAACAGTTCTCGATGAAATGCGCCCTTACCTGATTTCCGACGGCGGCAACGTCGAACTCGTAGAAATCGACGGCCCAGTTGTACACCTGAGACTGCAAGGAGCTTGCGGCTCTTGCCCCAGTTCCACAATGACTCTGAGAATGGGCATTGAACGCCGCCTGCGCGAAGCCATCCCAGAAATTGCCGAAGTCGAACAGGTAATGTAATTAGTCAGTTGGTAGTTGGTAGTTGGCAGTTGGTAATTGGCAGTTGACAGGAAAGCAGTTGGCAGTTGACAGGAAAGCAGTTGGCAGGAAAGCAATTGGCAGTTGGCAGGAAAGCAGTTGTTAGTTGTTAGTAGGGGCGGCGGATGGTGCGTGCCCGCCCTCTTAGTTGTTAGTTGTTAGTTGTTAGTTGTTAGCTAATAACAGTCAACAGTTAACAGTCAACAGTCAACAGTCAACAGCCAACAGCCAACAGTCAACAGCCAACAGCCAACAGCCAACAGCCAACAGCCAACAGCCAACAGTCAACAGTCAACAGCCAACAGTCAACAGCCAACAGTCAACAGCCAACAGCCAACAGTCAACAGCCAACAGCCAACAGCCAACAGTCAACAGCCAACAGTCAACAGCCAACAGCCAACAGTCAACAGCCAACAGCCAACAGCCAACAGCCAACAGCCAACAGCCAACAGCCAACAGCTAACAGCCAACAGCCAACAGTCAACAGTCAACAGTCAACAGTCAACAGTCAATTACCAACTGCCAACTAACTGTTACCTTTTTCAGAATTACCAATTACTAAATTCAATGTCTCACCCCCTGTATGTAGCCTTGATTTGGCACCAACATCAACCGCTGTATAAATCCAGAGTATCCGCAACAGCAAAAGAGGCTCAATACCGACTGCCTTGGGTGCGCCTGCACGGAGTTAAAGACTACTTGGATTTAGTGCTAATTCTGGCAAAATATCCGAAACTGCATCAAACAGTAAACCTGGTTCCGTCCTTAATTTTGCAGATAGAAGACTGCATCGCAGACAGAGCTTTAGATCCTTACTTGGCGGTAACTCTCAAGCGAGCCGAGGATTTAAACATCGAAGAAAAAGAGTTTGTTTTAGAACACTTCTTTGATGCCAACTACCACACCCTGATTCAGCCGCATCCCCGGTACGCTCAACTCTACACTCAGCGACAGGAAAAAGGCATTCAGTGGTGCTTGGAAAACTGGACTGTCCAGGATTTTGGGGATTTGCTGGCGTGGCACAATTTAGCTTGGATCGATCCGCTGTTTTGGGATGACCCCGAAATTGCCGGGTGGCTGAAACAAGGACAAGGTTTCCGCTTGGCAGACCGAAAAAATATCTACGCCAAACAAAAAGAAATACTGTCGAAAATCATTCCCCAGCACCGTAAAATGCAAGCTGAGGGACAGTTGGAAGTCTCCACAACCCCCTACACGCACCCGATTTTACCGCTGCTTGCCGACACAAACAGCGGCCGCGTAGCTATTCCTAACATGACGCTGCCAAAACATCGGTTTGAGTGGGCAGAAGATATTCCCAGACACCTGAGAAAATCCTGGGAAATGTATCAAGAAAGGTTTGATTGCCAACCGCGCGGTTTGTGGCCGTCGGAACAGGCGGTTAGCCCGGAAATTTTGCCCTACATTGCGAAACAAGGTTTTAAATGGATTGTCTCGGACGAGGCAGTATTGGGGTGGACAATTAAACACTTTTTTCACCGCGACGCGACAGGGAATGTTTGCGAACCAGAATTGTTATATCGCCCTTACCGTTTAGAAACTGCTGATGGCGATTTAGCTGTAGTATTTCGAGACCACAGATTGTCTGATTTGATCGGGTTTACTTACGGTTCTATGGAACCGGAAAAAGCAGCGTCTGATTTGGTGGGACACTTGGAGGCGATCGGCAGAACTCTCAAACACCGACAGTCAAGCGGCGAAACAGCTTTAGAAAATCCCTGGTTGGTGACGATCGCCCTAGACGGCGAAAATTGCTGGGAATTCTATCCAGAAGACGGCAAACCGTTCTTGGAATCACTTTATCAAACTCTCAGCGACAGTCCAGATATCAAATTAGTCACAGTTTCGGAATTTCTAGACAAATTCCCAGCCACCGAAACAATACCCGCAGCCCAACTGCACACAGGTTCCTGGGTAGACGGTTCCCTGACAACTTGGATCGGCGATCCCGCGAAAAATCGCGCTTGGGACTTGTTAGGGGCCGCGAGACAAATGCTGGCCAACCATCCAGAAGCCACGGAAGAAAGCAATCCCGAAGCTTGGGAAGCGCTGTATGCGGCCGAAGGTTCCGACTGGTTTTGGTGGTTTGGCGAAGGCCACACGTCGAATCAAGATGCTATGTTCGATCGGCTGTTTCGCGAACACGTAGCAGCAATTTACGAAGCTCTCGGCGAGCCTGTACCCCCGTCCGTGCTGCAGCAAGTAGAGGCGCATCAGGCGGCTGGCGATCGCCAACCGCTGAGCTTTATTCACCCGATTATCGACGGTATCGGCAACGAACAGGATTGGGACAAAGCCGGCCGCCTTGAAATTGGGGGAGCCAGGGGTACGATGCACCGGAGTTCGGCAATTCAGCGGCTTTGGTACGGAGTCGATCACTTGAATTTTTACCTGCGCGCCGACTTCAATGCTGGGGTGCGGCCGGGTGTTGATTGCCCGCCGCAGTTAAATTTGTTCTGGTTTTATCCCGATCGCACGATGCACAACAGTCCGATCCGGCTGTCGGGTTTGCCCGACGCAGCACCGCTCAACTATCGATTCCACCATCAGTTAGAGATTAATTTGCTGACGAAATCGATTTGGTTTCAAGAAGCTGGAGAGGGCGACGAGTGGCATCCCCGCATCAGCCGGGCCCAAGTGGGACTGGATAAATGTTTGGAGGTAGCTGTGCCCTGGGCGGATTTGCAAATTATGCCAGACTGGCAAATGAGGCTGATTGCGGTTTTGTCGGAAGGGGAGCGTTATTCTAGTTGTATGCCGTTCGATTCTTTGATTGCGATCGGAATGCCGTAAAAAGTCATTAGTTATTGGTTATTGGTTATTGGTTATTGGTTACTGGTTATTGGTTATTGGTTATTGGTTATTGGTTATTGGTTATTAGTCAGTAGTCAGCAGTCAGCAGTCAGCAGTCAGTAGTCAGCAGCCAGTAGTCAGTTGGTAGGGGCGGTGGATGGTGCGGGCGGGCCCTCTTATTAGTCAGTAGTCATTAGTCAGTAGTCAGTAGTCAGTAGTCATAGGATGTCCGATCGAACGAAAGTTATAAAAATGGTTTGTAGTGAGGACTGAAGTTCTCCAAAAATAGAAAACTTGCCTTCGTGACTGCAAACCTTAATCATCGGTAAATTTACCGGGCATCAGATCGTTAGTTATTGGGAAATAAATCAAACTGATGAGCCGCATTTTGCTATTGGTCGATCGCCACCAACAACAACATTTGCCGATCGCGCACCTCAACACCCAGCATGAGGCGATCGTACTAGATCCCGCTTGCCAAGCCAACTTGGAATTTCACCTTTCCCAACTCGCTTTTGACTTGTGCATTGTGGACGAAGCAAATTTCGATCGCCTCGGGCCGCTGGTAGAAGCGTTGAAAACTGCCGCCGAGCCGATATTTTTACCGTTTTTGCTCCTGGGCAAATCCCAAACCCCCGCCCTCACCGAGCCGCATTTTTGGCAGCAGACACAAAAACTCGATCGCCGAATTGACGATTTAATCGCAATTCCCGCAGATGCCGCCCAACTGCACTTGCGGGTGGAGAATTTGTTGGCCCGCAGGCGGCAGTCGCTAGAACTCCACCGACTTCAGGAAGTAATTAAACAACGCACTGTTAGCGAAAGTTTGTTAATCGAAAAGCTGCAACAGGCAAACGAAAAGCGGGCAGAGGCAGAAGCTGCACTGCGAGAAAACTTCTATCTCGACTTGCTGATGAATGCGATGCCAGATATTGTCTGTTTCAAAGATGGCGAAGGCAGGTGGCAGGAGGCAAATCAAGCGATATTGGAAGTGTTTGAACTCTGTGCAGATACATACCGCGGCCTGACAGATTCTCAGTTAGGAAAACTCAGCCCTTTTTACCGGGAGGCACTACAGGCGTGCCAGGCGAGCGATCGAGCCGCGTGGGAAAAAGGTACCCTTTCTAGGGGTGAAGAAGTGATTCCCCGATCGAACGGTACTGTGAAAATCTACGACGTGATTAAAGTACCCCTATTTCACCCTGACGGCAGACGCAAAAGTATCGTGATTTTGGGCCGCGACATTACCGAATACAAGCACGCTAGAGATGAACTCTTCCGCTTAGCGTCGATTGTCGAGTCCTCTGACGACGGCATCGTCGGCAAAACCCTCGCCGGGACAATTCAGAGCTGGAACGCAGGAGCCCAGAAGATTTACGGCTACTGTGCAACTGAAGTCAAGGGGCAGTCGATCGAGATTTTAGCAATACCCGAACGCCCCAAGGAAATGTGCCAAATTCTGGAAAATATTCGGGCGGGAACCACTATCGACCATTACGAAACTGTACACTTGCACAAAAACGGCGAACACATAGATGTGTCCCTGACGATTTCTCCGATTAAAGACGCTACAGGAGCGGTTACGGGAGTTTCGACAATCGCTCGCGACATCACCGACAGCAAGCGAGTTGAAAAAGCCTTGGAACAACTCCGCCACCAAACAGAAATGATTTTGTTCTCCGCCGGGGAAGGCATTTGCGGGTTGAACAAACAGGGAAAAGTAACTTTTGTCAATCCGGCTGCGGTGAGAATGGCCGGCTGCGAATCGAAGGAGCTGATCGATCGACCGCTCTATGAAAGCTTACACCGTTCTCCCGAAGAAGGTCTCCGGGCGATCGAGCAACTGTCGCCTGCTACAGAAATCAATTCTGCTTCTGAACTTGTCGCCGACACCGCCGCCGCGCCGACGGAAAAACTGCCGTTGCGGGTAAGTTCTCAAATTTTAGACACCTTGGAAGACGGAGAGGTTCGGCGGGTTAACGATGAGGTTTTTTGGCGGGCCGACGGCAGCAGTTTTCCGGTGGAGTACGTTGTCGCTCCGATGCGAGAACAAGGCGAAATTATTGGAGCTGTGGTGAATTTTAAAGATATCACCGATCGGCTTGCCGTCGAGCGCATGAAAGATGAATTCATCTCCGTTGTCAGCCACGAACTGCGGACGCCGATGACCTCGATTCACGGGGCTCTGGCTTTGATCGACAGCGGCTTGCTTGAGGCTCACCCCCACAAAGCCAAGCGGATGCTGCAGATTGCCGTCACTAATACTGACCGCTTGGTGCGCTTGATCAACGATATTCTGGATTTAGAGCGGATGGAGTCGAGTTACAGCACTGCCGTCAAACAAACTTGCAATGTAGCCGAGCTGATGTTGCAGGCGGCTGACGAGATGCAGGGAATGGCCCAGCAGGCGGGAGTTACTCTGTCCGTGAGACCTGTGGAGACGCAGTTGCGGGCTGTTCCCGACCGGCTAATTCAAGCCTTGACAAATTTGCTCAGCAATGCTATAAAATTTTCTCCGTCAGGAGCTACGGTTTGGTTGAGCTGCGAGCTGATGGACGATCGGGATTTGGCAGCTCAAGCTCCGTTGAAGCCGCCGCCGTCTGCTAATGCTGCCACCGCAAATCGGCACTTATCAGCGAATTCGTCCATCCTGATTGCCGTGAAAGACCGAGGGCGGGGCATTCCAGCAGACAAGCTAGAGATGGTCTTTGAGCGCTTTCAACAGGTTGATGGTTCTGATTCTCGCCAGAAAGGAGGTACTGGTTTGGGGCTGGCTATTTGTCGCAGTATCGTCCAGCAGCACGGGGGCAGGATTTGGGTGGAGAGCGTTTTGGGGGAGGGCAGCACTTTTTTCTTAAGTCTGCCAGTTATTCGGGAGAACCAAAGTTAAGGGAAGGCGGAAGCTATGGGTGATTAGTCACGAACAAATATGAATGCAAAAATTTTTATTCAATCCTCGATGCAGAAACCGGGATTTTTTACCTCAATACTTGGTTGTCACCCGCATCAACGCTAACAAAAAACGGTTTCGAGGTGTCGCGAGTGCTTCCGGGACGATCGTTTTTGCCCTTCGGGCTCTACAGGTATAAAAAGGCAAAAATCGGGATTTGAGGTCAAAATCCCGATTTTTTGGGTAAATAGATTTTACAGTTTTGAAAATTTACTGTAAAGTTCGATCGGGCAAAACACTTTGCTTTATAAAATATTCACATTTCCAGTCTAGTCTCAGAATAAGTTCTGATTGTTAAAAAAAATGTTAATTTTGAATGCCAAGCGCATCTTGGTAATTGACGATGCGGAAGATATTCGGGAAGTGGCTCAAGTCAGTCTTGAGGTGGTGGGCGGCTGGGAAGTTTTGACGGCGAGTTCTGGCCGCGAGGGCGTGGCTAAGGCTCTTGCCGAACAGCCTGATGCTATTCTCTTGGACGTGATGATGCCGGATCAAGACGGGCCTACTACTTTTAAACAGTTACAAGCTAATGATGCTACGCGGCACATTCCGGTAATTTTATTGACGGCTAAGGCTCTCGCTAGCGACAGGCGGATGTTCGCTGATTTGGGGGTGGTGAGCGTGATTCCTAAGCCTTTTGAACCGATGTTTTTGGCGGCTATGGTGGCTCAAGCTTTGGGCTGGGAGGAAGCATAGCTCGATCGCCCGGATTTAATTTTGTAACTTCTCAAACAAATTACTCCTGCTGGTTGCTCAAAACAATAAAAATCGGCAGGAGTTTTTTGCTTTTTGTAACAATTTGCTCATCTTCATAAGTTCTTCAGTTTTTCGTTCTAATTTAAACACATGGTCTGGGATCGCTCCTGACTCCTCGCAGACACCTTTGGAGAAGACGACTATGCCCTCAACTTACATTTTGCTACTGATAATTTCTCTGGCGGCCGTCTGGATTTACTGGCAAAACTCTCAAGATATTTTTGTGATTGTGGCTTTGGCCGGACTGGGTTGTTTTATTTGGGGTTTTTATTTGGCCCCTTGGATGGTTCAGCTTCTGATTGTGGTTTTGCTGCTGGGGATTCAAAAGCTGTACTTGCGAGACATTCAAAGTTGTAAGTGAAAAGATATGCTTTTGTTGTGTATGAATTTAAATATCCGCCTGCATCCATCAATCTCTGCAATTAATTGGTTATCGCTCGGTATCTTAAAAAAGGTTTAAAATATCATGAATAGTTGCCCTTGTTGTTCCTCTACACTGCTCCGCCACGCTCGCCACAATCGCGTTTACTGGTTTTGCTCCCACTGCTGGCAAGAAATGCCGGATCTGTCGGAGATGATTTTAAATAACAGTCTGCGGACTCACAAGCGGGAGGGTTTGGTAAAACTTCCTGCTTTGACTCCTAAATTGAAGATTTTGGATTCGGTAGGAATTGCTTAGGAAAGCTGGAGTTGGTGGGGCGATAAATATAGAGAAAGATGTTGGATTGTGCCATCTATTGATTTTTTTAATAAAAATGCAAAAGCCCCTTTACTGTGAGTGAAGGGGCTGTTACATTTGAGATGTGAAATTTGAAATTTGAAATGGCTGATGACCACGAGCATTGAGTTCGCGGGCTTCATCAGTTGCATTATTTTAAGGAACTGAATATTATTAGTAGGCGGGCGATCGCAGTAAAGGAGTCGATCGTCCGCCACAAATTACAGCTATTGCGTGCAGTTAAGCTGATTACATCAAACCGATTTGAGAAAGAATGCCTTGACCGGTGAGGAATTCGGTAGCGAGACCGATAACGAAGCCCAGCATTGCCAAACGGCCGTTCCAGGTTTCAGCGAACTCAGTGAAGCCTACTTTTGCGTCTTTGTTTTCCATGACCAGAAACCTCGTTTAATTTCAACCTTATGTAACTAAACTTAACACAAGAGCAGAAACATTGCAACATATTTTTACATTTAGTTTTCAAATGGGGGAGATAAGCGGGATGAATCTGGGGGGAGAGGGGCAGGTGGGCGATCGCA
>NZ_JADEXD010000337.1 GCF_015207285.1 Tychonema sp. LEGE 07203 | reverse complement strand
GTCATTAGTCATTAGTCATTAGTCATTAGTCATTAGTCATTAGTCATTAGTCATTAGTCATTAGTCATTAGTCATTAGTCATTAGTCATTAGTCATTAGTCATTAGTCATTAGTCATTAGTCATTAGACATCTCCCAAAAAGAAATTGCGTGCCGATCGCTCTTAAATTATAATTGACTTTTACCCTTCCAAATATGAGCCAACTCCGGGACTATCTTGAAAAACATCCATCCGAGACTCAAAGACTCTTGGGTATGGACTATGACCAACTAACGGAACTCATTATCAGAGCCGAAAATCTCTACGAGCATCATAAAATAGAGCGAGAAATTCAGAAAACCCGCATCATTAAACCCGGTAGCGGTCGGCCCCCTAAGTTGGCGATCGCAGACCAAATCCTGATGACATTAGTATACCTGCATCACCTACCCACCTTTCAAATCCTCGGGATACAATTTGGAATTGGTGAATCAACTGCTAATTATATTTTTCACCGCTGGGTAAAAATATTGAGGGAGTTATTGCCAGCTTCGTTGTTAGAATAAGTAAAAAAAATAACTCAGACTCTGCCTGGGTGCTGGAAATCTTGACCGAATTTGAGTTAATAGTAGATAGCTATGACCAGCCCATACAAAGACCTACAGATCCTCAGGAGCAGAAAAATAATTACTCAGGAAAACAGAAAAGACATACTAAAAAGAACCAAGTAATAGTCATGCCATCCGGCAAAGAAATCGTTGATGTAGTAGTTGGAGAAACTGGAGCAACGGCAGATATAAAAATTTGGAGAAACCAACGATTGTCACTCTTAACCTCACAAAGATTTCAAGGGGATAAAGCTTATGCAGGAGAACCATTAATTAACACTCCTCATAAAAAACCTCGCGAGCTACCACTGACTCCGGCTCAAAAGAGAGCGAATAAGTCAAAGGCTCAAAAAAGAATCTTTGTAGAGCATTTAATTAGATTGCTAAAAATCTGGAGAGTAGCATCAGAAAGATTTCGCTTAAAAGCGAAAAATTACGATAGAGTAATTTTGGTAGTATAGCGGTTCTCAAAAAAGTGAGGTATGCCCTATGCCCACGGAGGCCTATGCCCACGGAGGCCTATGCCCACGGAGGCCATGAGTACCTCATACCAAAGCACAGAAAGGCTATATGTGGATTAGTAAGATGGCGAATAGGTGCGATCGTTATGTGTCAATAAAAGGCCATACAAACTGAAAAAAAATAGTAAAATTTAGGTCATCAAATTGGGCAGTTTTTATCGATCGACCGTTGAAACCCTTATTTAAGCGTTGGTTTCGGGAGCCCGGCCCCCGAAACCAAGCGGGGGAAGGGATTGGAATTATGGGAGAGGTCTATTAGTCCTGGGGGGGTGACAACCCACCCAAAACCCATAGCTAGTAAGGATTGAGCCAACTTGTGGTAAAAAAAGATAGGCAGCAGAATTGTTACACGCTTGCCTATCTAAAAAATTAATGATACCAAGATTC
>NZ_JADEXD010000336.1 GCF_015207285.1 Tychonema sp. LEGE 07203 | reverse complement strand
GTAGAATCTTGGTATCATTAATTTTTTAGATAGGCAAGCGTGTAACAATTCTGCTGCCTATCTTTTTTTACCACAAGTTGGCTCAATCCTTACTAGCTATGGGTTTTGGGTGGGTTGTCACCCCCCCAGGTAAATGGAATAACATTTGAAGCGTTTATCCTGAGAGAATTAGTCCCTAAACTTTGGCAAGGTGCTTGTGTAGTTATGGATAATGCTAAAATTCATTGCGGAGAAATGGTGAAAGAATTTATCGAAGAGGCAGGAGCAAAGTTAATTTATTTATCTCCTTACTCTCCCGACTTTTCCCCGATTGAAAATTTTTGGTCAAAAGTGAAATCTCTGTTAATAAAACTTAAAGCCAGAAATTATTTAGACTTAATTGATTCAATTACAGATGCGATGCTACAAGTTACTAAAAAAGATATTCATAACTGGTTTGCTCATTGTTGCTACTGTACCTCATGACTATAGGAAACGCTATATAAAGATAACCATCCTTCAAATCCTTCTGCATTCAAACTACCCATAAAGAGCATTGGTGCAATGCCAGTCCTTCTTTCCTTTTCTTCTTGCTGCTACTAAATTTTCTCTTTTCCCCCGTTTTCCTGGTCTTTCACCATAGACTTTTTTTCCTCTTTGTGCCCAGGCACAAACACAACCTTCAAATTCCTCAAATCCAGATTCATCAATAAATACAATGCTTTTACTGCCATAAACTTTAATTAATTCTCTCAGCTGTCGGTAATATTTTATTCTGGATTCTCGATCTCTTTCTTGATAGCGAATTTTTTTTTTCTGGTAATCTTCATTTTTTTTAAGGCCTAGCAGATCGCACTCGGTCTAACAGAGAAAGTTCTTGCTCTTTCTACTAATCTTGCTTCAGGATTTTTTTCAACATCTTTTTTGAGGGCTTCCCAATCTAGCTTTCGTTGACGGTGCAAGACAAGAGTTGGTCGAAGGTCTTCCCTACCTAACCATCTATAAATTGTTGCTCTTCCTACCTTAAATATGGCAGCAGCTTTCGTTATACTCCCTCCATTTTCCACATAATTGACTACTTTTTGTCGATAGTCTAGACTGTAAGCCATTTTTTTATAATTAACTATTTTTAGCGATTTTATCATGATCTGACCTCTGTCTCACATTTATTTGAAATGACTATAAGTGTTGCCAGGGGCTACTTGCTAATCCGGATACATACACTTCGTTAAATTCTGATTCAAACTTTGATGAATTATTTACTCTTCTGATTTGATAAATAACCGGCTGACATTGAAATCCCAATATTGCTTAAAAAATCTAATAGCTTCCCTTGAGGCATGTTTCCCCCGTAATACAGGCTCATAACTAGCGCTTTTATTCCGGGGCCAAACTCTCCATCATATCATGTCCGGTAGCATAACCATAATTAAGCCGCCACTTGGGGCCACCAATGGAAATTTGTCAAACCTCGAACTAAGTCTTGCTGTTGGAGTAATTGTTGGCAACGATTAAANNAAATTTCCTCT
>NZ_JADEXD010000173.1 GCF_015207285.1 Tychonema sp. LEGE 07203 | reverse complement strand
TCCCCCATCCCTCCGCAACGCTAGAGCCCCATGCCCCATGCCCCATGCCCTATCCTGGATAGTACCTTATGTTACGCTCGAAAGGCTATATTACTTAACTTTCACATCTGGGTCGGCCGGTGGTTGTGGGCCGGTTCGGAAAACAACGGCTCCGTTTTCCAGAGCAACTAAATCTATTTTAAGCGGGCCGGCGATGTAGGTGACATCTGCGGCAATTGCCCGAACTTCCAGGGATTTCTCGTACTGCTGCAATCGATCGATAAAACCAGCTAAAGTTTCAATCCGACTGTCGGCAACTTGGACTCTGCCGCCGACAATACCGATCGAGCGAGCGCGAAATTGAGAAGCTTCGATCAATTGCAGCAACTGCTGCCGCACCTGTTCGTCTGTCAAAACCACCGGATCGACAGCAACTCCTGCAATCACGTCTCCAGCCCGGAAAACCACTCGATTGATTTCGGCTTCTGCAAATACCTTAATCAGCTTTTCTTGCCGCAGGTAATTAGCGCCGGCGACTATTCGCACCACGTAGTCTTTACCGTCTTCGATCTGACTGATTAATTGATCGATTTCGGCTTTAGTAATTTGAATCACCTGTTCGCGAAGTTTGGCATTTTCCGGTTGCATTAGTTCGACGGTGGTTTTATTTGCTTCTTGCAACAGTCGATCGAGCGCGCGGCTTGCCGTACTCGGTTTCAGGATGCGAACAACACCTGCAGCTAAAATTTGACCGCGCCGGATCGCAACTGTACCCTCGCGGATTGCTTGAAAGTCTCGTTCCAAAACCTGCACTTGCTGCTGCAATAAAGTTTGTTGCTGTTCGAGTTGAGCTTGTTGCTGTGCGAGGGTTTCTAACAGTGCTTCCCTCTCGGCAATTACTTTGTCCCTCTCGACTATAGTTCGATCGCGATCGGCGAGATTTTGCACCCGCTGGGCAATTTCCTTGTCCCGCTGGGCAATTAGTTCGTTGCGATCGACAATTGCTGCATCTCGCTGGGCAATTTCCTTGTCCCGCTTGGCAATTTCTGCGTCTCGCTGAGCAATTTGAGTTTTTACCTGCTCTCGCTGCTCGATTAACTGTTGGCGCTCCTCTTGCAGTTGGGCGATTTCCGAACTCAAAGTCGTTTTTTGAGCAGAAACTGTTTTCAATTGGTTCTCGGTGCGATCGAGCTGGGCTTTTGTACTCGCTCTGGCAGTTTCCACAAGTTTCAATTGTTCTTCGGTGCGGGATTTAGCAGCTTCCACCCTAGCAAGCTGTTCTTCCGTTTCCGATTTAGCTGCTTCTACCTGACTTAATTGCTCTTGGGTTTTAGACTTGGCTGCTTGCACGCTGTTGAGCTGGGCACGGAGCGAGTTTAATTTTGCTTCTGTCTGGGCTTGCTCGGCATTAGCTGCTTGGAGGGATTGATTAATTTGCTCTAAATTGGCTTTAGCTTGCGCTTGAGCGGTCAAAGATCGAGCTAATTCAGTTTCAACTCGATTTTTTTCTTGAGTGGTTTCTTTGAGTTCTCTGCGGGCTTGGTTGAGCCTTTTTTGAATCTCGTCTATTTGAAAAACCCCGGTTCGCAGAGGCTTGCTGGTAGCAAACAAAATGGCCAAAGTAATTGCTGACAGGATGCTGCCGGCCATCACTGTCACCACAACAGCAGTGTCGCGGGGGCGAAGTTTGAACAAACTCAACCTTGCCTTGCCGACTTTCGTCCCAAGACGATCGCTGACAGTCGCGATCGTACCCCCCAACACCAAAATTACAAATACCAAGATGTATCCAGCAGTCATTCCGATTTTAGATTTGGGATGGTGGATTTTGGATTGAATCTAAAATCCAAAATCCAAAATCCTATACTTTCTCGGCATCAAGTGAATTGCTGGCTTAAGGCCACCGGGTTGTGGACTGTGATCTTTTTCTTGTGGATCGAGATCATAGTTTCTTGTCTGAGATCCCCCAGCAAACGAGTCACAGTTACCCGCGTCGAGCCGATCGCTTCGGCGATCGCCTGGTGGGACAGCTTCAAATCAATCGTAATCCCATCCGTACCGGGCACGCCAAAATCCCGGCACAGAATCAGCAAAAAGCTGACGAGTCTCGAACCCATATCTCGGTGCGCCAGCGTTTCGATCATCATCTCCGTTTGCAAAATCCGAGAAGAAAGTCCCCGCAGCAAAACCATAGGCAGTTCTGCGTCTTCCTTGAGAGCTTTCTCGACTTGTTCGATCGGCAGCGAGATCAATTCTACCGGCGTAAACGCTACCGCGTGGTAAAATCTGTCCGAGCGGTGTCCCGTAATCAGAGACAGCACGCCGAACACGCTGTTTTCCCGCAGGAGCGCCACAGTAATTTCTTCGCCTGCTTCATAAACCCTAGAGAGCTTCACAGCACCTCTAAGCAGAACGTAGACGCGCTCAGCCGGGTCTCCAGGGAAAAAAATTGTCTTGCCCCGTTCAAAGTTTTCCACAATGGGCGGAAACGCCCCGCCGCTGATTTGGCGGAACACGGCTGCTAGCGGTCTATCATTTGTCACGACTAGATCCTTTGTACTAATCAATAGTTTGTAACTTGCCGATTAAGCTTATTGAGTAAATATACTGACCGACCTCCAATGTCCAGGGATTCTGTTACTGCCATCTAATGTTAAGGTAAACACACGCTGTATGATATTAAATCTAGCCTTTCTCTTAACTTTTTCAATTCCGCCCCGATCTAGCTCCACAGCAAAATCAATCTCAATTGCGTCTCAATTGTGTCTGAATCAGTTAAACCTGAATCAGTTGTGTCTAAACTGGCGGGGTTGTCGGATCTAGCGAACGAGAACGGTGCAAGTTGCTGAAGAGAAAAAATACAGATGATAGATTTGACCGGAAAAAATGCTCTTGTTACGGGTATTGCCAACAATCGCTCGATCGCCTGGGGCATAGCTCAGCAGCTCCACAAAGCAGGGGCCAACCTCGGCATCACTTTTTTGAAGGATGAAAAAGGCAAGCACGAGCGCAAAGTCGCCGAACTCGTCGAACCGCTCAATCCCAGCCTGTATTTGCCCTGCAATGTCCAAAACGAGAGCGAAATCGAGTCTACTTTTCAAACCATCGCCGACAAATGGGGCAAGTTAGATATCCTGGTTCACTGTTTGGCCTTTGCAGGCAAGGACGAACTTTCAGGAGATTTCACCAACACCTCCCGCCAAGGCTTCTCCAATGCTTTGGATATTAGCGCATACTCGCTGGTACGGCTTTGTGCTGCGGCTAAACCGCTGATGGCGGAGGGTGGGAGTATTATCACCCTGACTTATTTGGGCGGCGTGCGGGTAGTTCCTAATTATAATGTCATGGGCATTGCTAAGGCAGCTTTGGAAATGAATGTTCGCTATCTGGCGGCGGAACTCGGCCCGTTAAATATTCGGGTAAATGCGATTTCTTCGGGCCCGATTCGGACTCTGGCTTCGTCAGCAGTTGGCGGCATTCTGGACATGATCCACCACGTTGAGGAAGTTGCCCCGCTGCGGCGCACGGTGACTCAGCAGGAAGTGGGAAATGCTGCGGCTTTTCTGTGCAGCAATCTCGCTAGCGGAATTACGGGTCAGATTTTGTATGTTGATGCTGGTTACGAAATCATGGGAATGTAGCTAAAAGTTGACAGTTGACAGTTGACAGTTGACAGTTGACAGTTGACAGTTGACAGTTGACAGTTGACAGTTGACAGTTGACAGTTGACAGTTTTTAGATAGTTAACAGTTTTTAGATAGTTAACAGTTGACAGCCAGATATGCCAACAATCAACTGTCAATAACTGTCCGTTGTCCGCTACAAAAGTGCTAATCCCAAATTACTAATTATCAACAATAACTATGAATGACAAATTGGGAATTATGGAAATAATCGATCGCCCTCCAGTACCTCCTGCAAATTCGGTTCAACCAGCCAGGGCCGCGTTGGTGAAACGCACGACACTGGAAACGGATGTCACCGCCAGCCTGAATCTCGACGGTGTGGGAACTTGCAAAGCGTCTACGGGGATTCCGTTTTTAGACCATATGTTGCAGCAGATTGCTTCTCACGGATTGATCGATTTGGACGTACAGGCGATCGGGGATTTAGCGATTGACGACCACCACACCAACGAAGATGTGGGAATTACCTTGGGCCAAGCGCTAGCAAAAGCTGTCGGAGATCGATCGGGCATTTCTCGCTTCGGCCACTTTATCGCCCCTCTAGATGAAGCATTAATTGAAGTAGTATTAGACTTTTCGGGACGGCCCCACCTAAGTTACAGCTTAGAAATTCCCAACCAGCGAATCGGCACCTACGACACCGAATTAGTCAGAGAGTTTTTTTCAGCGGTAGTGAACCACACTCAGATGACACTGCACATTCGACAGTTGCAGGGCGGCAATTCTCATCACATTGTAGAAGCCGCGTTCAAAGCCTTTGCGCGAGCTCTGCGGATGGCGGTGGAAATCGACCCCCGGCGCGCCAGTGGGATTCCGAGTTCTAAAGGAGTTTTGTAGTTTGGGGTTTGCAGTAGCGCTTCTGGGCTACTGCAAACTTGTAAATCAAAATATATCTGCTATGTAGTTAAAAACACCTTGACTTCCCTCGCCGTACTTGCCGATAAATCGATCGATTAGTCGATCGCTACACCTTTCTATAGCATCAGCAATAGAACTTTGTGCTAAAACTTGACTCGCAGATTGACGCAAAACTTCAAACAAATTTACAGTAAAATCAGTATCTTCACTGACAAAATCCCACAGTTCTCGACCGATCAAAGTGCTCATTTCAGAATTCGGCAGAAGTTGCTTCAGCAGACCAAAAGTTACAGTCTTATTAGTTCTCTTGCCGTAAGCTATACCAATATAAGCGCGATCGCCTGCATTAATTTTTTCCTGAATTTTGTCAGCCCAATATACTATCTGGTCTTTATCCATATCATTTGGGCCGCTTTTGACCTGTATCCAACAGCGATCGCCATCACTGGTAGTTTTGATTGCATCCCATCCTGACTCTTCCGGTGGACTTTCAGCACTTTCAGAGCAAGATATCAATAGTTTTTCAATAAAAAACCCCATAGAAGTAACAATAGACCTAGTAGCCGCCATATAAACATTAAGTCTGACAACTTCTGCAGGAGTATCAAGATTTAACGCCCTAATTAAAAATGGATTGGGATGAATTTTTTCTAAAGTTAGATTGTCAACCATAGCTAACTGTCGGCTTGTGAAGTCCCGACAGATACTAGCTAGAAAATTTTCGGCTATAGTAAGTTGCAGCGAAAGCTTACCTGAAGATGTAAATGCTAAAATGCGTTCAATCTCATCGGAGGTAAATCTGAGCAGTCTTTTGCCAGAGATGCTGCTGATGCCGTTTATGAGTATTTCTGCTTGTAAGTTTAAAAATTCTTCTAACTCCGCAAAGTGACTGGCGAAAGAGCGAGACTTGCTGGCAGGCATTCCCACTTCTTTCTCTAAAACAAATGCTAATAATTCATGAAGTTGCTCTGACACTTTTATTTCTCCTAAACTCGGCCTTAAATATTACTTAAATTCAAAGAGAAACCTGAGAAGAAATTCGTGCTTTACTAAAATCCAAAAGCAAGAGCATCAAGCATATGCTTACCCTTCTCCCGTCCGACTTCTTGATATATATCCAAAAGTTCTTCGTAAGCAGTCTCTCCCCCTATCATATTCCAAAACTCATGTCCCATAACTATAGCTTGCTCAAAGGGCGTATACTTTCTTGCTACTGACCATTTATAATCAGAACGATTTGGGCCGTAAGGATTGTAAGCCATAGCATAGTAAGATTGAGCATCGGGCCGAGACAGTCCGCAAAGTAAATGATATCTCAGCAGTCGTTGAATCACCTCCAAGCATTGTCCTTTATTCGGCTTCGATCCTTTAATTTCAAAGAAAAATTTGCTCCCGTCACGGGATAGCACGTACAAATCTGCTTTGACCGATCGCCTAACTAAATGGTTGGTTTTTTGAGCCTCAAGAACAGCTTGGATCATTTCTTCAAAAGCAGGTTTATTGGCATTTTTGTCGGCTGACTGCTCAAATAGCGCTATCTGACGCTCAATTTCATTGATAGCCTCTATGCTAACTTCACCAGAAATTTCATAGCTTCTGCTTGCTTCTTGGTGATGTTCCAAAGCAATGAGTTTTGCACATTCTTCATAAGTTGTGCCCAAGCTGCTGCTGAAACCTCTTTCAAACTCGTTAATCCGTAGCAATTCTGAGGGCATAATAGCAGCCTGAAACGGTTTCAATTGACCTTTAGAGGATTTGCATGATAAATATGCTGCTGGAATATCAAGTTTCGGTATTAGCCGTCCTCTGTATTCATTGACAAGATTTTCGATGAAAACTTCTAAGTATGCTTTGATTATGACACGGGTAGTTGAGCTAATAGCTGACATTATTTTACTGCAAATATTCTGTTGACTAGACTTGTGACAAAACTGTGAGACAAAATCAAGCTTACTCCCTTATTTCTTAGTCCGCGGAGGCGGACATCGTTTGTGTAGGCGCGGTTTCAACCGCCGAATGATCTATCGCCGAACAATCTATCCAAACTTCGTCAAAAACCGGAAAGCATCCAGTACGTGACTCGCGCAAACGTAGGGCGAAGTATTGTAAAAAGCTTGCCAAGCAGCCGCCTTATCTTCATCGTACTTTTCCGCTCTTTCCGGGTGTTTTCCTTGCCAATTCAACCGCACCGCGTGACCCACCAATACATCTAAAACGATGTACTCTTCAACTTTTAATTCTGGGTTGCGCCGACCAATTGCCGCCAACTCCATCAGCGCCTCGATATTGACTTGTCGGTATTCTGGCGCGACAATTTTATTCAGCAAATGCTCGATTTGTAGCGCAAAATTCTTTTCTCCCGGTGTCATTTCCGCTAAAATGATGTCACTGTCTAACCGATTGCGCCGTTCTAATTTGTCGCCAATTATCAAGCCTTTGCAGTGCCGCAGCAGTCCCCAAACAGTCGGATAAAAATCCTTCGGCACGCGATTGACAGTACCTTCCATCTGCCGCTTCCGCCGCCATCCTCCCGCAGGCATTTGCGGTTCTTCGGAAACTGGAGCTACTACCCATTCAATATCTTTTTCCGGCTGTTTGACGCGCAGGGATTCTTGCTGTTTGAGGATTTGATTCATCTCCTCATATTCTGCCAATACTTGGCGCAGGCGATTTTTAATTTCAAAGGGACTTAGCTGCATTAAATATTCGTAAGCTTCATTTTGGGTAACTCGCAATTCGCGGGCTAATTCGCTAGTTAACAGCAAAATAAAGTAACTCACTCTCAGAGTTAGCAACCCTTTAAATAACTGCGGTTCGGCTTTAATTAGCAAGCCTAGATAGATGAGAATTTCTTGGGTGAGAACTCGCTCGCGAATGTCTTCTCCACAGAATTCGCGAATTTTGTCCATCACTTCTGTATAAGAACCCGGCCGCGAAATCACCGAATCTTCGCTGTAGGCTTTCCCCACAGTAATCTGTTTTTGCCGCACCAAAATGTCTGTCACTGCATCTGACAAGCTGATATCAACTTTGTCCAGCAAGCCCGCGGCATGGCGGATGACTGCCCATTGGATTTTTGATTGCGAACTACTTTCGCCGGATTTTGTATAAACTTCGTTCAGCAAATCAACAACTTGTACTGTTGCTTCCGCACCTCCAAATCCTGTATCGAAATAGAGTCCCTTGAGGCGAACTAACGTGTGCAGCAACTCAATTTGTTCGTACAAATTTTCTGAACCTCGCAGGCTATCTAGCAAAAATTGAGTATTAGTTTCGCACTCTAATTTAAATTCTTGAGTGTGACCCAACGGCCAAGTTTTTTCAGGATTGTAACTCAGATAGCTGCGGGTTTCTGCTGCACCTGTCACCGGAGATTCGGTGAATTCAAAATCGTGCATGAAATCTATTCTTTCGGTGCCGGCGGTCAGCATTAACTGCTTGAGATTTCCCAGTTTAACAGGGGTGTTGTTGCAGTGTCCGTCCCGGAGTTCCTTCATCAACTCTAACAAGGCTTCTGGGCCAGTTTCCAGCATGGTGCGAGTCAGCATCAGCGTTACCGTGGGCCGTCCCAACTGATACCAGTGGCAGTGAATGTGAGCTATTTCGCTTTTGATTTTTGATACTAGAAAATGGTAGTCTAGAGTTAGGTAAAACTCTTGTCTGTCCAAAAATGAAGGGAGAAATACGATCGCCTCTTCACGAATTTTAAACACCCGCGAAGTTGTCAAACTCCGCAGCCTGCGAACGGGACGGCCTGTTAAGCCTAGTGGGTCACTGCGTCCCATTTGCGTGTAAATAGCTGATAATTCTTTAGTCTGGCGGACTTGGATTGGTTCTACCTGTTTGGGGGTTTGTGTTGCAATATTATTAGTGGCTAATTGTGCTTGCAAATCTTCGTCTTCTGCTAATAGGGCAATTTGCACTAAAGGTTCTCTGTGTTGGCCCACTGACAGGTGCCTTCCCAGGGGGTCAATATCACCAACTGCGATTAATCCTTCGTTGAGCAATTGACCGAGAAAATACAAACTTTGCGCCCAAACTAGGGGAATATTTTCATTTGGCAAGCGCTGCTGGCTGCGGGGCTTTAATTTTTCTGCTTCTATATTTTCGGCAGGAACGTAGTACAATTCTGGTAGCAGCGGCAAACCAGATATATCGACGGCCAGAGATGCCAAACGCTGCTGGTACTCTTGGATTTGAGCTTGATTTCCCTCAAATATGCCGTCTAAAAATAAATAAGTGAAAAATAGCGGCCACTCGCATTCAATGTGCTCGAACTGCTTTAATTCTGTGGGTTCGTAATGCAGGCGATCGACATCTTCTAAAACTGTTTGGTGTCCGTCTCGCAAAAACCGCTTGCAGCCATATTTTCCTTGCAATTTGTCAATAATCTTATTTCTCGTCCGCGCTACTAATTCTTTGTCTTCCACCGCAAAAGCCGGAAAACTAATCACGCTCAACAAAGCAGCGTCTACTTCTTTTGAACTAGATTCGCGAGGCAAAAGCGATTCCAAAGTAACGCGGCTTCTGGCAATTTCATCCGGCAAAACGTGAATCACCGATGTTTGAGAACCGTTAACTCCGAACAAATCCAATCCATTTATTGCTTCTAGCGCTGCTTTTGCCATGCCAACGGAACTGGCGTTCAATTCGGCATTGCCGCGATTAATTTTATGACCTCTTTCCCAAATTCCGTAATCGGGAGTCCGGTAAGTTCTGCCTATGTAGTAAACTAAATTTTGCACGAAATTGACTTCATCGATTGTAAAAATTATATGCAATCCCGAAGCCGTCATTTGAGCTAAAATTAACAAAAAAATAGATGTAGCGTCTAACTGCAAGTGTCCCCACTCGTCATCACCAACAACAATACTTCCAGTTTGAGTGTTGTACTTAGCGTGCAGGGCATCTAAGGGCAACTGAGTATTTTTAAAACGTTCGACTTTGCTCGATTGCTGCATCATTGCAAACAGCAAACCCCGCATTAGTTTGACTGTGCTGTGTTCGAGTTCAAATGTTCTACCGCGATCGCCATCGATTTTCCGGTAAGCTAAACCCAAACCCCAAACTGCGAGAATACTGTACACGTTATCGCGCACCCAGGCATCGGTGTAGTCGCCGTGAGCGTTAACGGCGGTACTCGCTGGCAGCAAACCGGTAATTGGGTTCTGGCGCTTGAGGATGACGTTTTTGATTTGCTGGTAGTAATAATCTAACCTGGTTTGCCGCTGGGTTGTTGCGATCGCCATTTAGTTTTCCTTGGTTTTCCTGATGCAAGCATAATTGCGGTGAATAGACTGTTAAATATATCAGAGATTACAGCATTTATCAAGTTCTGCAAACAAAACAAGGTGATTGCCATGTCTAGCCGCAACAACAATAATAACCACGTTTCTTTTGTAAAAATTGTTTACTCTACAGTGAAAATTAATGGTAAAATTGAGCTAGTACCGATGGCATGGTACGCTGACGGCTCTGTCAAGAAAATTGAAGGTTAACGATCGATCGCACTTGGCAGCCTAACTCTAATGGACTGGCGCGCCGCGTACAAAAAACCCGGTTTCTGGGCCGCGGAATGATGAATTACCAAAATCTTTGTGGCACAAACCGGATTTTTTTCGTCCAAAAGTAGTCTAGCATCGATCGCCAAACTAAGCTAATTTAAACAACTAGGTGTGTAGGAATCTCACAGAAAGAAATATGGATCGATCGCGCCCGCAATTTTCAGTGCTGGGACTACCAGTTCACATATTAGACGATTACGCAGGTTGGCTGATAGAGCGCCTGCATCAAGGGTTGGGAAGTCACGTCGTCACGCTGAATGCTGAAATGGCAATGCAAGCCGAGAAAAATACGGCTTTAGCTGATGTAATTCGCTCTGCAGAACTCGTGATACCCGACGGATCGGGAGTAGTGCTGTACTTGCGGATGCGCGGCAAACCGGCAAGGCGCTATCCGGGGATTGAACTAGCAGAATCGCTGCTGCAACAGGCGGGAAAATTGCCCGATTCCGAACCGATATTTTTCTTTGGAGGTGCGCCGGGAGTGACGGCGAAGGCGGCAGAAACTTGGCAGCAAAAAGTGAAGGGATTGTCGATTGCTTCTCAACACGGTTATCTGACGGCAGACGAAGAAAAAGACTTCCGCGATCGCCTCCAAAAAATGCAGCCAAAACTGATTTTTGTGGGCTTGGGAGTGCCTCGCCAAGAGTTTTGGATTGCGGAAAACCGACACCTTTGTCCGCAGTCTATTTGGGTGGGAGTTGGCGGCAGTTTCGATATTTGGGCGGGAACAAAAGACCGCGCGCCGGCTTGGTTTTGCGACAATCATTTAGAATGGTTGTACCGGCTTTATCAAGAACCTTGGCGCTGGCGACGGATGTTGGCTTTGCCGCAATTTGCATTGAAAGCTTTGGGGGATTTGCGAGGTTAAAAGATCGGGCGGCGGTTGAAACCGCGTCTAATACCAATGAAATAAAGTAGCGCTAGATATTACCCCCCAACCCCCCCCTTATCGGGGGGGGCTAAGACTTCATCTATAGAACCCATTTGACATCTTTGAGTTTTTGGGTTGGGTGACGAGAAATATAGAGAGAAAATGGTTTTTGAGATTTACGCAAGGGGCGAGAAACCGGGTATTCTTGGAGTTTTTGGTTGGGTGACTAGAAATATAGAGAGAAACCCGGTTTCTGAGATTTACCCAGAATAGATATCAAATGGGTTCCATACCACATATGAAAGAAAAATGGTATTATTATGGGTTAGAGTTGCTTTTGGGAAAATCAAACAAATTTATTGAATTAACTGCAACGATCGCCCTACTTGTCCGTGCGCTATCATGTAGTGATTCACAGAAAAGCCTAGCATCGGGAGTCAATATATGCAGGCAATCCTTTTAAGCCGCGAAGAAGTTGCACAACGTGCCAAGTGTTGGCAATGGGGTGTCGCCCGCTGATGGGAACCGCGTTAATTGAGGACTATCATCTCAACGTGGATTTTTGTGAAGGTGGTTCTGTGATTATTGACAAGATTGTGTGAGGATTGGGCGATGAGTGAGGTTAATTCCAAAATCTCAAAGCTCAAGGCTCAAATCGATCGAGATAATTTACGTAATTTTACCATATCGTCTCACTTTTTGTCAAGTTTTGAGTTAGTATTATTAACTTTTGATTGATGGAGTATTATGATGATAGCAGCACGAGATAACGATCGGCACTTTACACCGGAAGAGTATTTTAGTTGGGAAGAAAAGCAGCTAGAAAGACACGAACTGATCGATGGTCGGGTTTATGCAATGAGTGGTGGCACTCAAAATCATAGTGCGATCGCTATAAATTTCTTGTTAGCGATTAGATCTCATCTGCGGGGAAGTAATTGTAATGTTTTTAATTCAGATTTAAAGGTTAACATTCTCAATACACCCAACTATACGTATCCCGATCTAAGCGTGACTTGTGACGATCGAGATAGGGAGCATCCTCTCTATATTACCTATCCCTGCTTAATTGTGGAGGTTTTATCGGATAGCACCGAAGCTTACGATCGAGGGAAGAAGTTTGAAAAGTATCGCCGCAACCCGAAGCTGGTTGATTATGTTTTAGTGAGTTCGGATGAAATAGCGATCGATCTTTATCATAAAAATGATGCTGGTGAATGGGTGATTTTGAGCTATCGGGAGGGCGAACGGGTTGAGTTTCAAAGTATCAATCTAAGTTTGCCGATCGAGCAATTATATGAGGAAATTATTTTCGAGCGACAGCCCTAGATATAGCCTTTCTGTGCTCTGGTATGAGGTACTGTCGGGCAAACAGGGCATAGGGCATCGGGCATACCTCATCTTTCTGATAAGTGCTATAGGAGGTAAGTTTACCAGATCCTGTTACTTTTGCTCACCAACAGGGCGATCGGGCTAGTTTATTCTTTGGTAGTCCTGCACAGTAATCATAATTGGGGGATAAAACGGTCGGTCAACCGTTATCAAAACCCTGATATTGCAGGACTACCATTTTTTGAATTAAAGCAGACAACAAGCTGTTCTCAAGGTTGCAATGTTATACCATTTTCATAAAGTAGCGCTAGATATTACCCCCCCCA
>NZ_JADEXD010000172.1 GCF_015207285.1 Tychonema sp. LEGE 07203 | reverse complement strand
ATCTAGCGCTAGTTTATGAAATTGGTATAAGTAATAAAAATTTAATAACTTAAGCGATTGCTCGTATTGCTCGTTACCAGGAAGAGCCTGGTAATGCAGGTGCGGAGGCTCTTCCTCCTTTTGGTTCGAGGATGGGCGATCGTTTTTTTGAGGAATGCAGCAAATTAATGGTAGAAAAACGGGTCAAAGCCTGTGTCCCTAGAGCGTCAAAATATGATAAACTTAGTAGAAGCACTCGCCTTCAAGATATCCAAGCCATGAAGCTTATTTCTTTGTCAGCACATTTTGATGGGCAATCTATTCAGCTAGATGAACCTTATAAGCTTGAACCAAATATAAAACTCATTGTCACAGTCCTCCCGGAACAATTAGCAGAACGCGAAGCCTGGTTGTGGTTGTCAAGGCATCAACTAAACAATGCCTACAATCAGAACGACGATTACCCGCTTGATGCAATTAAAACACCCAATCCTGACTGTGCAGGAAGCTGATGTTGTTCTCACCCGTGGGGTGTTAGCCGTTTTTTATTAGCAAGGCCCAGGCCGAATCCCAGATACTGCGTTTTTTGGGTGCGGGCATTTTTTTAACAAATTTCTCGGAAACAGCTTTAATTTTCCTCGACCCAATTACTAATACTCTCGGATGATATTATGTGTAGGGAGTATGATTGAAATATCCCGACAAACTGAGACTGTTACTGACTTTCCGCACTGCCAACCTGCTACCATCGGGTTTTGTGCAAGTACGGGATATTTATGTGATTCTCTACGCTTGTGTTGCCTCAGTGTGCCTTGCCAGATTTCATCCGGTCAAAACAGACAAACACAAGTAACCATATACAGCTCATTACCTCTCCTAAGCGCGACATGAAAAAACTAATTTTACTGACTGGAATGCTACTGATGATGACTGCAAAATCAGTATTTGCTAGCCCTCTAGCCCCAAAAATTGCACCGATCGATCGGATGGCTGTTTCGGAAATTACAGAAACTGTTAATAAACCCGCTACTTCTACCTTAGTCGCTAACGCAGAATCGATCGATCCAATGTCCGCTACGTCTGACTCAGTTGCGAAGATAGAACCCATCGCCCGAATGTCAACCTCGGAAATTCGAGCCACCATCAACCAACCCACCACCTATATTTTTGAAGGCGTTAAAGGGCGAGAACTCACTCTCTCGCTGTGGGCGGGACAACTGACAGCCGAACTGTACAGCCCCAACGGCGAGAATCTGGGAGTTATTGAAAAAAGCGACAATCAGTGGATCGGCCAGTTGCCAGACTCCGGAATTTACCGATTGCGAGTTATCCCCAAAGGCGAGACTAGCAGCTTTGTCATC
This sequence comes from Tychonema sp. LEGE 07203, assembly GCF_015207285.1. Taxonomy (GTDB): domain Bacteria; phylum Cyanobacteriota; class Cyanobacteriia; order Cyanobacteriales; family Microcoleaceae; genus Microcoleus. The sequence goes on along the minus strand of NZ_JADEXD010000172.1, from coordinate 11,325 downwards.
GGACGCGATTTTAATGCCAAGTGGACTTACAGGCCGGATCGCCCACTTCCCATCGCATTCGGAGAAAAAGAAGCCACAGTCAAACTCAAAATGTCCGGCTACCAAATTCAGGCCCTGACAGTTCCAGGACAGCAGGGACAAACAATCAGGGTGACTTCTAGCAAGAAAAATCTTGATGTGGCGATCGAATCTCCGTCGGGACAACTCTTAGATCAAGGCGAAGGTCAAACTTTTGCTCAACTTCCCGAATCCGGCACTTACAAGGTGCTAGTAGTTGCCAACAGGCCCGTCAAACCATCGATCAAAGTTTCTGTGCGCTAGCAAAGATGGCAAAAATACTCTTGAGGGCGATCGTCCGAATTTCCCTCTTCCAGCCACAAAAGCTCGCCCCACCGGCGAGCTATTTTTATCTAAAACTAACCTCGGATCAAAGCTTCAAAACGTTCTTGTTTCCAAATGCAGCTTAAATCCGAATCAGCTAAAGCCAGTTCTCGGTATAAATTAGGGATAAACTCCACAGCCCGCTGCAAATTGTCAAGGGCCAAATCAACAAATCCTAGCAGCGCATAACAGCAAGCTTGATTGTAAAAAGCATTAGCAAAATCAGGATTGATTTCTAATGTAGTTTCGTAGCAAGCAATTGCCTCCGAGTAGCGACATTTTCGCGCTAATTCTACACCCAGGTTGTACCAAATCAAATAATCCACAGCAGGCTCAGATGCGGGGGTGAATTTGGCATTTCTCTGGTTTAAACCGACTAATTTCGCCAAAGCTACCCTGCGTTCGCCCACAGCTTCAGTTCCGCCCGGTTTCAGAGCGATCGATCGACCAAAACTAGCCACTGCTTGTTTGTAAAGTCCCATTGAGTTAGCAGCCAGACCGCGATTGTACCAAGTCTTGGCATCGTCTGGGTTAAACTCGATCGCCCTGTCAAAACTGTTGAGCGCCTGATGGTAAAGCTTGAGTTCCAACAAAGCATTACCTCGGTTGTACCACGCCCCAGCCACCTCCGGATGCAAACTTAAAGAGCGATCGAAACTCTGAACCGCCTTATCGTAAAGCCCCATATCAATCAGCGTCAGTCCCCGGTTGTGCCAAATACTCGCCGCGCACGGGTTGAATTCCAGAGCCCTGTCAAAACTGTTGAGCGCCTCCAAAGAACGGCCCAATTTTCCTAAAGCAATAGCTCGGTTGTGCCAGCCAAAACTCGCATTCGGCTGCACCGCCAAGGCCTCATCAAAACTTTTTAAGGCCTCTAAGTGCCGTTCTAAATTCCCCAAAGCCATGCCTCGCCCGAACCAAGCCTGATAATGATCCGATTGCAAATTCACAGCTTTGTTAAAGTTGGCCAGAGCGCGATCGTGTTCGTTAGCTTCGAGGTGGCGCGAACCCAAATGGTAATACCAAGCAGCTTCCAAGTTTTGGATTAAGTTCATAATATTTCGCATCTATCTTAGGGATTATTTTACACAAACAATCCGCAGAGTTAAACTGTAATTCCACGAAAAATCTGAAAATTTTGATACAGGGCGATCGCCCGTACAAACCGCCCTTAACAACCTCAACAATTGACAGTCCAAACTAACTATTTGAAAAATAGTGAGATCAAATCCTCTCTTCATCGGAATAGTAAATTCGAGTTGACAGTCAACAGTCAACAGTCAACAGTCAACAGTCAACAGTCAACAGTCAACAGTCAACAGTCAACAGTCAACAGTCAACAGTCAACAGTCAACAGTCAACAGTCAACATCACCAGGAGTGTAACCGGAAATGATATGAAAGGCTCTTTCAGCTAACCGCACTCATCACTGGTTGGAGCTGCTGCGAATCTGAAATCTGCGCGAGTCAAGCAACTATTACCGCATCTCGAATTAGGGAAAGCAGTTACACAAACAGGGCAAATTTCACAGTGCTGGCGGCTCCAACTTCTGCAGGCCCAATTTAAGCAGCCGCAACCGCTGTTTGAGCAGTCTCGCTCAACAACAACCTGCCAGCCGAATCAATACTAAAATCCTTCCCCAGCACAAAACCCTTGCCCGTCAATCGCTGGCAAACAACCAGCGCCGTAATCCGGCGCATTTCTTCCATCACGTCAGCAGGAATCAAATAACTCAAACTCCAGAGCGCCGACTCGCAGTCAGACCAAATCAAACGCTCAATACTGACAATCATCAAAGCAGCTATGCTGTCAACAGACAGCCGCCCTCTGAGATCGGCAATCAAATCCTTACCAATTAAGCTATTGCGAGTCATCATCGCCCTAGCCATCTTTCCAATTTCTTGTTCGAGTTCTGAATGATTCATGCTGAGCACTGGCTGTTAAGTTTTTAAAGCAAGAAGGAGGAGGAGTAAAAACAGTGACCGCTACCAAGCTCTGCCAGACCGCGTAGCTGACGCAGGCTCTACCGCAACTCCTTTTCACAAAGTATACCTAAAGAAAGATTAAAAATGTATCTAAAGGCAGATACCAAAATATATTTGTTTGGAGTAAATAAGTGCACCAATTCCTGCCCAAGTTTTTACGAGGAGCAAATTGAGTATTTGTGCTCGATCGGGCTCGGAGTCAAGTGCACAATGGGTAAATTCGCTACATAATAAGGAAGCAGTTACTTCGGATAAACAACAACAATGGCTCGAAACCAGGCAGACATCGATATTGCCCCCTCGATCGACTACGGCCTGATCGACCCCACCGCTACACCAGAGCAAGTAGAACACTGTTGCCAACAAGCAGAGAGATTTGGCTTTGCCACAGTTTGCGTGTATCCCGCCTACGTCCGACAAGCAGTTCAATTGCTGCACGGCAAAAAGCCCAAAGTCTGCACAGTTATAGGTTTTCCCACCGGTGCTTCGACTTCAACGGTGAAACTTTACGAAGCTCTAGAAGCCGCCGACAACGGAGCAGTAGAGTTAGATGTCTCTGTTAACTTGGGATTGTTGAAAGCGGGCAGAATCGACGAATTACACCGGGAATTAGCCGAAATTTGCGAACAAACCGGAAAAACTATCAAAGCAATTATCGAAAGTTCGCTGCTTTCGGATTCCGAAAAACAATTAGCTGCTGAAATTTGTATGGAAGCTGGTGCGGCTTACATCAAAACCAACACTGGCTTTTTTGGCCCGGCGAATGTGGAGGATGTGCGACTGCTCAAAGAAGTTACGAAGGGACGGATTGGGATTAAAGCGGCGGGAGGAATTCGCACTCACGAACAAGCTTTAGATTTAATTGTGGCTGGGGCAACTCGTTTGGGGACTTCTCGCGGCCCGGAATTAATCCGCCAGCGCGATAATTTAGGCAATCATTGATTGTTAACTGTTGGCTGTTAACTGTTGACTGTTAACTGTTAACTGTTGGCTGTTAACTGTTGGCGGTTGGCTGTTGACTGTTGGCGGTTGGCTGTTGACTGTTGGCGGTTGGCTGTTGACTGTTGGCTGTTGACTACCAGTTATTTAAAGGAGTTAATATGGAGAACTTCCAACAGCTACAAGTTTATCAATTAGCCGAAAAAATATCAAACGAAATATGGTTTATTGTTAAAAAATGGGACTACTTTACGAAAGATACGATGGGCAAACAAATCGTGAGAGCGGCTGATAGTGTTGGTGCTAACATTGCAGAAGGACACGGACGGCATAGTTATCAAGATAATCAGCGTTTCGTAAAAATTGCCAGAGGTTCATTAAATGAAACAAGACACTGGTTAAGACTTGCCTATGCTCGTAATCTTTTAACTCAAGAAGAGAGCGATCGATTACATCCGTTATTGAATGAACTTTCACCAAAACTTAATGCCTATCTTAACTCACTAAAACAAAAAGCTAAAGGTTAACAATCAACAGTCAACAGTCAACAGTTAACAGTTAACAGTCAACAGCCAACAATCAACAATCAACAGTCAACAGCCAACAATCAACAGCCAACAGTCAACAGTCAACAGTCAACAATTAACAGTTAACTGTTAACAGCCAACAGTCAACTAACAAATGATTAGAACTTACAAAGCAACTGGAATCAATCTTAAGAGTGCGCCGATCGGCGAATCCGATCGCGTGCTGACAGTTTTAACGCGGGAATTCGGCTTAATTCGAGCTGTAGCGCCCGGTGTTCGCAAACAGCGATCGAGCATTGGCGGTAGAAGCGAGTTATTTGTCGTCAACGAATTGCTGATTGCCAAAGGCCGATCGCTCGACAAAATTACCCAAGCGTCCACCGTCGAATCCTATCCGGGTTTGAGCCGCAACCTGGGGAAACTCTCCGCCGCCCAATATCTGGCCGAATTGGCGATCGCCAGCGCCCTTTCCGACGAGCCCCAAGAAGAACTCTTCTTTTTGCTGGGCGAACACTTGAGCCGTTTGGAGCGTTTGTCCGATCGCACCGAAATCCAATCCGCCGCCGTCCTCATCGCCCACCTCGCCCAAGGCATTTTTCACTTGCTCGCCCTAGCAGGTCTCGCGCCCCAAGTCCAAGTCTGTGGCACAACCAGACAACCGATCGCCCCCAATTTCAACGATCCGAACTGGCAAACCGGCTTTAGTATACCCTCTGGGGGAACCTTCAGCTTGTCCGAGCTAGCTAACTTAGAAGCTGAACTATCCTCTGAAATTGGCAGCTCCTACAGAGTCGCCTCCCGTTCCCGACCAACCAGCGACAGCAAACACTTGACAAATTTCCAAATAAATGCTAAGGAATTAGCAGCGCTGCAACAGTTGGGTAGTGCAGAACTAGAAGAGGGGATTGCCGATCGCGCAGCTTGGGTATCAGTCGAAAATATTTTGCGACAGTATGCCCAGTATCATTTAGGTTGCAGGATTCGATCGGGAAGCTCGATCGACACCTACTTAGAGAATTTTGAGTTTTAAATTTTCGGTTAAATAGGCGATCGGGCGATCGTACTGCACCCCGAGCCGGCGGGATATCCGAACCTGCCGGCAATTTCAGGTAAATTCTCAACCTTCTTGCAACATTAGATAATAGATAAAGTTACGAATTATTTAACAAGTGAGGTTAACACCTCAACTGGAAATCCCCATCCCCCAACTTCGACCATCCCTGGCGATCCACCCCCCAATCCTATGATGCGACTGTCCGATTCTGATTTGAGAATATCTGTTTTAGCTGCGACCCACCACAAGATGGAAGAACGAGAAAATGTTCCAGATTATCAGTCCTCGCCCGAAAGAGCCGATCGACAATGGAGCAACGCCCAAGATCCAGAAATGGATAAATATCCCGCAAATCCAGAAACAGACTCGAACACAAGTAACAGCGAACCTGCCGCCGTCGGGCAGCCAACAGCAGAGCCAACAGCAGAGATATCCGAAGCCCTTAGCGAAACTCCCGAAAAAGACACAGGATTTTTGCCAGTTATCAAAAACCGCAATTTTCTAGCACTGTGGAGCGGGCAAATATTCTCCCAACTAGCAGATAAAGTTTATCTCGTACTGACGATCGCCCTCGTAGCCAGCCGGTTTCAAGCGCCAGATCAAAGCATCAGCAGATGGGTATCAGCAATCATGATCGCCTTTACCATACCCGCAGTGCTGTTCGGTGCCGCCGCAGGCGTGTATGTCGATCGCTGGCCGAAAAAAGCCGTGCTCGTAGCCACAAACCTGTTGCGGGGAGGCTTCGTATTAATACTACCAGTGCTGCTGTGGCTCTCAGACGGTTTTGAAATCGGTCAACTGCCGCTCGGATTCTGCTTGCTGCTGCTAGTAACATTCCTAGTTTCGACACTAACTCAATTTTTCGCCCCAGCAGAACAGTCAGTGATTCCGCTAATTGTGGAACGCCACCACCTGCTATCGGCCAACTCCCTCTACACCACAACCATGATGGGTTCGGTGATTATTGGCTTTGCCGTCGGAGAACCCTTACTAGCTTTGGCCGACACCCTATTCACCAACCTCGGCGGCGGAATCGGCATCGGCAAAGAAATAGTAGTAGGCGGAAGTTACGCCTTCGCCGGAGTGCTGTTGCTGTCAATGAAAACAGGCGAAAAAAGCGAAGCCGAACACGAACCACCGCACCCCCTAGCAGATTTAAAAGACGGCCTGCGTTACATCAACGATCAACCGAAAGTCCGCAATGCTTTAATTCAACTAATTATTCTATTTTCCATTTTTGCAGCCTTGGCAGTTCTAGCGGTGCGGCTGGCAGAAATGCTGCCCGGTATGAAAGCGTCGCAATTTGGCTTTTTGCTGGCTGCAGTGGGCGTGGGGATGGCTGTTGGGGCAACGACAGTCGGCTATCTCGGCCACAAATTTTCTCATTCCCAACTGAGTTTAATCGGATCGGTGGGCATGGCACTTGCTCTGCTGGGCCTTTCTGCATTTACACACCATTTGTGGATCTCGGTGCTGTTCATTACCCTGTTGGGTTTATTTGCTTCCTTGGTAGGAGTGCCGATGCAGACGACAATTCAATCAGAAACCCCAGAAGAAATGCGGGGAAAAGTCTTCGGGCTGCAAAATAATGCCACTAATATCGCTTTGAGTTTACCATTGGCTTTGGCGGGAGTAGCGGAAACATTTCTGGGTTTGCCTGCTGTGTTTTTGGCTTTGGCTGGATTGGCGATCGCTGGCGGTGTCTTAACCTGGTATATTTTCCGTAGCACTAATAGCAAAGTCGATCGAATCTAAAAAATAACAAACTCTGATTTACTCGAATGCACATCGCTTGGCTAGGAAAAAAATCACCTTTTTGCGGTAACGTCACTTACTCCAGGGAAGTCACCAACGCACTGTTAGACCGGGGATACCAGGTAAGTTTCCTGCACTTTGCCCAAGAAGCCGGCCCGCCCGACAGGAACAATGCGGCGTGGAGCATGGCAAATGGGAAATGGGGAGCTTCCATTGCTCAAACTTCATTTACCAATTCGCTCTCGCCGGCGAGTTGCAACGAAGTTTCTTTACCCTGTCACTACAAATCGCAAATTTATACGATTCCGACTCTCAAATCCCGCACCGTGTTGATGAAATCTTTGCGGAGGCTGAAACCCGATGTTGTTCACGCTTCCCTGACGCTTTCGCCTCTAGACTTTCTGCTGCCGGAAATTTGTCAAGAATTGAATTTGCCTTTGGTGGCGACTTTTCACCCGCCGTTCGATCGCAAATTGCGGAATTTGACATCGGGAACCCAACACCTGATGTATCAACTCTACGCTCCGTTTTTGGCTCACTACGACTCGACGATCGTATTTTCTTACATTCAGCGGGAAATTTTGATGAAGTTGGGAGTACCGCAAGAACGGGTAGCCGTGATTCCCAACGGAGTAGACGCGACGAAGTATTCTCCCGGGCCTTCGGGGTTGAAGTCGGAGTTAAAGGCCGATCGAATTTTTGTCTACCAAGGCCGAATTGCGCCGGAGAAGAATGTCGAGGCTCTGCTGAAGGCTTGGAAAGAGTGCAATTTTGGGCCTGGTAACGTGTTGGCCATCGTGGGTGACGGGCCCCTAGCCGCCTCGCTGCAACTGTCCTACGGCGAAGAGGAGGGCATTAAGTGGCTCGGATTTGTCGCCGAGGAGGAGCGCCGGATCGAAATTCTGCGCGGTGCAGATGTATTTATTTTGCCTTCTTTGGTGGAGGGACTGTCGCTGTCGCTGCTGGAAGCGATGGCCTGCGGTTTAGCTTGTTTGGCAACGGATGCCGGTGCTGACGGCGAGGCTTTGGAGGAAGGCGCGGGGATAGTTTTGAACACTCAGCGGGTGCGGAGTCAGTTGCAAACTTTGCTGCCGCTGTTTTGCGATCATCCTGAGTTTGGAATGCTGCTGGGCCAAAAAGCACGCCAACGGGCGATCGAGCGGTACACTCTCAGTCAGAATATTACTGAGCTCGAAAAGCTGTACTCAGAGGTTTTGCAGAAGCAGTGCGTGCCGCTGCGGGGCTTGGCATAACTCAGTCATTAGTCATTAGTCATTAGTCATTAGTCAGTAGTCATTAGTCATTGGTCAGTAGTCATTAGTCAGTAGTCATTAGTCATTAGTCATTAGTCATTGGTCATATCATGTCCGTTCGATTTCTCCAGCCGAGGCAGAGCAAGAGTGATATGGGTTCCCAGGCAGAGCCTCGGAACCAGTTAAACCAGTCAACGAGGACTAATATTAAACGCCAATTGCGATCGATAAAAACAAACATCGAACTCCATAAAGAAATTCACCTGACCCAAAATCAACGGTACATTTTCAGCCCGAATCAAATTTCCCCTAAAGCATTATTAACAGATACAAAAGAAAATCGTTCCACATTACTCATCCTCTTGAGCTTTCGATTGCTTTAAAACTTCCAGCATCGTCTGTGCAGCATCAAACGCATCATAGGGAGACCAAACTTCACACACCGCACCAGATGCGATCGAATTCTGTTCCTGACTCTGCATACATCCCATCAGCCTTTGCAAGGTTACTTCCTCCACAGAAAGACCTCGCCGCTCAGCAGATTGTAAGAGATATTGCTCCAATTCAGGTGATAGATTCAGTGTCAAATTCATAAACTGCTCCTATTTGTTGGTAATTGCTGCGTTAATCTAAAATTGCCTAACTTCCCGGGCGCAAATAATCTAAAAGTCGATCGCCCGAATCGGCCCGAATCAAAGCAACCACAACATCCGGCAGACTTCCCAAACTCGGATAAACAAAATAACGCGGTTCCCAGCGCGGCCCAAACTTATCTTTAAAACTGTGCAATCCCTTAAAATTATAAAACTTGCTCAAGTGATCCGAAAGATAAATCAAAACCTTTTCTAACCGCCCGGATTTACCCTCTTCTCCGACTCCCGCCAAAGCCGACAAACCCAAATCAAATTCTGCATAGCCCAATTCTTGACAGTGCTGCAACATCGAAGCAAACAAACACTCCATCGTGCCGTTTTCCACCTCGGTGCGCCGCCGCATTAAATCAACTCCAACAACATCATTTCCCACCGAGATCGTATTAGCAAAAGCACTAATTTTACCGTCGGGAGTGTGAATCGCTACGGCGCGCGTTTTCTGCAAATATGCCTCGTCAAACCAACCCACAGAAAACTGTTTTTCCGCACCCTGAACCATTTGCAGCCACTCGTCGCTAACAGATTTCATTTGTCGCATCAATTCCAAACTTAAAGGAGGTTCGTAAAATTCGATACGATGGCCTGCTTTTGTCAGTCGGTTAATCGCAGTTCTTAAGTTTTGATTTGCCTTGCCTTTGAGAGTAAAGTTTTTGAGATTTACAATCGCCTCTTCGCCAATTTGTACTACTCGAAAACCGAGAGTAGAATACATTTCTAAATCGTCGGGCAAAGTTTGATAAAATGCTGGATACCAATCGTTGCGATCGCAAAATTCTTGAAACCCCAGAATTGCCTCTTTGCGGTCTTCGGCAGGCCCGATGGGGTCTCCGAGGGCGATCGCGCCTCTACCTTTGGGCACGTAGGCGATCGTACTTTTTCCCGAAGGACTAAAATAATAAGATTTATCCTCAAGCAACGCCAGTCTCGCTAGGGTTGTCCGCCCGTATTCTGCTACAACTTCCTGAGCTTTATTGCGTTCCGAAATACTTGCCGAATTTCGCAGCAGCACCGGCCGCAGCAGCATCAAAAGTGCGTAACCAAGCGTTACCGCACCGACAGCATAAATCGAATCTGCGAAAAAGTTAGCAAACCGAGTTTTCGGAACCAAACCCGCATTGTCCGCCGTAAAAAACATAGCGAAAGTCTGGTACAAAGCATCGTCCAAATTGAAATTAACTGCTCGTTCGTTAACTTCAAAACGCCCGTCCAATATGTAAAAACCAGCCGTACCGTAAGCAAGTGTAAATAACAAAGCGCCTACTAAAACGCGGATTCCTTGAGCAATTGAAGGGCGATCGGATTGAGCGGTAAATGTCTTCCGCATCACCAACAATTGCAACAGCAGCACCCCAGAAAGCAAACTTTCTTCAACATCTAATCCCTTAATTAAATGAATTACAATAGAAACAATTAACAGTCCCACAGTCAACAACCAAGCAATCCGCTTGCGCCGCAACAAATTAGCGGCCAAAGTTAGCAACATAAACCCAATAACTGCTGCAAAAAAATGACCGCCTGCACGCAGGGTAAAAGGAAAAAACGGTTCCAGCCAATTTCGGCGATCGGGTAAACTGGGAGTTACTGCAGATAGCAGGTTGATCGCACCTACCAATCCGGTTAAAAATGATGCAGTCCAAAGTCCAATTCTAGTTTTTTGGGGTAACACAGTTCACCTTTTTAATTTTTCTGTGCGGCCAGTGATATCTTAAACTGTTTTCCAACATAACTTAACGAATCGGCTAAATGCTTGTGCCAATAATTCCAACCGACATCAGGGCCAACAATCCCGTGTCCGCCCGGAAATTTGTGAAACTCGTTAGCAATCCCCAAACGGTTTAACTGTTCGTGAAACTGTTGCGTAGAAGTCAAAAATTCCTTGTCTTCTTCCCCCGCATCTAAATAAACGCGCAACCGCTGTTTGTCTTGAACGGGAAGTTTTTCCACTAAATATTTAGGACTGTTAGTTTTGCCGCTTCCATCGGTAAAATAACCGCTGTGGCTGAACAGAATATTAAAATTATTCAAGTAGCGCAAACCAACATTAAACGCTCCCCAACCTCCCGAAGATTGTCCTCCCATTGCCCATAATTTGGGGTATTCTAGGGTTCTGTAGCGCGATTTGACGATTTGAACCAACTCGGAGCCGATCGCAGTTCCCACGCGACCGTTGGGCCCGTCAAAATATTGCGGATCCCACAAAGGACTCGTACCCCGCTTGTCGTTTCCGTCAGGAGTAATGATAATTGACGGCGGCAATCTTTTGCTTTTATATAAATCGTGAAGTACAGAAGTAACAGCAGCTTTGTCTTGATAAGCACGCGCGTCTCCGTGCCCGCCGTGGAGCAAAAAAATCACTGGATAGCGCTGTTTGGGATTTTTTGCGTACCCAGGCGGTAAAATTAAGCCGTAGGTGCGCTCTGAATTCATAGCCGCACTTTTATATGTTTTGAGTTCAAAATTTAAGTCGGCATCAACTATTACTTTCGGAGGGTCTAACTGAGGAGCTCCGGCAATAAAAACGTACCAGTATCCAGTCGCACCTAATAGGAGGATTGTACCCGCACCGATTCCTAAAACTTTTCCCAGCAACACAGGCATAATGTTAGTTGACGGTTTTTGTTATTTGTTGTTTGTTATTTGTTATTTGTTATTTGTTATTTGTTATTTGTTGTTTGTTATTTGTTATTTGTTGTTTGTTATTTGTTATTTGTTATTTGTTATTTGTTATTTGTTATTTGTTATTTGTTATTTGTTGTTTGTTACATATAAAATCATTAA